>NZ_JBHXFE010000023.1:0-63301 GCF_042722475.1 Streptomyces sp. NPDC127092
GATCCGCGCCCACGTCGGTGGCGACGCCCACGCCGGCGCCCACGCCGGCGCCCGGGTACTCGCCCACGTCTGTGGCGACGCCACCACCGGCGTCCGCGCCCACTCCCGCTGCCTCTGCCGGGCGGCCCGCTGCCGCGTCCGCTCCGGAACCGGCCTCGGAGCTCCTGCCCGAGGCCGAGCCCCGGTTCAGGACCGAGGCGCAGGCGCAGGCCCTGCCCGAGGCCCCGGCCCAGGCGGAGCCCGAGTTCGTTCCCGCCGTGAACGTCGGGCACGAGCCGACCCAGGTGGTGCCCCGGCTCGTCCAGGACGCTCTCCGGGGACCGGAAGAGGGCCCCTGGGCGGGCCCCGCAGAGGGGCCGGACGCCACCAGGGTCGTGACGGAGCCGCCGGCACAGGAGCGGGCCGGCACGCGGGCAGAGGCAGGTGCCGAGGCGGAGGCGGAAGCGCGGGCGGAGGCGGAAGCGCCGGAGCCGGACGGGCCGGGTGAGGGCCGATGACGCCGGTGACGCCCGCGACCGGGGCGGACGGGGCCGGCAGGGCGGACGGGCGCGGCGATCCGGGTACGGACCCGGCGCCGCACCCGACGACGCGTCCCGGGCTCCCCGCCGCCGGCCGTGACTCGGGGCTGCTCGGCAAGCGGATCGCGGGCTACCTGGTGGAGGAGGAGATCGGGCGCGGCGGCATGGCGGTGGTCTACCGGGCCTTCGACGTCAAGCTGGAGCGGACGGTGGCGCTGAAGCTCCTCGCTCCGGAACTGGCCCGCAACGACACCTTCCGCAAGCGCTTCGCGCATGAGTCGCGGGTGGCCGCCGCCATCGACCATCCGCACATCGTGCCGGTCTTCGAGGCGGGCGAGACGGAGGGCGTGCTGTATATCGCGATGCGTTACGTGCCGGGGCAGGACCTGCGGGCGCTCCTCGACCGGGAGGGGCCGCTGGCCCCGGTGCCGGCGGGCCGGATCGCGGCGCAGGTGGCCTCCGCCCTGGACGCGGCGCACGCGCACGACCTGGTGCACCGGGACGTGAAGCCGGGCAACATCCTGGTGGCCGAGGGCACGGACCGGGACCACCCCGAGCACGTCTATCTGACCGACTTCGGGCTGACGAAGAAGTCGCTGTCGCTGACCGGGTTCACCACGGTCGGGCAGTTCGTGGGCACCCTGGACTACGTGGCGCCCGAGCAGATCTCCGGCAAGCCGGTGGACGGGCGTTGTGACGTGTACAGCCTGGCCTGCGTGGTCTTCGAGACGCTGACGGGCGTGCCGCCGTTCCGCAGGGACGACGACATGGCGCTGCTGTGGGCCCACCAGTACGATCCGCCGCCGCCCCTGTCGGAGGAGAGGCCGGGCCTGCCGGAGGCGGCGGACGAGGTGTTCGCCGTCGCGCTGGCGAAGTCTCCCGACGAGCGCTACGGCACGTGTCTGGAGTTCGTGACGGAGCTCCGCGCGGCCCTGGCGCGGGAGGCGGGCAGCGGCGGCACCGGCCGGACGGGCCGTGCGCGGAGCGACGAGTGGCGGCCCACGCCCCCGCCGGAGCCCCCGGCATGGGCACGTCCGGTGTTCCGGTCCCTTGGGCCGTGACGGCGGGCGTACGGATCATGATTGCGCGCCGGCCGGACCGCTGCGATCATCCGGTGACGCCGAGGGGATGATCGGCGACCAGGGGGGAATCATGCGTGAGGGATCTCGTGGCGCCGTACTGCACGGTGCCGCTGCTCGTGTGGCCGTCGGCGGCGCGGTTCTGGCCATGGCCCTGACGGGCTGTTCCGGCGGGTCCGGGAAGGACGGGTCGGCCGGCACCGGGACGCCCGCGGCCTCGTCGTCCGCGCCCGCGCCCACGCCGTCGCGGCCGTCCCGCGCGGAGGTCGCCCAGCGGACCGGCGCGCTGCTGACCACGACGCTCGGGTCCGGGGAAGCGGAGGACGCCGCGGGCCCGGGCGGGCTGATGCTGGTCGACGCGTGGTCGAGCGGCCAGGCCGAGTACGTGTGGGAGACGGCGGACGGGCGGCTGTGCCACGCCACGGTCGGCCCCGAGGTCGTCGGCGTGCGGGCGTGCCTGACGGAGCCGCACCAGCCGCCCCTCGGGAAGTCGGGCGGGACCAGCGGCCTCTTCACCTCGTTCGCCGAGGGCTGGGGGCGGATCTTCGCCGTCGACCACGCGAAGGTGACGGCCGCGAGCTGTGGCGGCGAGCCCGTCAAGGTCATCCCGATCGGCACGATCGCGGACGACGCCCGCACGCTGTACGCGGTGTGGTTCCCCGACTACACGAAGGGCGAGATCCTGCTGACGCTGCGGCACGGCGACAGGACGTCCCAGGCGCCCTTCACGCTCGGCGACGTCGGCGACGGCTCCTGCGCGGCGGCTCCCTAGGGGGTGTCCGCCGGGACCTCGCCGTGCCGCTGGACGCGGCTCGCGAGTAGCGCGCCCAGGAAGCCGGTCACCAGGCCCCAGAGCAGAGCCAGGCCGACGATCTTCCAGATGTGCGGCCGGAGCACGACGTCGGCGCCGAGCGCCCCGAGGTCGCCGATCCCGAGGATCGAGAGGCCGAAGCTCGCCTCGACGTTCGTGAGCGGGGCGACCACGAGCATGGTGACGGCGAAGGCGGCGCCGACGTGGACGGCGTGGCGCCACAGCGGGACGCCGGCGGGCGAGCGGACGGCGGCGAGGAAGGCGGCGGCGAGGACGAGGACCGCCGCGATCGGCAGCAGCCACCAGGCGCGCCCGTCGTAGGCGGCGAGAGCGGACAGGTCGACGGTCGACAGGTCCTTGCCGCCGTCGCCGCCGCGTAGCACCGAATCGAGGATCTGGGGCATCGGCAGGCCGAACGGGCCCTCGGCCCGGCCCTCCCAGGAGCCGCCGATGCCGATGCCGAGCGCGAGCCACGCCACGTTGGGCAGGCCGAGCAGCAGCACGGCGAAGGTCTCGGCGGCGTGCCCCTTCGTTGCGGCGACCACCAGTCCGATGACCAGGGCGACGAACACGTACGCGAGGAGCAGGAGCAGCATCGCGGAGGCCGCGGGCCGTACGGCCTGGTGGTGGCGGACGAGCCGGGGCGGCAGCGGCGTGCGGCGGGAGACGAGCAGGGCGACGACGAGGACGCCGAGGATCCACAGCAGGCCGTAGAAGAGCGTGGGTCCGACGTCCGTGGTGAAGCCGACTGAGGGATCGGTCGCGTCCAGGAGGTCCTTGAAGAGGTCGCCGAGGTCCCCGCTGTCCTCGGCGGTGCCGCCGCCGAGGCTGATCGGGAAGTCGTGCCGGGCCAGCGCGGACAGCCCGCCGAGCCCGGCGAGCCAGAGCAGGACGGTGGGCACGGCGAGGGCGAGGAGTGCGCGGGCGGGCGCGACGGCGTGGTGGCGCAGCGGGCGCAGGAAGACGCTTCCGGTGACGAGTGCGCCCACCAGGGTGACGGTGAGCGGCATGGCGTTGAGTTCGGCCTGGGTACCGGCGAGGGAGCCGGCCTCGCCGGAGAGCGAGACCTGGCCGCCCGTGGCCATGACGACGACCGCGGCGAGGACGGCGACGAACGCGCCGCTGCCGCCGGGCAGGTCGGCCGCGCCGGCGGCCCAGAGTCCCAGGCCGGCGGTGAGGCACATCGCCGCGTAGCCGGCGACGACGGCGGCGAAGGCCCAGGCGACGGCGTGCGTCGCCTGGGCGGTGGCGGCGCCGGACGCGGCCGTGCCGGGTGGGGTGGGGAGCCGGGTGCTCACCCTGCCCACGCTAATACCGGCGGCTTCCGACCGCTTGCGGACCGTCCTTCCGGCGGCCCGTCCGCCGGCGAGCCGTCGCTGGTCGGGCCGTCCGCTTGCGGGTGACCCCGGATCGGCGCACACAATGGGCGCGGAACGGAAGAAAGGGAAAAACGTGACTTCCCACCCGCCGTCCGGTCGGCCCTCAGTCCCTCCCAGCGGCCCGCCCTCGGGGCCCCTCTCGGGCCCCGGCACGCGCCCGGGCCAGACCCCTCCGCCACCGCCTCCCGGCCCTCCGCACGACGGCTCGGGCGGCGGCGGAGGCGGCCGTGGCGGTGGTCCGGGCGGCCCCGGCGGCGGTACGGGAGGAGGCGCGGCGCCCGGCGGTGGCGGCGGAGGCCCGTGGTGGCGCTCCGTGCCCAAGGTCGCCTCCCTGACGGCGATCGTGGTGGCCGCGGTCGCCCTGGTCGTCGTGCTGACCACGCGGAACGGCGGTGACGGCGGCAACCAGGCCGGTTCGGGCGGCGGCGAGGTGTTCCTGCAGAACACCTCCGCGAGCGGCCCGGATCCCTTCACCCGCTCGACGGCCCGTACGGACGACTCCACCCTCTCGCCGCCGCCGCTGCCGAGCGGGACCGGCACGGCGGTCAACGTGGCGCGCAGCGTCACGGGGTCGACGCCTGGCCTGTACGGCGGCACGCACCGCACGGCGAGCTGCGACGTCGAGAAGCAGGTCCGCTTCCTGACCGAGGAGCCCGCCAAGAACGCGGCCTTCGCCTCGGTCCTCGGCATCTCGGCCGGCGAAGTGCCGGGCTATCTGCGCTCCCTGACCTCGCTTCAGCTGCGGGTGGACACCCGGGTGACCAACCACGGCTTCAGCGGCGGGAAGGCCACCTCGTACCAGTCGGTGCTGCAGGCGGGCACCGCGGTCCTGGTCGACGACCACGGGGTGCCGCGGGTGCGGTGCGCCTGCGGCAATCCGCTGGCGCCGCCGGTCGCCCAGCAGTCGCCGAAGCAGGTCGGGGCCGCGTGGCCGGGCTACCGGACGGGCAACGTGGTCGTCGTCCAGCCGTCCGTGACGGTGATCAACGTCTTCGTGGTCTACGACCCGCACACGGACAGCTGGATCGCCAGGAAGACCGGCGGCACGGGGCACCGCCAGGACAAGCACACCACTCCCCCGCCGCCACCCACCCCCTCGAAGTCGACGTCGACGTCTCCCTCGACGTCCCCGTCGACCTCTCCGTCCTCTCCGGTGCCGTGCGTGACGATCACGGGTACGGAGACCCCGACGCCCGTCAACGGCGTGACTCCCTCGCCGTGCCCGTCGACGCTCACCCCGACCACTCCGACCCCGTCCACGTCGACCCCGACCCCGTCGGACTCGACGCCTTCGGACACAGCGCCGCCGACGCAGTCCTCGGGTCCCGAGTCGCAGCCCGCCACGGACCTGACCTCGTCGTCGTCCTCGCCACCCGCGCCGGGCGGGCCCGGCGGTCAGCCGCTGATCTGAGCGACCGGGTTCACGGCCTCGGGGCCCCACTCCCCGCGCCGCCCCGTCCTCCGGCGGGTGCGCAGGGAGCGGAGGAAGGCCCCGAGGCCCCACGGTTCGGCGATCCGCTCCTCGGTGCGCCGCTGCCAGGTCCTCTCGTCGCGATCGGTGAAGTGTCCGGACATCTCGCCTGCTCCTCTCCTGGGCCACCAGGCCAATGACAGGGAGTCTGTAGCCTTATTGGCCTGGACAGCAGAGCCAATGAGGAGTGATTGGCATGGCAGAGGGTCGAGTGGTCCGTTCCGTGGTCACCGCGTCCGACCGCACCCTGAGCGGCCGTCAGCTGGCGGCCCTGCTCACGCCGCCCGCCGAGGGCCGCTTCGGCTACCGCGAACTGGCCCGGGCGGTACGGCAGGCCCTGCTCGACGGACGGGTCGCGCTGCGGATGCGGCTGCCCGCCGAGCGCGAGCTCGCGGTGGCGCTCGGGGTGAGCAGGACGACCGTCACCGCCGCGTACGACCTGCTGCGCGAGAGCGGTTACGCGCACAGCCGGCAGGGCGCGGGCACCTGGACGGCGCTGCCCGACGGCCAGTCGCCGATCGGTCCGGCCGCACTGCACGGCGACACCGGCTCCGTGATCGACCTCGCTCTCGCCGCACCCGAGGCGCCTGCCGGCCTGGTGGCGCAGGCCCTGTCCGAGGCCGCCGCCGAGCTGCCGCGCTACACGGCGACCCAGGGCTACCACCCGTACGGGATCCCCGAGTTGCGTGCCGCGATCGCCGAGCGGTACACGGCACGCGGCCTGCCCACCCGCCCCGAGCAGATCCTCGTGACCACGGGCGCCCAGCAGGCACTCACCCTGGCCCTCGCGCTGCTCGGCGGCCCGGGCGACCGGGTCCTGGCGGAGAACCCCTCGTACACCAACGCCCTGGACGCGATGCGCGGCCACCGGATGCGGATCACCCCGGTACCGGTCACCGAGGCGGGCTGGGACAGCGGGCTCGTCGACGCGGCGCTGCGGCAGACGGCGCCGCGGCTCGCCTATCTCATCCCTGACTTCCACAACCCGACGGGCCGTCTGATGCCGGAGGAGCAGCGGCGCGAGGTGGCACAGGCGGCCCGGGCCACCGGCACGTGGCTGGTGGTGGACGAGACGCTGTCCGACATCGCCCTGGACGTGCCGGCGCCCCGGCCGTTCGCGGCCTCGGCCGGTCCCGGCACCGGGGAGCAGATCATCAGCGTGGGGTCCCTCAGCAAGAGCTGCTGGGGCGGGCTGCGGGTCGGCTGGGCGCGGGCTTCCTCGCGGGTGGTCACCGAGCTGGCGCGGGTACGGATCACCCACGACCTCGCCGGCTCGGTGCTCGACCAGCTGGTCGCCGTGGCCCTGATGGACCGGATCGACCCGCTGCTGCCCGGACGGGCGGCGGAGCTGCGGCGGCGCCGGGAGGCGCTGGTGTCCGCGCTCGCCCGGCACGTGCCGGAGTGGCGGTGGACGCTTCCGCCGGGCGGGCTGTGCCTGTGGATCGACCTCGGCCGGCCCTTCGCCTCGCAGCTCGCGGCGCGGGCCCTGCGGCACGGGGTGCGGGTCGAGGGCGGTGCCCGCTTCGGGGTGGATCCCGGGACCCACGAGCACCGGCTGCGGATCCCGTACGCGCTGCCGGCCGAGGTCTACGAGACGGCGGCGGAGCGGCTCGCGGCGGCCCTGGACGGCGCTCCGGCCCGGCTCTCGGACCCGCACCTGCCGGACTGGGTGGCCTGAGGCGGGGCCCGGGTGCCCGATAATCGGATGCCCCGGGCAAGCATTCCGGTTACGGTCGCCTGGTGGAACCACTGACCGACAAAGAGATCCGGTCGTCCTTCGTGAACTGCACGAAGGGCGACGCGGCCCGCATGAAGCTGCCGCTCGACTTCGCCGAACTCCCCTGGGAGGACCTGGACTTCCTGGGCTGGGTCGACCCGGGAGCGCCGCTGCGCGCCCACCTGGTCGTCCCGCGCCCCGAGGGCGTCGTCGGCATCACGCTGCGGGTGCCGGCGGTGGGCCGCACCAGCGCGACGAAGTCCAGCATGTGCCAGATCTGCCTGACCTCGCACGCCTCCTCCGGCGTGACCCTGCTCGCCGCGCCGCTGGCGGGCACGCGGGGCCGCGAGGGCAACACGGTGGGCACCTACATCTGCGCCGACCTCGCCTGCCCGCTGTACGTGCGGGGCAGGCGGCAGCCGAAGCTGCGCGGCCGGCGCCACGAGGAGTCCCTGACCCTGGAGGAGCAGGTCGACCGGATGAAGGGCAACCTCGACGCCTTCGTGGACCGGGTGACGGCCGGCTAGGGCCTGTCCGGCGGACCAGGGCCGGATGGGGCCCGGGGCGACGGCCCAGGGTGGGGGCGACAGGTCAGCGGAAGGCCTGCTCGCCGGTGAGCGCCTTGCCGATGACCAGGGAGTGCACCTCGCTGGTGCCCTCGTAGGTGAGGACCGACTCCAGGTTGTTGGCGTGGCGCAGCACCGGGTACTCCAGGGTGATGCCGTTGGCGCCGAGGATGGTGCGGCACTCGCGGGCGACGGCGATGGCCTCGCGGACGTTGTTCAGCTTTCCGAGGCTGATCTGCTCGGGGGCGAGCGTGCCGGCGTCCTTGAGCCGGCCGAGGTGGACGGCGAGCAGCATGCCCTTGCCGAGCTCCAGCGACATGTCGGCGAGCTTCTGCTGCGTCAGCTGGTACGAGGACAGCGGCCGCGCGAACACCGTGCGGTCGCCCGCGTACGAGATCGCCGCCTCCAGGCAGTCCCGGGCGGCGCCGAGGGCGCCGAAGACGATGCCGAAGCGCGCCTCGTTGAGGCAGCCGAGCGGGCCGGAGAGACCGCGGGCCCCGGGCAGCATCGCGTCGGCGGGCAGCCGCACGTCCTCCATGACCAGTTCGCTGGTGACGCTGGCACGCAGGGAGAGCTTCCGCTTGATCTCGGGCGCGCTGAAGCCGGGGGTGTCCGTGGGCACGACGAAGCCGCGGACACCGTCCTCGGTGCGGGCCCAGACGACGGCGACGTCGGCGACCGAACCGTTGGTGATCCACATCTTGGTGCCGTTGAGCACCCAGTCGGCGCCGTCGCGCTTGGCGTTGGTGCGCATGGCGCCCGGGTCGGAGCCGGCGTCCGGCTCGGTCAGGCCGAAGCAGCCGATGTACTCGCCGGCCGCCATCCCGGGCAGCCAGCGCTGCTTCTGCTCCTCGGAGCCGAACTTCCAGATCGCGTACATGGCGAGCGAGCCCTGCACGGAGACCAGCGAGCGCAGGCCGGAGTCGACGGCCTCCAGCTCCATGCACGCCAGGCCGTACGCCACCGCGTTGGTGCCCGCGCAGCCGTAGCCCTCCAGGTGCATGCCGAGGACGCCGAGACCACCCAGGGTGCGGGCCAGCTCGCGGGCGGGGATGGCGCCCGCCTCGAACCACTCGGCGACGTGCGGGCGCAGCTCGCGGTCGGCGAGCGCCCGTACGGTGCGGCGGATCTCCAGCTCCTCGTCCGTCAGGAGCCCGTCGATCGCGAACAGGTCGAGCGGGTGGACAGGCGACGGATTCGGGGACTTCGGCGACTTCACGGACGGCCTCCTGGCGACAGTGACAACTCGGCGGGCCGCAGCCTAGCGGGAGATCGGATATTGGATCCAGTATTGAATATGCGATCACCGGGGCGTACGGTCCGGCGTGGACCGGCGGGATCCGACGGCCCCGGAAGCGGGCCACGAAGGAGAGCGGTATGCGGGCGGAACGGCCGGAAGGCCCTGCGGACGACGCCCTGTCGGGGAGGCCGGCAGGGACTGCGGACGGCGTCCTGTCCGGGAGAGCGGAAGGGGCCATGGACGGCGGCGCCCTGGCCGGTGGGCCGGAGGGGGCTGTGCGGGCCGCCCTGGCCGGTGAGCCGGAAGGGGCCGCCGAGGGCGGCGCCCTGGGCGGGATCGTCGTGGCCGACTTCGGCCGGGTGCTCGCCGGCCCGTACATGACGATGCTCCTCGCGGACCTCGGCGCCGAGGTGATCAAGATCGAGCGTCCCGGTTCGGGCGACGACACGCGCGCCTGGGGCCCGCCCTTCGCCGACGGCCAGACCACGTACTTCCTCGGCGTGAACCGCAACAAGCGCTCCGTCGCGCTCGACCTGGCCGACCCGGCGGACCTGGAGACCGCCCGGGCGATCGTCGACCGGGCCGACGTCCTCGTGGAGAACTTCCGCCCCGGCACCATGGACCGCCTCGGCCTCGGCTACGAGCGGGTCCGGACCACCAACCCCGGCCTCGTCTACTGCTCCGTGACCGGATTCGGCTCCGCCGAGGGCGCCGCGCTGCCCGGCTACGACCTGCTCGTGCAGGCCATGGGCGGGCTGATGAGCGTCACCGGCGAGCCCGGCGGCCCCGGCACCAAGGCGGGTGTCGCGCTCGTGGACGTCATCACCGGCCTCCACGCGGGACTCGGCGTCCTGGCCGCGCTACGCCACCGCGAGCGGACGGGCGAGGGGCAGCGGATCGAGGTCTCCCTGCTGACCTCCCTGCTCTCCGCGCTCACCAACCAGGCCTCGGCCCACCTCGCCGCCGGCGTCGTACCGCGCGCCCTGGGCAACCGGCACCCCAGCATCACTCCGTACGAGGTGTTCGAGGCGAGCGACCGCCCGCTCGTGCTCGCCGTCGGCAACGACCGCCAGTTCCGTGCCCTGTGCGAACGGATCGGCAGCCCCGGCCTCGCCGACGACCCCCGCTTCGCCACCAACTCCGCCCGCGTCGCCCACCGGGAGGAGCTGGCCGCCGCGCTGTCCGGGCGGCTCGCGGCGCGCACCGCCGACGACTGGTTCGAGGAGCTGACCGCGGTCGGCGTGCCCTGCGGCCCGATCAACGACCTGTCCGGCGCCTTCGCGCTGGCCGACCGCCTCGGGCTCGGCCCGCGCGTCCCTGAGGAGGCAGCCGGGCCGGGGCAGGTCGCCCACCCCGTCACCTTCGGCGCCACGCCCGCCGCGTACCGCTCCGCTCCCCCGCGCCTCGGCGAGCACACCGCCGAGGTCCTGGCGGAGCTGGGGCTGAAGGAGCGTGGAGCGGTGGAGCCGGGACGGGAGGAGCCCGGCGAAGGAGCGCTCGGAGGGGCAGGGATCGCAGACGCAGGGATCGGGGAGCCAGGGATCGGGGAGCCAGGGCACGGGCAGGCGAGGCTCGGGCAGGCAGAGTTCGAAGGGACACAGCGATGAGCAGCGCGGTGGAGAGGCGGCGGCCGCCGACCGCCCAGCAGTTCGTCCTGGAAGAACTGCGACGCGCCATCACGACCGGGGAGTTGCGGCCCGGCGACCCGATCCGGCAGGACTCCCTCGCCGCGCGGCTCGACGTGAGCCGGGTCCCGCTGCGGGAGACGCTGAAGACCCTGGAGGCCGAGGGCCTGGTGGTGCACCACGTCCACCGGGGTTATTTCGTCGCCGAGTTGTCCATGGCGGATCTGGAGGAGATCTACCGGATCCGGCAGCTCCTGGAGACGGAGGCCGTCCGCGCCGCGCTCACCCGGATGCCGGACGGGCTGACCGACGCCCTGGATCAGATCCAGGAGGAGGTCGAACGGGCGGCCGGCACGGGCGACGTCACGGCCATGGCCGAGGCCAACCGGCGTTTCCACTTCGCCCTGATCGAGGCCTCCGGCATGCCGCGCCTGGTGCGGCTGATCGCCACCCTGTGGGACGCCACCGACGCGTACCGCGCGCTCTACTACGCCGAGGACCCGCACCGTGAGCAGGCGGTCCACGAGCACCGGGCGGTCATCTCGGCGGTGGCCGAGGGCGACGAGGCGGCGGCGGTGCGATGGCTCGACGAGCACCGCGACCACGCGGTGGCGGCGCTGCGCGCGGTACTCGACCTGGACTGAGCCCCTTTCCGCTCGGCCAGCGCGGCGCGGGCGAGGGGCCCGCGACCGACATCCGTGAGGGATCATGGACAAAGGAGCCGAGAAGGGACGGGACGAACGATGAGGCACCGCAGTGTCGCCGACCTCATGACGCCGACCGCGATCGCGGTGCAGCCGGGCACTCCGTTCAAGGAGATCGCCCGGCTGCTCGACGAGTACGGCATCACGGCCGTGCCGGTCGTGGACGAGGCGAACCGGCCGGTGGGGGTGGTCTCCGAGGCGGACCTGCTCAGGCGCCACACCGCGAAGGACGGCCCCAGCACCGCCGAGGCCATGATGTCGAGCCCGGTGGTCACCGCCCGCCCCTCATGGACGGCGGTGGAAGCAGCCCGGCACATGGAGCGGCACCGGGTGAAGCGGCTGCCGGTGGTGGACCCGGAGGGCCGGCTGATCGGCGTGCTCAGCCGCAGCGATCTGCTCCAGCTGTTCCTGCGGCGCGACCGGGCCATCCAGGAGGAGATCCTGGAGGACGTCGTGACCCGCATCCTGCGCCTGTCCCCCGCCTCCCTCCACATCGACGTGGCGGAGGGCCGGGTGACGCTGACCGGCAGCCTGCCGCGCAAGAGCCTCGCGCCGATCTTCGTACGCCTCTGCGAGGACGTGGACGGGGTCGTCGAGGTCGTGGACCGGCTCGCCTACGAAGACGACGAGGGGAACGGGCCGGGCTGAGCGGCCGCCGCCCCGTGATCCCGCGGGCGTGCCGTCCGGGAATCGGGCCGGGTCGTAGGTGCCACGGCAGCGCCCGGCCCGCCGGTGCGCTCGGCACCGGCGGGCCGGGACGGACTGCTGCGCGGCGGTCCGTCACTCGACCGCCTCCGGCCAGCCGTATCCGGGGCCGGTGCGCCGCGGCACGGTGTCGGCGCCCACGGCCTCCATCTCCCGGTCGGCCTCCCTCATCAGCTTTCCGGCCAGATCCTTCATGGCCCGGCCCGCGGCGAGCTCGTCGCCGATGACCGGTACGTCCACGTCGGACGGGTTGCAGCGGGCGCTGCCGTGTCCGGTGAGGGTCGACGTGCCGGTGTCCAGGCGCGCCTCCGCCTTGGTCCTGCCGCCTTCCTCGACCAGATCCACGCCGACCTTCCACTCCAGGTGCCGTGTCATGGTCCGCCTCCTCGTACCCGCGACCACGCGGAAGCGCCGCGCGGCCCTTCTCCTCTCAGCATCCCGCCGCGGACGGCTTCGCGCCACGGAGCGCACCTGGCTCCCGGGCCTGCTCCTCAGAGGGCACCTGGCTCCCGGGTCTGCTCCTCAGGCAGAAGCCTGCGGCCACGCCGTCCCCTGCGGCCGGGCCGTCACTTGCGGCCGACGCCCCCGTACATCGCGACGTCGGCCGCCGGCGTCTCCGGCCGCCACGCCGAGCACGAGACGACGCCGGGCTCGAGCAGTTCCAGGCCGTCGAAGTAGCGGGCGACGGCGGCGGGGGTGCGCTGGGTGAGTCGGGGGGTGCCGTGCTCGTTCCAGAACGCGACCGCCGCGTCGACGTCCGGCATGTCGGGATGCGTCACCGTGTGCGACAGGACGAGGTGGCTGCCGGGTGCGAGCGCGTCCATGAGGCGGCGGACGATGGCGTACGACTCCTCGTCGTCCTCGATGAAGATGACGACGCCGAGCAGCATCAGCGCGACCGGCTGCGAGAGGTCGAGCGTCTTCGAGGCGGCGGCGAGGATCGTGTCGACGTCCCTCAGGTCCGCGTCCAGGTAGTCCGTCCGGCCCTCGGGGGTCCCGACGAGCAGCGCGCGGGCGTGCGCGAGGACCAGCGGGTCGTTGTCGACGTACACGACCCGCGCGTCGGGGGCGACGCGCTGGGCGACCTCGTGGGTGTTGTCGGCGCTCGGCAGGCCGGTGCCGATGTCCAGGAACTGCCGTATCCCCGCTTCGGAGGCCAGGTGGCGAACGGCTCGCCCCAGGAACAGCCGGTCCGCCTTCGCGTACTCCCCGATCCCGGGATGCAACTGCCGGATCTGGTCACCGGCCTCCCGGTCGACGGGGTAGTTGTCCTTTCCGCCCGTCCAGTAGTTCCAGATCCGGGCGGTGTGGGGCCGGGACGTGTCGATGCGCGATTCGATGTCGGTCACCCCATCAACGTAACTCAGCACACCGGCAACTCCCTTTTCTGGCCGCCTCTTTGCCCGCTGCTGTTCATGTTGCCCCGACTCGTGCCCACCCCCGCGACGCGTCGTCGGCGTTGCGGAATGCCAGGCGTGGCGGGCCAGTTGGGACGGCCACCGGTGATCTATCGTCGGGTGGCGATCAACCACGGGAGGGGATGACAAGTGTTCGCGGTGATCTATCGGTGGCGTGCGCATCCGGGTAAGGAAGAGCTGCTCGTGGAAGGCTGGCACCGGGTGACGCTGGCCATTCACCGGGAGTGCGGGAGCTACGGCTCACGGCTGCACCAGGCGGATGACGGCACATGGGTGGCGTACGCGCGGTGGCCGGACGCGGAGACGCGGGAGCGGTGCGCCGTGCCGGACTCCGAGGGGGAGGCGATGATGCGGGAGGCGATCGCGGAGTACTTCCCGGAGACCCGGCTGCGCATCGCCGACGACCTGCTGGCGGAACCGGCGTCCGAGGCTCCGGCCACGGGTGGTCCGGCCGGCGGTGGTCCGGCCGGCGGTGACCGTGACGGCGTAGGCGCCGACGCTGACGTCGACGCCGACGTCGACGCCGTGTGAACGGCGTGGACGACGGTACGGACAGGTCCCGGCGGCCCTCGATGTGACCGTCGGGGCCGCCCCGCTACTTCGGGTCCTCGTCGAACTTCGACGTCGACCAGAAGTAGCCGAGTACCGCGAGGCCCAGGCACCAGGCGGCGGCGAGCCAGCCGTTGTGGCCGATTTCGGTGCCGAGGAGCAGTCCGCGCAGGGTTTCGATGGCGGGGGTGAAGGGCTGGTACTGGGCGATGGGCTGGAACCAGCCCGGCATGGCGTCGACCGGGACGAACGCGCTGGAGATCAGCGGCAGGAAGATCAGCGGCATCGCGTTGTTGCTGGCGGCCTCGGCGTTGGGGCTGACGAGGCCCATGCCGACGGCGATCCAGGTGAGGGCGAGGGCGAAGAGCACGAGGAGTCCGAAGGCGGCGAGCCATTCGACGGCGGTGGCGTCGGTGGAGCGGAAGCCGATGGCGAAGCCGACGGCGCCGACGAGGACGACGCTGGCCACGGACTGCAGGACGCTGCCGACGACGTGTCCGACGAGGACGGAGCCGCGGTGGATGGCCATGGTGCGGAAGCGGGCGATGATGCCCTCGGTCATGTCGTTGGCGACGGATACCGCGGTGCCGATGGTGGTGCTGCCGATGGTCATCAGCAGCAGGCCGGGGACGAGGTAGGCGATGTAGTCGGCGCGGTCGGCGCCGCTGCCGCCGATGCCGGCGCTCATGGTGTCGCCGAAGACGTAGACGAACAGCAGCAACAGCATGATCGGTGTGAGCAGCAGGTTCAGCGTGAGCGACGGGTAGCGCCGGGCGTGCAGCAGGTTGCGGCGGAGCATCGTGGACGAGTCGCGCACGGCGAGGGACAGGGAACTCATCGGGAGGTCTCCTGGGACTGGTCGGGCCGGCCCGGCACGGTGTCGGCGGTCAGGGCGAAGAACACGTCGTCGAGATCGGGCGTGTGGACGGTCAGTCCGTCCGCCTCGACGCCTGCGGCGTCCAGCCAGTCGAGGATGGAGCGCAGTTCGCGCTGGCTGCCGTCGCTCGGGAGCTGGAGGGTGAGGGCCTCGTCGTCGCGGGCGGCGTCGGTCAGGGCCGCGACGGCCCTCGTGTACGCGGCCGGGTCGGTGAAGCGGAGGCGGACGTGCCCGCCCGGCACGAGCCGCTTCAGCTCCTCCGCCGTGCCCTCGGCGGCGATCCTCCCGTCGTGGAGGACCGCGATGCGGTCGGCGAGCTCGTCGGCCTCCTCCAGGTACTGCGTGGTGAGGAAGACGGTCACGCCGTCCGCGACGAGCTCCCTGATGATCCGCCACATGTTGTGCCGGGAACGCGGGTCGAGACCGGTGGTCGGCTCGTCGAGGAAGATGATCCGCGGATCGCCGACCAGCGTCATCGCGATGTCGAGGCGCCGCTTCATGCCCCCCGAGTACGTCGACGCCGGCTTCTTCGCCGCCTCGGTCAGGTCGAAGCGCTCCAGCAGCTCCGCGGTCACCCGCCGCCCCTCCCGCTTCGGCAGGTGGTGCAGGTCCGCCATGAGCCACATGTTCTCCTCGCCGGTGATCAGACCGTCGACCGCGGAGAACTGACCCGTGACACCGATCGCCGCACGCACCGCCTGCGGATCGGCGGCCAGGTCGTGGCCCGCGACCTGCGCCTGCCCGCCGTCGGCCGTGACGAGGGTGGAGAGGATCTTGACGGCGGTGGTCTTGCCGGCGCCGTTCGGGCCGAGCAGCGCGAACACGGACCCCGCCGGGATGCGCAGATCGATGCCGTCGAGGACGGTCTTGTCGCCGTAGGACTTGCGCAGCCCGACGGTGGAGATCGCGACGGGCGACGGTGAACCACTCCCCCGCATGGGCATGGGCATGGGCATGACAGACGTGGGCATGGGCCCTCCCCTTCGGGGGCTGAAGTTGCTGGGGAATTGCTTGAAGTCGCTGGAGTCACGTCACCGGGAGGAGGCCCGAGCCGAGGAGGCCGGGCCCCTCGACGGCGGTCAGACCCTGGCGCGGAGGACGTCGATGTTGCCGAACTTGGTGCGGGCGCGGATCTTGACGGTGTCCTCGGCCTCTTCCGGGGCCTCGGAGGCGGTGAGGGTGTTGCGCACCTGGCCCGCGCCCGAGCTGACGTCGAGCCAGGCGGCGGTGCCCTCGCGGACACCGACCTCGATGGCGCCGTAGGAGGTCTCCAGCTGGACGGTGCCGCGGGCCACTTCGGCCACACGCAGGGTGCCGTGGGCGGTGGTGGCGGTGACCGAGCTCTCGGCACGCCGGATGTCGATGTCGCCGTTGGCGCCGCTCACCCGCAGGTCGCCGGTCGCGGCGCCGACGGCCGTGCTGCCGTGCGAGTTCTTCAGGACGGCGGGGCCGTCGACGAGGCCGACGCGCACGCTGCCGGAGCTGGTGGTGATCTCGGCCGCACCCTCGACCCGGTCCACGGTGATCGAGCCGTGCGAGGCCGTCAGGTGCAGCGGGCCGGTCGTGTCGAGGCGGGCGTCACCGGCCGAGGTCTTCACCCGGACCTCGCCGAGCCGGCCCTCACCGAGCACCTGCGCCCAGGCGCCGGTCAGGTCGACGTCCGAGCCCGCGGGCAGCTCGACCGTCACGTCGACGGAGCCGGGACGGCGCAGCGAGTTGCGCAGCTTCGGCGTCCTGATGGTCAGCGCGCCGTTCGCGTACTGGACCTCCGTCTGCTCGACGGTCCGCACGTCCCGGTCCTTCTTCGGGTCGCGGGGCCGTACCTCGACGACGGTGTCGACGCGGTCGCTCGCGGTGAAACGGATGGAACCGGCCTCGACGTGGGCGGTGACCGAGATCGGTGCGGGAGTGTCGAAAGAAGGCATGGCTGTCCCGTCCTCTTGGGTCTTCAGGGCGTCCCCGCTGGTGGGACGTGGTGTGGGTGAGGCGTGAAGGGTGACGTGGGGCGGGCGGAGTGCGGCTAGCGCACCCAGCCGGTGATGCTCTGCCCGATGGTCTGGGTGGTCTCGGCGGGTCGCGGCCTCGCGCCGCCGTGGACGGCGGCCGACACGGCCCGCACGAGCCACGCGTTGACCGAGAGGCCCTCTGCCGCGGCGGCCTCCTCGGCGCGGGCCTTCAGGTGCGCCGGCAGACGCAGGTTGACGCGGGCGGTGCCGCCCTCGTCGCCTTCGGCCGAGGCCGGGGCCCTGAACGGCTCGACGGGCGCGGTGTGTTCCACGGGGGCGCCGCGGTCGACGGGCGGCAGCGACACCACGAAGTCGGGGTCGAGCCCGCGCAGCCGCACGTCGACGGAGCCGGGCGCGATCTCGCGGGTGATCTCGTCCATGGCGGCGGAGAGCACGTTGAGCATGGTCAGCCGGGTCGCCGACTCCAAAGGAGCGGTGAGCCTCTCGGCCAGCTCGCGGGCGTCTTCCCCGCCGGCTTCGGCGGCCACCGCGAGTTCACGGCGGAGGGTGTCGACATACGGCGTGAGGTCCATGACGCAATAGTGGCACCACTGTGGCGCCACTTGCAAGCCCACGTGGCACCTCAGCCGACATTGCCAGGAGCTCACCCTCTCCGAGGCTGCAAGGATCTGCGGCAACCGAGCCGAGCCGACACGGCGCCACGAGCAGTGCGGGCCCAAGACGGGCGCCAGATGGCACTTCCTGGCGCCACCACCCGCCAACCAGCGTCGACCAGCGCCGATCAGCGCCGATCAGCGCCGAGAAGCGCCATTCGGCGGGGGACGGCGACCGAAAACGCCACCACGACGCCAGAGACATGGACAGCATGGCGCCAATCCGCTCCCGCATGGCGCCACGTGTGTGCCATGATGGCGCCACGGACGACGCACCCCTCGGTCTTCCGCGTCCTGGGGTGCGCGCTGCGCTGGTTGGCCATGGCACCAAGGGGGTCGGATCATGGACACGGCACGAAGCCGGGGGCGGGCGACACCCGGCGCCCTCGCTTCCTTCGCCCGCTTCACGCTCTGCGGCGGCGGCATCGGAGTCGCCTCCAGCTTCGCCGTGGCAGCGCTGGGCTCCTGGATCCCCTGGATCCTGGCGAACGCCCTGGTCACCGTGGTCTCGACGCTCCTCGCGACGGAGCTGCACGCCCGCTTCAGCTTCGGCGCCGGCGGGCGGGCGACCTGGCGGCAGCACGCGCAGTCGGCCGGGTCCGCGGCCGCCGCGTACGCGGTGACCTGCGCGGCGATGCTCGCCCTGCGGCAGCTGGTGGAGGCGCCCGGTGCGGCGCTCGAACAGGGCGTCTACCTGTCGGCCTCCGCGCTCGCCGGTGTCGCGCGGTTCGCCGTGCTGCGCCTGGTCGTCTTCGCACGGAACCGCTCGGGGGCCAGGGCGCCCGGCGCCCCTGCCGAGTCCGCCGATCCGTTCCGCCCCGCGCTGCCCGCCGCCCGCACCTGCGGGCACCACGGAAAGCCGCACCACGGAAAACCGGCCCTGTCCGCCTCCAGCCACCTCACCCAGCGGTACGTCCGGCTTGCCCTCGCGAGCCCACCGCACATCGCTCTCCACCGGAGGACACCATGCAGCACGAACCGACACCCCGACCCGACACGACCGAGCCCGTCACGCTCCCGGCACCTCGACCCGACACCACCGAGCCCGTCACGCTCCCGACGCGGCGCGCCGCCGGCTGCCCCTTCGACCCGCCCGCCGGCCTGGCGGAGCTGCGCGACGCGAGTCCGCTGGTCCGGATGACGTAC
The DNA here is from genome assembly GCF_042722475.1 of Streptomyces sp. NPDC127092. NCBI lineage: Bacteria > Bacillati > Actinomycetota > Actinomycetes > Kitasatosporales > Streptomycetaceae > Streptomyces > Streptomyces sp. NPDC127092. The sequence continues at coordinate 18,426 of NZ_JBHXFE010000023.1, forward strand.
CCGGACGGGCACGTCGGATGGCTCGCCACCGGTCACTCCACCGTCCGCTCCGTCTTGGGCGACCCCCGCTTCAGCTCCCGGTACGAGCTGATGCATTACCCCTTCCCCGGCGGCCCCGAAGGCCCGCTGCCGCCCGCGCCCGTCGGCGACATGACCGGGATGGACGCTCCCGGGCACACCCGCTTCCGACGGCTGCTCGCGGGGAAGTTCACTGTACGCCGCATGCGTCAACTCACCGAACGGGTACGGGAGATCACCGCCGAGCACCTGGACGCGCTGGAGCGGCGAGGCCCCGGGGCCGACCTCGTCGAGGCGTTCGCCCGGCCGATCCCCGCGTTGGTGATCTGCGAACTGCTGGGCGTGCCCTACGCCGACCGCGACCGCTTCCAGGACCACGCCCACACGCTGATGTCCCAGGACGTGGAGCCCGAGGAGCGGTACGCCGCGATGGTCGGGCTCCAGGAGTACATGGCCGGACTGGTCGCCGCCAAGCGCGCCGTGCCCTCCGACGACCTGCTCGGCGACCTCGCCCAGGAATCCGACCTCACGGAGGAGGAGCTGGTCGGCCTCGGGGGCTTCCTGCTCGCCGCGGGGCTCGACACCACCGCCAACATGATCGCCCATGGAACGTTCGCCCTGCTCGTCAACCCCGGCCAGACCGAGGCCCTGCGCGCGGACCCGGCGCTCGCCCCGCAGGCCGTCGAGGAGCTGATGCGCTATCTGACGATCGCGCACACCACCGTGAAGACCGCGCTGGAGGACGTCGAACTGGACGGGCGGACGATCAGGGCCGGCGAGACCGTCACCCTCTCCCTCGAGGCCGCCAACCGCGACCCGGAGCGCTTCCCCGGACCCGACGTCCTCGACCTGCACCGCAAGGCCACCGGACACCTCGGCTTCGGCCACGGCATCCACCAGTGCCTCGGCCAGCAACTGGCCCGCGTCGAACTGACCGTGGCTCTCCCGGCGTTGCTCGACCGGTTCCCCACCTTGCGCCTCGCCGTGCCGGCCGAAGAGGTGCCGCTGCGGACGGACATGAACATCTACGGGGTCCACCGCCTGCCGGTCGCCTGGGACGAGGACTGAGCCCGCCCATACCCGCCGCACACCGTCCGTCGCCGACGCGACACCTCCGCGTGCCGTCGGCGGCGCGACCGCTGCCGCCCGCAACCCACCCCACCACGACACTCACACCCGACAGGACACCACCACCGTGGCCACCTTGCTCTCCCGACTCGGCCGCTTCGCCTTCCGACGGCGGGGCCTCGTCCTCCTCCTCTGGCTCCTGGCGCTCGTCGGCGCGGGTTTCGCGGCCTCCACGGCCGCCGCCCCGCCCGCCGACACCTTCTCGATGCCCGGGACGGAGTCGCAGCGGGCGTTCGACCTCCTCCAGCGCAAGTTCCCGGACGCCCGCGCCGACGGCGCCGCCGCCCGGGTCGTCATCCGCGCTCCCGGCGGCGAGCAGGTCACCTCCGCCACCCGTAAGGCGCAGGTGGAGCGGCTCGTCGCCGACCTGGCCGAGGCACCTCAAGTCGCCGCCGTGGCCGACCCGTTCGCGGCGAACGCCGTGAGCGGCGACCGTACGACGGCGTACGCCTACGTCACGTACGAAACCAAGGCCACCGCGCTGACCGACGCCGCGCACGACGGTCTGACGGACGCGATGCGGCAGGCCCGTAAGGCGGGCCTGGTCGTCGAGGCCGGCGGGGACGCCGTCAAAACCGAGGCGACGATGAGCGGTACGGGCGAGAAGCTCGGCATCCTCGTCTCGGCCGTCGTCCTCCTGCTGACCTTCGGCTCCCTGGTCGCCGCCGGAATGCCGCTGCTGACGGCCCTGATCGGCGTCGGCATCGGGATCAGCGGCATCACCGCGCTCGGCAGCACGCTCGGCCTGTCGTCCACCACGACGACGCTCGCGATGATGATCGGCCTCGCCGTCGGCATCGACTACGCCCTGTTCATCGTGTCCCGCTACCGCTTCGAGATCGCCGACGGCCGTGAGCGCGCGGAGGCCGCCGCGCGTGCGGTGGGCACGGCGGGTTCGGCCGTCGTCTTCGCCGGACTCACCGTGATCATCGCCCTGGCGGGGCTCGCCGTGGTGAACGTCCCGATGCTCACCAAGATGGGTCTCACCGCGGCCGGCACGGTCGCCGTCGCCGTCCTCGTGGCCGTCACGTTCGTGCCCGCCCTCCTCGGCTTCGCACCCGTCAGGGTGCTCGCACGCCGCGAGCGCAGGCAGTACCTCGGCAAGCCGCTGTCGAGGCGTCAGCAGCGCAGGGCCGACAAGCGGGCCGCCCGCCGCAGGCCCGCCCTCGGCGCCCGCTGGGCCGCGCTCGTCCTGCGCCACCCCGTCGCCGTCCTGCTGCTCGGCGTCGTCGGCCTGGGCGCGGTCGCCGTGCCCGCCGCGAGCCTCGAACTGGGCCTGCCCGGCGAGGGCTCCATGGCCGCGCACACCACCCAGCGCAAGGCGTACGACCTGCTGGCGGACTCCTTCGGCCCCGGCTTCAACGGGCCCCTGACGATCACCGTCCGCGCCGAGGACGCGCGGGGCGCGGCCACCGCGGTCGGCAAGGAGCTCGCCACGCGCCCGGGCGTCGCCGCCGTCTCCCCCGCCACCCCCAACAAGGCGGGCGACACCGCGATCCTCACCGTGACACCCACGACCGGTCCGACCGACGAGCGCACCGAGGAACTGGTCCGCTCGCTGCGCGCCCTCGCGCCCCGCCTGGAGTCCGGCACGGGTGCGACGGAGATCCTGGTCGCCGGGCAGACCGCGATGTTCATCGACTTCTCGCAGACCCTCGACGACGCCCTCGTGCCCTACCTGGCGCTGGTGGTCGGCCTGGCGTTCCTGCTGCTCATGGTCGTCTTCCGGTCCCTGCTCGTCCCGCTGAAGGCGGCCCTCGGCTTCCTGTTGTCGGTGACCGCCGCGCTGGGCGCCGTCGTCGCCGTCTTCCAGTGGGGCTGGCTCGCCGACGTTCTCGGCGTCGAGCAGCCCGGCCCGGTGATGAGCATGATGCCGATCTTCATGATCGGCGTGGTCTTCGGTCTGGCGATGGACTACGAGGTCTTCCTGGTGTCCCGGATGCGCGAGGCGTACGTCCACGGCGCCCGGCCCGCCGAGGCGGTCGTCACCGGCTTCCGGTACGGCGGGCGGGTCGTGACCGCCGCGGCGATCATCATGACCAGCGTCTTCGGCGGCTTCGTCATGGAGTCCGACGACTTCGTCAAGATGATCGGCTTCGGCCTCGCCACGGCCGTCCTCTTCGACGCCTTCGTCGTCCGCATGGCCGTCGTCCCCGCCCTCTTCGCCCTCCTCGGCAGGTCCGCCTGGTGGCTGCCGAAGTGGCTCGACCGGCTCCTGCCGGACATCGACGTCGAGGGCGAGAAGCTCGCGCGTCCGGACGGCGGGTCCGGCCGGCACCCGGTGCGGCAGGACCAGCTCGTGGGCTGACCGGCCGGGACCCGCGGGACGCGACGGCCGTGTCGCGTCCCGCGGGATCAGTCCGTCTGCTCCGCCCGTATGCGGGCGATGAGCAGGGCCACGTCGTCGCGGTCGCCGGGCTGCCGCAGCTCGCGCAGCAGGAGGTCGCAGGTGTCCTCCAGATCGCGGTCGGGGCCGGCGAGCAGGGAGAGGAGGAGGGCGAAGCGCTCGTCGAGGGGTTGGTCGCGGGTCTCCACCAGGCCGTCCGTGTAGAGGACCAGCTGGTCCCCCGGGCTCAGGCCGAGACGGGTGGTGTGGAAGGGGACGCCGCCCACCCCGAGGGGGGCGCCGGTCGGCAGGTCGAGGAGCTCCGGAGCCCGCCCCGGTCGCATGAGGACCGGTGGCAGGTGTCCCGCCACCGAGATGCTGCACTGCCGGCCGTGCGGGTCGTGGACGGCGTAGACGCAGGTGGTGAAGGTGTGGTCCATGCCGGCGGTCGCCTGGTCGAGGTGGTGCAGGACCTGGGACGGATCCAGGTCGAGCTGGGCCAGGGTGCGGGTGGCGGTGCGGAGCTGGCCCATGGTCGCCGCCGCGTCGATGCCGCTGCCCATGACGTCACCGATGATCAGGGCAGTCTTGTCGGCGGGGAGGGCGATGACGTCGAACCAGTCGCCGCCGATCTCACTGGTCGCGCCCGCCGGCTCGTAGCGGTGGGCGATGCCGAGCCCGGGCCGCCGTGAGGGCCGGTTCGGCAGCAGGTTGCGCTGGAGCGTGAGGGCGGCATGGCGCTGGCTCTGGTACCAGCGGGCGTTGTCGATGCACACGGCGGCGCGGGCGGCGAGCTCCCCGGCCAGGGTGACGTCGTCCTCGTCGAACGGCGCCGGGTTCCGGGCCCGCATCAGGCCGAGGGCGCCGATCACCTCGCCGCGGGCGATCAGCGGCAGCGCGAGGTACGAGTGGATGCCGGCCGCGGCGAGGACGGCGGCGGATGCGTCGTCCCGGGCGATGCGGCGCAGGTCCTCGCCGGTCACCGTCGCCCTCAGGACGGGGCGGCCGGTGTTCACGCAGCGGGTGACCAGCCGGTCCGCGGCGTACTCGGCGAGGTCACCGACGCGGTCCGGGGCCTCGACGGCCTCGCTCGGGTACGCCGAGACCACCGCGAGCGCCCGGAAGCGCGCCGGGCCGGCCGGCATCCCCGACGTACGCAGGCCCTGGAGGACGCTGTCGAGGACGTCCACCGTGACCAGGTCGGCCGTCTCCGGCACGCACACGTCGGCCAGTTCCCGCGCCGTCTGCTTCAGGTCGAGGGTGGTGCCGATCCGTACGGACGCGTCGGCGACCAGCGCGAGCCGGCGCCGTGACCGGGCGGCGTCGGCGGCCGCCCGGTGCTGTCCGGTGACGTCCACCACCGAGGTGGCCAGGCCCAGGACCCGTCCGGACGGGTCCTCCAGCCGGTAGAAGGAGACGGACCAGGCGTGCTCCTGGCCCGGATCGACGGGGGTTTCCCCGACCACGAACCGGTCGAGGGCGGGGACTCCCGTGGCCAGGACCTCGCGCATCACCGCCGTGACGGCCTGGCCGGCCAGGAACGGCGGCGTCTCGCCCTCCGCCGGGCCGGCGGTGTCCTGGCCGGGGCGGCGGTTCATGCCTTCCAGCGCCGGGTTGACCAGCACGAACCGCAGGGCGGTGTCCATGACGCCCAGGCCGATCGGCGACTGGGAGATCAGCCGCAGGGACAGTGCCAGGTCGCGCTCCACGCGCCGCAGCGTGCCCTGGTCGGTGGCGATCCCCAGCGCGTAGCGGCCGCCCTTGTCGTCGTCCAGCCGCATGTTGCGGAACTCCACCATCCGCGTGGTGCCGTCCTTGTGCCTGACGGGGAAGCCGCCCGCCCAGCGCCGCCCGCTCTCCATCACGCGGGTGAACAGCTCGATGACGAGATCGAGGTGCTGCTCGTCGACCAGCAGACGGCCCGCGAACCGTCCCAGCGCCTCGTCGGCGGAGTAGCCGAACAGCTCCTGGGCCTGCGGGCTCCACAGCGCGATCCGTCCGCTGTCGTCCAGCACCACCGCGGCCAGGCTGAGCACGTCCAGCAGCCCGCCAGGGGCCGCCGGCTGCTCACCCGTCCCGCCGACCTCGTCCCGGAACGCATCGGACGTACTCACCCGGGAACCCCTTCCGCCCACCGGTTCGAGCGCGGCCCCCTCACTGGCGGACCGCGGGCTCGGACCTCCGCTCGCCTCCCGCTTCCCCCATCGTCTCTCCGAACCGGCCGCCGAGCGCCCCGCGGGCAACCGGCGGCGCGCCGGCGGCAGGAAGCGGGCTACGGGCGTTCCGCCGTGACCAGCCAGGACGCGCTGCGCAGCAGGACCGTGCCGTCCGCCGCCTCGTGGTCGCGCAGGTGGTCCGTGAGCGCGCGGCGGGCTCGCTCCCGCGCGGCCGTGCCGACCTGGTCCATCGCATGGCGGCCGGGACCGGTGCCCAGCAGGAAGTCCGCCGCGTCGTCTGCTCCGGCGCCCCATGCCCCGTACGCCTCGACGGAGTCGACGGCCAGGCCGGTGAATCCGGCGGATGTGAGGACGGCACGGATCCGGTCGGGGAACGACAGGGAGAACATGCCGGGCAGCCCGGGCGTCCCGAAGTCGCCGACCGGCAGGATGCCGCGCAGTGCCGTCATGGCGACGACCCAGCCGTTGTGCGCGGGCTCGGCGGGGCAGACGAACGCCAGACGTCCGCCGGGGCGCAGCGCCCGGCCGATGTTGCCGAAGGCCGCTTCGGGGTCGGCGAAGAACATCACCCCGTAGCGGCTGATCGCCGCGTCGAACCCGGCCGCCTCGAAGGGGTACGCCTGCGCGTCCCCCTGCTCGAACGTCACGTTGGCGATGCCCTCGGCCGCCGCCCGGTTCCGCGCCTCGCCCAGCATGGGCCCCGACAGGTCCAGTCCCAGGGCGCTTCCTCTCGGTGCGCGGCGGGCGGCGAGGCGGGTGGTCTGCCCGGCACCGCAGCCGATGTCGAGCGTCCGGTGCCCGTCGGTGATGCCGGCGGCGTCGAGCAGCGGCTCGTTGAAGCCCTCGTTCACGGCGTTCCACCGGTCCTGGGTGCGGGCCCAGTGGGCGCCTTCACTGCCGTTCCACGCGAGTGCCTGCTCGGCGTTGACGATGTCCGGCACGGGTGCCTCCTTGGTACGTGACAACTGAGAATGGGCGTGCGCCCAAACTGTATGGGCGTGCGCCCAAACTGGCAATGCGCTTACGATCCGAGGGTCCGCGCCGATGACGGCGCCCGCGCCGGGAGGAAGAAGGGCCGATGTCACCCCGTGGAGTGGCGACTCCGGACGTGCGCGAGCGGCTGTTCGCCGCCGCCGAACGGATCGTGGAGAGGGACGGACCGGGCGCGCTCACGAGCCGGTCGATCACCACGGAGGCGGGCTGCGCCAAGGGCTTGCTGCACGCCCACTTCGCGGGACTCGACGAGTTCGTCGCCGAACTCTGCATCGACCGTTTCGCGCTGACGGCCGCGAAGGCGCGGTCACTCGCGGGGCTGGCCGGGCAGGGCACGGTGGCGGGGAACCTCGACGCCGTCGTCCTCGCGCTCTTCGACCGCGGCGGCCCGGCCCTCTCGGGCCTCGCCATGGCACGCCCCGCCGCGGCACTGCGCGTACGCGGCGCCATGGAGAACGGCGCCGCCGGCTTCGCCGCGATCCAGGAGGCCGTCGCCGACTACCTCAAGGCCGAGCGCGAGCTCGGCCGGGTGGCGGACGGCGTCGACCCGGACACCGTGGCCCTCGCCGTCGTCGGAACCGCCCACCACCTGCTGATGACCTCCTGGCCGGGCAGTCCGGACCCGCGGCCGGCGATGAACCGCCTGGTGACGACGCTGGTGGGAGCCTGAGGGTTGGCCGGTGGCACCGCCAGGGGCGCGGCCCCGTGAAGCGCGCCGTGAAGCCGCGCCATGACGCCGCGCCGTGACGCCGCGGGGTGACGTCGCGGGGTGACGTCACCCCGTCACCGGCATCCGACCGGGCTCAGGCGTGGCTGGCCGCCGTGGTCGACCGGCGGTGGCGATGGTGTGGCGCGGAGGTCTCGTAGGGCGGCCGGTGAACGATCCGGAACCCGTGGCTCTCCCGCGCCAGCTCCCGGCCCTCGGCGTCCGTGAACCGTCCGGTCACCTCGTACGTTCCGCAGTGCGCCCGCCCGACGGGCATCCGCACGGCCGGCAGCCGGAGCTCGTACGGCCCGCCCGCGCGGAACCCGCCGAGCACGTGCCGGGTGGCGGCGACGACCTCGCCACCCCGCCGCCGCTCCTCGTCGAAGATCAGCCCGTGAAGCTCCTCGCCCACGCGGAAGGAGAGGGAGACGCTGACGACCGCGCCCTCCGGCACGTCGACCGGTCCCCGGTCCGGATCCGGGTCGAGCGGCAGCGCGAGCCGGTCGAACTCGTCGGAGACGAGGGTGACGTCCAACAACTCGAAGACCGCCATGTCGGACTCACGACCTCTCGCCACCCGCCGGTTCCTCCACCGTACGCCCCTGCACGGCCCGTCCCGCACTCGCTCCGAGAAGCTGCGTATGCCAGATCTGCACGACCTTCGTCTCTCCGCCGCCCCCTGCGGGACCGTTGCACTGTATGGCGGCATGACGAATCGGTTCACTTGACCGGGCTGGGTGAAGCCCTGCGGGTGGGGCTGGGCGCGGCAGGGCTGATCACGGCAGCCTTGGCGACGCGAGGGCGCGCGAACGACCCGCCCCGCCACGAAGGAGATCCCCACCATGCAGACGTTCACGCGTCTTGTCGCCGTCGCCGCCTGTACGGCCGCGGCGGCTCTCGCAGTCGTCCCCACTGCGCAGGCCGCGCCCGCCGCGAAGGCTGCCGCCGGCTGCCGCTACTACTACACCAGCTACTTCACCGGCCCCAACGGCGAGAAGACCGGCAGCGGCGAGTACGCCGAGGGCGACCACGACCCCGAGGGCCGCGTCTGCCGCAACGGCTGGTGGGTGTCCCCCTACGAGCTGGACGACCGGGGGGTCGTTATCCGCTGACCTGGCGGTGACGAGGGGGCCGCGTCCGGAGCCAGTACGAGCGGGCCGCGACGGTCAGGGCGACACCGTAGACGGCGAAGGCAACCATCCCGATCCAGCCGACCAGCAGCGCGTCGTCCGGGGAATGGAAGTCGCCGGGCCGCATCGTCACTGCTCCGGACGTGGCCAGGAGCAGGTATCCGATGCCCACGATGCCGTACGGGGCGAGCGTGGCAGCCCCGAGCAGAGCCGGAACGAGCGGGAGCAGACGCGGCACCCGTCGACCGCGGAGGAACGGCGTCCAGCGCGGGAAGACCCGCCCCCACGGGCGGACCAGGCCCCAGAGCAGGAAGACGCCGAGCGCGGCCAGCAGCGCGGTGGGGTCCAGGCCCCAGGACTCCAGTGTGAGGAAGAGCCCCGAGGCGCCGTTCCGCTCCGAGACCGCGAGCATCTCCTCGCCGGTGATCCCCGCGAACGTACCGCCGAACGCCCAGACCAGCTTCATCGCCGCGTACGGCACGAAAGCCAGCGTCCCGGCCCAGGCGGCGAGTTGGTCGGTCCGCGGGGCGACCGACGGCACCCGTGCGGCAGTACCGGCGGGCCGTCGGTCGGACCGGGCCGTGGCCGCGAGCAGGACCGCCCCGACCGCCGCGAGAGCCTTGTTCACGGCGGAGGCCGGACTGTCCACAGCCTGACCCACCATCAGCGTGAGCACGTCCATCAGCAGGCTGAACGCGGTGATGCCGGCCAGGACGCAGACCGCCAGGAGCAGCACCCGCAGCGCCGGCCGCATCCCGTACACCACGACCGCCGCACTGACCGCCGCCGCTGATGCAGCCACCGTCATGACCACCCAGCCCAGCCAGGGGGCCCCTGAGCCGCCACCGGGGTAGCGCAAGGAGGTCCCGGTCAGCACACACGTCAGGCCGAACCCCGCGTACAGCACCGCCCACAGCACTGTCGCCCGGGCCACCCAGCGCGGCCACCGCTGCCACCAGGCGCTCCAGGGCGCCTTCACCGTCCGTTCAGCCTTGGTCATGTTCTGAACGTCGCATCGACTGCGGCGGACAGCGTCGGTCGCCGGAACGATCTCCCTCCCCCGAACGGGTGAGGGCGGCCACAGCAGACACCAGGAATCGCTCGCAGCACCTTCCTCCTCTCCTCGCTTCCCTACGCGTCACCACACCCGAGCGCCCATATGTCAGATCTGCGTGAACTTCCCTGCCGCAAGGCCGATACTGCCGAAGGGATCTCCCGCCGGCTCCCCCGCACAGGTCTGTCCGCGAGCTTCACGAGGAGACACCCTTGAGGATGTTGATCAATGTTCCGGAGACGGTGGTCGCCGACGCGCTGCGCGGGCTCGCCGCCGCGCACCCCGAACTGACCGTGGACGTGGAGAACCGGATCGTGCTGCGGCGTGACGCGCCGGTGGGCGGGCAGGTGGCCCTGGTGTCCGGCGGCGGGTCGGGGCACGAGCCGCTGCACGCCGGTTTCGTGGGGCCGGGGATGCTCGCGGCCGCGTGCGCCGGCGAGATCTTCACGAGCCCCGTTCCCGACCAGATGGTGCGGGCGGCGGCGGCCGTGGACAGCGGCGCCGGCGTCCTGTTCGTGGTGAAGAACTACACCGGCGACGTGCTCAACTTCGAGATGGCCGCCGAGCTCGCCGAGGACGAGGGCATCCAGGTCGCCAAGGTGCTCGTCGACGACGACGTCGCCGTCACCGACAGCCTCTACACGGCCGGGCGGCGCGGGACCGGGGCCACGCTGTTCGTGGAGAAGATCGCGGGCGCGGCGGCCGAGGCGGGCGCGCCGCTGGAGCGGGTCGAGTCGATCGCCCGCCAGGTGAACGCGCGGTCCCGCAGCTTCGGCGTGGCACTGAGCGCCTGCACGACGCCGGCGAAGGGCTCGCCGACCTTCGACCTGCCGGAGGGCGAGCTGGAGCTGGGCATCGGCATCCACGGGGAACCGGGCCGTGAACGGCGCCCGATGATGACCTCGCGCGAGATCGCGGACTTCGCCGTCGACGTCGTCCTCGACGACCTGCGGCCCAAGGGGCCGGTGCTCGTCCTCGTGAACGGGATGGGGGCCACGCCGCTGCTCGAACTGTACGGGTTCAACGCGGAGGTACAGCGGGTGCTCGGCGAGCGCGGGGTGCCGGTCGCGCGGACGCTGGTCGGCAACTACGTGACCTCGCTCGACATGGCGGGCTGCTCGGTGACGCTGTGCGAGGCGGACGAGGAGCTGCTGCGGCTGTGGGACGCGCCGGTGAGCACGCCCGCGCTGCGCTGGGGGCGGTGAGACCACGATGAGCGCGGAGACGTACGACGCCGGCTTCTTCCGGGACTGGATGGCCGCGGCCGCCGCGGCCGTGGACCGGGAGGCGGACCGGCTGACCGAGCTCGACTCGGCGATCGGCGACGCCGATCACGGGGCCAACCTGAAGCGCGGCTTCGCCGCCGTGACGGCGGCCCTGGAGAAGGAGCCGCCGGCCACGCCGGGCGCGGTGCTCACGGGCGCCGGGCGGCAGTTGATCTCCACGGTGGGCGGGGCGTCCGGACCGCTGTACGGGACGCTGCTGCGGCGTACGGGCAAGGCGCTGGGCGACGCGGAACGGGTCTCCCGGCCCGAGCTGGCCGAGGCGCTGGCGGCCGGGATCACCGCCGTGGCCCAGCTGGGCGGGGCGCAGCCGGGCGACAAGACGATGCTGGACGCGCTGGGACCGGCCGCGGAGGCGCTCGGCGACTCGTTCGCGGCGGCCCGCGAGGCGGCGGAGGCGGGCGCGCTGGCGACCGTGCCGATGCTCGCGCGCAAGGGCAGGGCGAGCTACCTCGGCGAGCGGTCCGTAGGGCACCAGGACCCGGGGGCGACCTCGTCGGCGTTGTTGTTCGGGGCGCTCGCGGACGTGGCCGGCACGGAGGGCGCGGACGGCACGGCAGGCGCGGACGGCACTGCGGGCGCGGACGGTGCCGAGGGCACGGCGGAGGTGGCCGGGTGAGCGGGGTGAGCGCGGAGACGGCGGGCCGGGTCGGCATCGTCCTGGTCTCGCACAGCGCGGCCGTGGCCGCCTCCGTCGCCGAGCTGGCCCGGGGCCTGGCGGGCGGCGGCGACACCGCCCGGATCCTGCCCGCGGGCGGCACGCCGGACGGCGGACTCGGCACCAGCGCCGAGCTGATCACCGAGGCGGCGAAGGCCGCCGACACCGGCGCCGGCGTGGCCCTGCTGGTGGACCTGGGCAGCGCGGTGCTGACGGTGAAGGCCCTGCTCGCGGAGGGCGACGAGCTGCCCGAGGGCGCCCGCCTGGTGGACGCCCCGTTCGTGGAGGGCGCGGTGGCGGCCCTGGTGACGGCGACGGCCGGCGGCGACCTCGCCGCGGTGACGGCGGCCGCTGCGGAGGCGTACGCGTACCGCAAGGAGTGACCCGGCCCGACGCGCGGGGCCCGCCACGGACGTCGGCGACCCGCCGTCCCGGCCCGGAAGGGCCGCGCCGCTCCCCGCGGCGCGGCCCTTCCGCTGTGGTGGCCCGGGCCGGGCCCTGTGGCTCCCTCCCCTGAGGTGGCGCGGGCGCCGCGGCGGCTCCCCCTCCCCTGTGGTGTCCGGCACATCACGCCCTCACCGTTATGCAACTTGTTGCACAAGCCTCGGCGGGTCGTCTACAACAGTGCGTGACGACCCCGCGCGAGGAGGCGCCCCGATGGCCCCGAACACCCCGTACCCGCACCTGCTGAGCCCGCTGGACCTCGGGTTCACGACCCTGCCCAACCGGGTGCTCATGGGATCCATGCACGTCGGCCTCGAGGAGGCCGAGCACGGTTTCGAGCGGATGGCCGCCTTCTACGCCGAGCGCGCCCGCGGCGGCGTCGGCCTCATCGTCACCGGCGGCATCTCCCCCAACGAGGCGGGCCGGCCCTGGGACGGCGGCGCCAAGCTGACCACCGCCGAGGAGGTCGCCGAGCACCGCGTGATCACCGACGCCGTGCACGCCGAGGGCGGCCGGATCGCGATGCAGATCCTGCACTTCGGCCGGTACGCCTACCACCCCGCCCTGGTCGCGCCCAGCGCGATCAAGGCCCCGATCAGCCCCTTCGTACCGAACGAGCTCTCCGACGCCGAGGTCGAGCAGACCGTCGAGGACTACGCCCGCTGTGCCGAGCTCGCCAAGGAGGCCGGCTACGACGGCGTCGAGGTCATGGGCTCCGAGGGCTACCTCATCAACGAGTTCATCGCCTCCGCGACCAACCGGCGCACCGACCGCTGGGGCGGCTCCTACGAGAACCGGGTCCGCTTCCCCCTGGAGATCGTGCGCCGGATCCGCGAGCGCGTCGGCGAGGACTTCATCGTCGTCTACCGGCTCTCCATGCTCGACCTGGTCCCGGGCGGCTCCACCCTCGACGAGGTGGTCTCCCTCGCCAAGGAGATCGAGGCGGCCGGCGCCACCATCATCAACACCGGCATCGGCTGGCACGAGGCCCGCATCCCCACCATCGCCACCTCCGTCCCGCGCGGCGCCTACACCTGGGTGACCAAGCGGCTGATGGGCGCGGTGTCCGTCCCCCTGGTGACCTCCAACCGGATCAACACGCCCGAGGTCGCGGAGCAGATCCTCGCCGAGGGCCGTGCCGACATGGTGTCGATGGCCCGCCCCTTCCTCGCCGACCCGGACTTCGTCGCCAAGGCCGCCGCGGACCGCGCCGAGACCATCAACACCTGCATCGGCTGCAACCAGGCCTGCCTCGACCACACCTTCAGCCTGAAGATCACCTCCTGCCTGGTGAACCCGCGGGCCTGCCACGAGACCGAGCTGGTCCTCTCCCCCACCCGCCTCGCCAAGCGGATCGCCGTCGTCGGCGCGGGACCGGCCGGCCTCGCCTGCGCGGTCTCGGCGGCCGAACGCGGCCACACCGTCACGCTGTTCGACGCCGGCAGCGAGATCGGCGGCCAGCTGAACGTCGCCAAGCAGGTCCCGGGCAAGGAGGAGTTCGACGAGACCCTGCGCTACTTCCGCGTCCAGCTCGCCGAGCGCGGCGTCGACGTCCGCCTGGACACGCTCGTCACCGCGGCCGACCTCGACGGCTACGACGAGGTCGTCGTCGCCACCGGCGTGACCCCCCGCGTCCCCGAGATCGAGGGCGTCGACCACCCGAGCGTGGTCGGATACCTGGACGTGCTGCGCGACCGCGTGCCGGTCGGCGAGCGGGTCGCGATCCTCGGCGCCGGCGGCATCGGCTTCGACGTCGCGGAGTTCCTCACGGACGGCGGCGAGGGCGCGAGCCAGGACCCCGAGACGTACTTCCGCCAGTGGGGCGTGGACACCTCGTACGAGTCCCGGGGCGGCCTGCGGGCCCCGGAGCGGCCCCGGCCGCCGCGCCAGGTCCACCTGCTCCAGCGCAAGACCACCAAGGTCGGCGCGGGCCTCGGCAAGACCACCGGCTGGATCCACCGCACCGAACTGAAGCACCGGGGCGTCACCATGGTCGCCGGCGCGTCGTACGAGCGGATCGACGACGAGGGCCTGCACATCACCGTCGACGGCGAGCCGCAGCTCGTCCCGGTCGACACGGTGGTCCTGTGCACCGGCCAGGAGCCGCGCCGCGGGCTGTACGAGGAGCTGGTCGCCGCGGGCCGGGCCGCGCACCTGATCGGCGGGGCCGACGTCGCCGCCGAGCTGGACGCCAAGCGCGCCATCGACCAGGGCACGCGGCTCGCCGCCGCCCTGTGACGCCGTGGACGGCGCGCGCCCACCGGCCCGCGCCGTCCACGCCCTTGCTTAGGATGCGCCCATGTCCCTCCCGCACGCGATCCTGACGGCGCTGGTCGAGAAACCGTCCTCCGGCCTCGGGCTGACCCGCCGCTTCGACCGGTCGATCGGCTACTTCTGGTCGGCCACGCACCAGCAGATCTACCGGGAGCTCGGCAAACTGGAGCAGGCGGGCTACATCCGGGCCCTGCCCGCCGCCATGCCCGCCCGCGGGCAGAAGAAGGAGTACGAGGTGCTGCCGGCGGGCCGCGCCGAACTCGCGGCCTGGGTGGACACCGCGGAGGACCCCAAGCCGATGCGCTCGGCCCTGCTGCTGCGGATGCGGGCCGCCGCCGTGGTCGGCGGCACCGGCCTGCGGGCCGAGCTGGAACGGCACCTCGGGCTGCACCGGCGCCAGTTGGACGAGTACCTGGAGATCGAGGTCCGCGACTTCCCGCCGGACCGCCGCTCCGCCGAGCCGGACCGGCTGCGGCACCTGGTGCTGCGCGGCGGGATCGAGCTGGAGCGGTTCTGGGTGCAGTGGCTGACCCAGGCGATCGACGAACTCGGGGCGACCGGCGAGCTCGACGCACCCGGGAAGGCCGGGGCGGCCGACGAGCCCGACGGTCCCGGCAAGGCCGGCGAGGCCGGCGAGCTCGACGCTCCCGGGAAGGCCGGCGAGGCCGAGGAAGCTGGCAGCTCGGCGTGACCCTGGATGTCGGGGAGGCGGGCGAGCTCGGCGTGACCCCGGAGGTCGGGGCGGCCGGGGCGGCCCGGGAACTCGGGGACGACCAGGGCCCGTCCGGCCCCGATCCGCCGGACAGGCCCTAAAGGCAGGCGGCGGCCGGGCCCCTTCACCCGGCGGCCTCGGCGGCCGCCCGCCGCCATGCCGCGTCCCGCAGCAGCCGCAGGCCGTTGAGGCCGACCAGGACGGTGGAGCCCTCGTGGCCCGCGACGCCCAGCGGGAGCGGGAGGTGACCGGCCAGGTCCCAGACGACCAGGCCGCCGACGCACACCGCGGCGATCACCAGGTTCTGCACGACCAGTCGGCGGGCCCTGCGGGAAAGGGCCACCACGGCGGGGAGCGCGGCGAGTTCGTCGCGTACGACGACCACGTCGGCGGTCTCCAGGGCGAGGTCGGAGCCGGCCCGCCCCATGGCGACGCCGGTGTGCGCGGCGGCGAGCGCCGGGGCGTCGTTGACGCCGTCGCCGACCATGAGGACTCGGCTGCCGGCCGCCTCCCACTCCCGTACGGCGGCGGCCTTGTCCTGCGGCAGCAGTCCTGACCGTACGTCGACGAGGCCGGCCTCGCGCGCGGTCCGTTCGGCCGCGCCCGCGTTGTCGCCGGTCAGCAGGGTGGGCGCGGTGCCGGTGAGCCGGGTGAGGGCGCCGACCGCTTCGGCGGCGCCGCCGCGGAGCCGGTCCGCGAACTCCAGGACCGCGGCGCGTTCGCCGTCGACCAGGACCTCGACGGCGGTGTCGGCGTGCTCGCCGGGTGCCCGGCGGACGGCCACCTCGCGGCCGTCGACACGGGCCCGTACGCCGCGGCCCGGCTCCGCGGCGAAGGCGCTCGCCTCGGGGATCGCGAGGCCGCGGGCGCGGGCCTCGGCCACGACGGCGCGGCCGAGGGGGTGTTCGCTGGGGAGTTCGGCCGCGGCGGCGAGCGCGAGGGCGGCCGGTTCGCCGTGCACGGCGGTGACGCGCGGGGAGCCTTCGGTGAGGGTGCCGGTCTTGTCGAGGGCCACCCGGTCGACGGTGCCGAGGCGTTCCATGACGACGGCGGACTTCACGAGCACGCCGTGCCGTCCCGCGGTGGCGATGGCGGAGAGCAGCGGCGGCATGGTGGAGAGCACGACGGCGCAGGGCGATGCCACGATCATGAAGGTCATGGCCCGCAGCAGGGTCTCGGTGAAGTCGGCGCCGAGCGCGAGGGGGACGGCGAGGAGCCCGAGGGTGGCGGCCACCACGCCGACGGAATAGCGCTGTTCGATCTTCTCGATGAAGAGCTGGGTGGGGGCCTTGGTGGCGCTCGCCTCCTCGACGAGGGCGACGATCCGGGCGACGACGGTGTCGCCGGCCTCCTTGCCGACGCGTACCCGCAGTGCTCCGGTGCCGTTGAGGGTGCCCGCGTAGACCTCGTCGCCGGGCGCCTTGGCCGCGGGCAGCGGTTCGCCGGTGATGCCGGCCTGGTCGACGTCGCTGCGGCCGGAGAGGACGGTGCCGTCGGCGGGCAGCCGCTCCCCGGGGCGTACGAGGACGGTGTCGCCGACGGCGAGGGCGTCGGCGGCGACCGTCTCCTCCTGGCCCGTGGGGAGGAGCCGTACGGCGGTCGCGGGGGCGAGGTCGAGCAGTCCGCGGACGGAGTCGGCGGTGCGGCGGGTGGCGAGGGCTTCGAGGGCGCCGGAGACGGCGAAGATCACGATCAGCAGTCCGCCGTCGAGGAACTGGCCGATGGCGGCGGCGCCGAGCGCGGCGACGACCATCAGGAGGTCCACGTCGAGGGTCCTCCCGCGCAGGGCGCGCAGTCCCGCGAGCGCGGGTTCCCAGCCTCCGGCGGCGTAGCAGACCGCGTAGAGCGGCCCCCAGGCCCAGGCGGGCGCGCCGGTCAGGTCGAGGGGCAGCGCGCAGAGGAAGGCGAGGGCGGACAGCGCGGCCCAGCGGACCTCGGGCAGGTCGGTGACGCGGGCGCGGCGCCGGCCGGGTGGTGACGGGGCCGGACGGACCGGTGCGGTGGGGGGTGAGTCGAGGCCTGGGGATGCCATGGGGCACCGCCTTTCGGGAACCGGGGAGGGGGGCGACGGCGTGCGGGACCGCGTCTACGGCACCACCATACCGGAACACATGAAGAGCTCTTCATCTATTGACTGATAACCACCGCTACGATGAGCCCATGGGACACGGAGCGACAGGACGGACCACGGCGGCGGCGAGCCTCGACGCGGAGTCCGCGGCCACCATCGCCGAGACCCTCCAGGCCCTCGCCACCCCGTCCCGGCTGATGATCCTCACCCGCCTCCGCCAGGGCCCCTGCGGCGTCACCGAACTGGCCACGGCCGTCGAGATGGAGCAGTCGGCCGTCTCCCACCAGCTCCGTCTGCTGCGCGCGCTCGGCCTGGTCACCGGAGTCCGCCAGGGCCGCCGGATCGAGTACAGCCTGTACGACAACCACGTCGCCCAACTCCTCGACGAGGCCGTCTACCACATCGAGCACCTGCGCCTCGGCGCCCGCGACGCGGCCCGCGCCACCGTGGATACTGGTCAGTCCTAGACCACGTGGGCCGGTACGGCCCACGGCAGTTCCACAACCCCTACGCGAAAGGGCGAGGATGGCCGACGAGTTGGGACCCCGCAGGACACGTCACGCGGTGGTCGTCGGGGGGAGTCTCGCGGGTCTGCTGGCCGCACGGGTGCTGAGCGAACACGCCGAGCGGGTCACCGTCGTCGAGCGTGACCGCTATCCGCAGGAGCCGGAGGCCCGCCCCGGCGTGCCGCAGAGCCGGCACCTCCATGTGCTGATCGGGGGCGGGCAGCGGGCGTTCGACGAGCTGCTGCCCGGGTTCACCACCGAGCTGCACGCGCTCGGCGCGCCGAAGCTGGGTGTGCCCGAGGACATGGTGCAGTGGCAGAACGGGCAGTGGTACGCCCGCACCGAGCCCACCGTGCACTTCTACGCCGGCCCTCGCGAACAGCTCGAATGGCTGGTACGCAAGCGGGTGTTCGCCGATCCGCGGATCGAGCGGATCGAGGGCACCGAGGCGGTGGGGCTGCTCGGCGACTCCGCCCGGGTGCGGGGCGTGCTGCTGCGCGAGCGCGGCGCGGGCTCGTCGAAGGAGCCGTACCCGCTGGAGGCCGATCTGGTCGTGGACGCCTCGGGCCGCTCGACCCGCGCGGCGGACTGGCTGGCCGGGATCGGCGCCGAGGCCCCGCACGAGGAGACCATCGACACCGGTCTCGCGTACGGCACCCGGATCTTCCGCTCCCCCGCCCCCGACCCGTCCACCGACGCCGTCGGCTACTACATCGTGCCCAATCCCGCCCAGGTGTACAGCGGCGTGATCCTGCCGCTGGGCGACGGCCGCCACGTCGTGACGCTCGCCGGGCTACGCGGCGACGAACCGCCCACGGACGAGAAGCTGTTCGAGGAGTTCGCACGTCGGCTGCCGCACCCGGTCGTCGCCGACTGGATCGCGAAGGCCGAGCCGCTGACGCCGGTGTACGGCTTCCGCAAGACCGCCAACATCCGGCGTCGCTACGACCGTCCGGGCCGCCGCCCCGCAGGCTTCCTCGCGACCGGCGACGCGCTGTGCGCGTTCAACCCGATCTACGGGCAGGGCATGGCCGTCGCCGCGCTGACCGCGCTCGCGCTGCGCGCGGCGCTCGCGGACACCCGGCGCGTGCCGACCACCCGGCGCGTGCAGAAGGCCCTGCTCGACGCGTCGAAGCAGGCCTGGGACATCTCGGCGGGCGCCGACAAGAAGATGCCGGGCGCGACCGGTGACGCGGTGCGCACGGGGGCCCTCGACAAGGTGACCGGCTGGTACCTCGGCCGGGTCGCGCTGCGGGCCTCGGCCCACCCGGTGGTCGGCCCCGCCTTCCGTTCGGCACTGCACCTGACCGCGCCGCTGACGGCGGTGTTCGCCCCGGCGGTGGTGCGGGCGGCGCTGTTCGACCCGGTGCCGACGACGCCGGCCGAGCCGCCGATGTGGCGCCACAAGGCCTGACCGGCGCACGGGGGAAGCGCACCGCCGGAGCGGCCCCGGGCGGTCAGACGCCCGGGGCCGCCGTCACGACTCCGGCCGCTATCGCGGCGCTGAGCGCCGCGTAGTCGTCGGCGTTCTGGCTCGCGTAACGGACCGCGAAGTCGGCCGTCGCGCGGTCGAAGACGTCGGAGGTGCCGAGGTACGCGGCGATCGCGATCCGGTCGCCGGAGCGGGCGTGGGCCCGGGCGAGGGCCCGCCCGCACAGCCGCGCGTAGTCGCGGAGCAGGGCCGGGGACATCGTCTCGACCTCGGCGGAGCCCTTCATGTCGCGCAACTGGCGCCAGTAGAAGTGCCGTTCCTCGGGACCGGTCATCCAGCCGAGGAAGATGTCGCTGGCGGCCTGGATGAGCCGCTGTCCGCTGACGACACGGTGGCCGTGGTGGGTGTGGGGGCTGGGCGTCAGGTACTGCTCCAGGACCGACTCGCCCGCCTCCTTGATCTGGAGGAAGAGCGGGTCGCCGTCGTCGCGGCCCTCCAGGAGCAGGATGAAGCAGCGGCTGCCGACGCTGCCCACGCCGACGACCTTGCGGGCGGCGTCGACGAAGCGGAAGCGGTCGAGCAGCAGCCGGCGTTCCTCGGCGAGCGAGCTGCGGTAGTCGCTGAAGATCTTGCCGAGCGTGACCCGGTCGATGTCCGTGACGCGCTCGAGGAGCGGCGGGTCGTCGACGATCCGGCGGCCCGATCCGTCCTTCACGGTGAGCCTGTCGAGGACCTGGAGGCTGGTGCGGCGGCGGGCGCGGGCGAGCCGGTCCTCCAGCCGGCTCCGGTTCGCGGCGCCGCGGACCAGCGCCGCGAGGTCGTCGGCGGCGATCCGCTCGTACCAGACGTCGAGTTCGCCGAGTCCGGCCAGCCGACGCATGTCGAGCCGGTACGACTCGGCGGCGACCTGCGCGGCGCGGTGGGCCTTGGCCTTGGTGGTGCCGTTCTGCAGCGCGGCCACGGCGACGGAGGCGGCGAGCCGCTTCACGTCCCACTCGAAGGGTCCGGGGAGGGTCTCGTCGAAGTCGTTGACGTCGAAGAGAAGCGTCCGTTCGGGTGAAGCGTAGACGCCGAAGTTGAGGAGGTGGGCGTCGCCGCAGAGCTGCACGGTGAGTCCGGTGTGCCGCTGGGCGGCGAGGTCGGCGGCCATGACGGCGGCGGCGCCGCGCAGGAAGGCGAAGGGCGAGACCATCATCCGGCCGTAGCGGATGGGGACGAGGTCGGGCAGCCGGTCGACGCACTCGCGTTCCAGGACGGTGACCGGGTCGGGGCGCTGGGAGGAGGGTATCCAGCGGCCGTGCGAGGAGCGGGGGACGCGCTTGCGGGCGGCCTTGCCCCGCTCCGCCCGTTCGGACGGTGTCGCCATTCGGCCTCACCAGCCTCTCCCCACGCCGCCGCCGGCGGCCGTCGGTACTGCTCCGGTGCGATCCATTACACGGCGCGGCGCTCGTTTCGGCCACTCTCCCCGGCGGGACTTCCAGAATGGTTTAGACCAATGATAGGAATTGATCACCCACGCGACTCGGGTGGTCACACCGAGCAATGGTCGACCCGTGCGCGCCGACGCACGGCGGAACCACGCATGACAGAGAGGGTCCGAGACATGGCCGAGCCCGTTCCCGAACACAGGTCGACGGCGACGCTTCCGCTCTATCTCCGGGTGGCCCGCGCACTGCGGGACGACCTCGTCCAGCGCCGCATCTCCCCCGGCAGCCGGCTTCCTTCCGAGCGT
Organism: Streptomyces sp. NPDC127092; assembly: GCF_042722475.1. Lineage (NCBI taxonomy): Bacteria > Bacillati > Actinomycetota > Actinomycetes > Kitasatosporales > Streptomycetaceae > Streptomyces > Streptomyces sp. NPDC127092. The sequence goes on from NZ_JBHXFE010000023.1 coordinate 39,070, forward strand.
CTGCTCGCCCACCGCTACCACGTCAACCGGCAGACCGTCCGCAGCGCGCTCCAACTGCTGCGCGAGGAAGGCCTGGTGGTGACGGACCGGCGCGGCACGTTCGCCGCCGAAACCGCCCACGAACGGCATTCCGCGGCACCCGCGCCGTGCCCCCGCACCTTCCCGGGCGGGCCCAGGGCCACGGACGCGCTGGTCCGCGCCGCGCTCTCCTGGGAGGCGCCGCCGGTGGCCCTCGCCGGCCGGCTGTCCCTGGCGCCCGGCGAACCGACGCTGGTCCACCGCCATGTGGTGCTGACCCCGGCGGGAGAGTCCCTGCAGCGCTCGGTCACCTGGTTCTCCCGGGTCGCGCTGACCGAGATCCCGCAGCTCGGCCGTTACCGGCGGCGGGCCGAGCGCTGCGGGCAGCCCGACCTGCGGCTGCTCTACCACTGGATGCACCAGGCCGGGCTGCGCACCACCCACCGGGAGTCGATCGGCGTCCCGCCCGGCCCGCCGCGGGCGGCCGCGGCGGACGGGACGCCGGAGACGAGCGGGCCGGGCGCGGCCGACGCCGCCCGGCTCCACGTCCACCGGGTGGTGAGCGACCAGCACGGACACGCGCTGGAGGTCACGGACATCGACTTCGCGGCCCGTACGGGGGCGTGGACCTACGAGTTCGGCGGCTGAGCGCGACTCGTGCCCCGGACGGCGCGGGCCTCCGCCAGGGCCCCCGCCGGCCGCGCGCTTCCGAGCGGCGTCAGACGATGCCCTCGGCGATCTCCGCCTCCTCGCGGGCACTGCCGTACGACTGCGGCGTGCCGTACGAGCGGCGGGCGACGTACCACCAGACGCTGGCGAGCACGAGCACGACGGCCAGCGCGATCACCGCGTAGTTCATGGTGTCGACGGTGACCGGGGAGCGCTGCGGCAGGCAGAACAGCACGGTGACGAGCGCGACCCAGACGACCGCGATCCATCCGATCGGCCTGCTCCAGCGGCCCAGGTTCCAGGGGCCGGGCACGAACTTGCGGCCCGCGCGCAGCCGCAGCAGGATCGGGATGGCGTAGGCCGGGGTGATCCCGATGACGTTGATCGCGGTGACGGCGCCGTAGGCGGTGGCCGAGTACAGCGACGGCACCGCGAGCAGCGCGGCGACCACGACCGAGAGCCACACGGCGGGCACCGGCGTGTGGGTGCGGCTGCTGACCCGGCGCCAGAGGGAGGAGCCCGGCAGGGCGTTGTCGCGGCTGAACGCGAAGACCATCCGGCTGGCCGCGGCGACCTCGGCGTTGCCGCAGAACAGCTGGGCCACGATCACCACGAGCAGCAGGGCCTTGGCACCGCCCTCGCCGAGCGCGTCCAGGAGGATCTGGGCGGGCGGCACGCCGGTGGCGGTGTTCTGGGTGCCCGCGTAGTCCTGGATGGCGAAGGTGAGTCCGGCGAGCAGCGCGAAGCCGGCGATCCAGGACGCCCAGATGGAGCGGACGATGCCCTTCGCGGCGGCCACGGACGCGTTGGCGGTCTCCTCCGAGAGGTGGGCGGAGGCGTCGTACCCGGAGAAGGTGTACTGGGCGAGCAGCAGGCCGATGGCGGCCACGTAGAGCGGGTTGGCCCAGCCGGTGTCGTTGACGAACTCGGTGAAGACGAAGGTCGCGGACTGGTGGTGGTCGGGGACGATCGCGAGAGCGCCGACGATGAGCGCGACGCCGCCCAGGTGCCACCAGACGCTGACCGAGTTGAGCAGGCTGACCAGGCGGACGCCGTTGAGGTTGAGCACGGCGTGCACCAGCAGGATCGCCAGGAAGATCAGGAAGGTCGACTCCGGGGTGGGCGTGAAGCCCCACTGGAGGTTGAGGAAGGCGCCGGTGAACAGGGCGGCGCCGTAGTCGATTCCGGCGATGGCGCCGAGCAGGCCGAGCAGGTTCAGCCAGCCGGTGTACCAGCCCCAGCGGCGGCCGCCGAGCCGGTCGGCCATGTAGTAGAGCGCTCCGGAGGTCGGGTAGGCGCTGGTGACCTCGGCGAGGGCGAGGCCGACGCACAGCACGAACAGGCCGACGCCCGCCCAGCCCCAGAGCATGACGGCGGGGCCGCCGGTGCCGAGCCCGAAGCCGTACAGGGTCATGCAGCCGGACAGGATGGAGATGACGGAGAAGCTGATCGCGAAGTTGCCGAAGCCGCCCATCCGGCGGGCCAGGACGGGCTGGTAGCCGAGCTCCCTGAGTCTGGCCTCCTCGTCTCTGGCGGCCGGTGGCGGCTTGCGTATCGCGTCGGTGGGAGCGGTGCGGGACATGCGTTCCTCCGGGGGAAGGGGACGGACGGTCGCCGTACGGGGGATACGGCGGACAGCGGGGGTGTGGCGTGCGGGCGCGACGCGGCGTGCGGCGCGCTTCACCGCGGGTGGGGGAGCCCGCGGGGAAGGCCGTCGGGTGTCAGGGACCGCCGCGGGCCGCGGAGCCGCCGAGGCAGCGGGCCCGCGCCCGCTCGAAGACCTCCTCGGCGGGGTCGCGCTCGTCGGGGCGGTCGGTGCGGTACGACCAGGGCTGCGGGGTCCAGTACGGCCCCAGGGCCTCGAACACCCGGGCCGCGTCGTGGAACTTGAGGGCCCCGTAGAGGGCGTGCGCCAGGTGGTTGAGGTCGAGCAGGCTGGCCTCGTCGGTGGCGCAGAACAGGAACCAGGCGTCCATGGCCCGGTCCGCGTCGCGCACGGCGTCCTCGGCGACCCAGTGCAGGTCGAGGGCGCGTTCGTGGCCGCGCTCGCGCCGGTAGCGCTCGACCCGTACGTACAGCGGCAGGGCGTGCAGGGAGGAGCCGACGGGGGCCGAGGAGGCGGCCCACTGGGCGTAGTTGACGGCCTCGGAGAGCGGTCCCGGGCGGCGGGCGTACACGAACTGGAGCATCCGGTGGTGCGCCTCGCGGTTGTACGGGTCGCGCTTGTCGGCCTCGGCGAGCAGCCCCCAGGGGCCGGGCGGCAGCATGGGCGCGGGCGGCGCGAGCCGGTGCTCCTCCATCCGCTGCTGGGTGTCGAGCACGGAGAGGGCGAGCCGGCACACCCAGGGGACGGGGTCGGCCGGGGCGCGGTCGGCGGCTTCGAGGCAGGCGGTCCAGGCCTCCTGCCAGAGCTCGCGGGTGCGGGCGTGGGCGGTGCGGTGGGCGCGTACGGCCCGCTCGACGGCCACGCGCGCGTGCATCACGCCGGCCGCGACGGAGTGGGGTTCCTCGGTGCGCCAGGTCTCGACGACGTCGGTTCCGGCGGCGACGGCGGCGAGGACCTGGGTGCGGCGGGTCCAGCCGGGCCAGCCGGCCGTCTCGTCGAGTAATCGGGCCATCGCCACCCAGCGGCCGGTGCGCAGCTCCTGTACGGCGCCGCGCAGGGCGTGGTCGTGGCCGGCCGGGTGGTAGACGGGCCGGAAGCCGTGCCCGGCCATCAGGTGGCGGGGCGGGAGGTGGGCGACATGATTCCTCGGTGCGGTGGGCGGAGGGGGTGGTCAGTCCCCAGGGTTGTCCCGGCTGTCCCGGCCGTTGATCGGCGATCACTATAGAGGTTGCCGGATGTGATCGATCCACTTTCCTCCGTGACCGTAACTATCCGGCCAGCGACCGGATTTGACGTCACGTCCATGTCAGGTCCGGACCTGACGGCTTCCGCCGCGGAGCCTTGACGCGGCGTCCCGGCTGCATCAGGCTGACCGGTTCCACGCCAGGAACGCGATCAAGGACGACCAGGAACCCATGAACGGCAGGGAGTCGCACACATGACGGGCCCGGTACTCGCCGTCGACCAGGGCACGTCGGGCACCAAGGCCCTCGTCGTCTGCCCCGAACGCGGGGTGCTCGGCACCGGCTTCGCCCCGGTCCACCCGCGCGCCCTGCCCGGCGGTCTGGTCGAGGTCGACCCCCGTGAGCTGTACGACTCCGTCGTCACCGCCGGCCGTGCCGCACTCGCCGAGGCCGGGGAGCCGGCCGTCGCCGTCGGCCTGGCCAACCAGGGCGAGACCGTGCTCGCCTGGGATCCCGCGACCGGCGAGCCGCTCACCGACGCCCTCGTCTGGCAGGACCGCAGGGCCGCCTCCGTCTGCGACGAACTCGCCTCGCACGCCGCCGAGTTGACAAGGATCACCGGTCTGCCGCTCGATCCCTACTTCGCCGCCCCGAAGATGGCTTGGATCCGCCGCCACCTCACCGGCGCGGGCGTGGTCACCACCAGCGACTCCTGGCTCGTGCACCGGCTCACCGGCGCCTTCGTCACCGACGCCGCCACCGCGGGCCGCACGGGGCTGCTCGACCTGGAAACCGTCGCCTGGTCCGGCACCGCGCTCGACGTCTACGGCCTCGGCGGCGAGCCGCTGCCACGGGTGGTGGACTGCGACACGCCGGTCGGCACCACCACCGCCTTCGGCCCGCCGCTGCCGCTCACCGGGCTCCTCGTCGACCAGCAGGCCGCGCTGCTCGCCCAGGACGTCACCGAGCCCGGCGCCGCCAAGTGCACCTACGGCACCGGGGCCTTCCTGCTCGCCCAGACCGGGTCCGCACCGCGCCGGGGCGACTCCGGGCTCGTCACCTGCGTCGCGTGGCGGCTCGCCGGGCGCACCAGCTACTGCCTCGACGGGCAGGTGTACACGGCCGCGTCCGCCGTGCGCTGGCTCACCGACCTCGGCGTGATCGCCGGCCCCGAAGAACTCGACCCGGTCGGCGGCGCCGTCCCCGACACCGGCGGCGTCACCTTCGTACCGGCTCTCGCCGGTCTCGCGGCGCCGTGGTGGCGCGGCGACGTACGCGGCGCGGTCACCGGGCTCGGCCTCGACACCGGGCCCGGCCAGCTGGTCCGCGCCCTGTGCGAGGGCATCGCCGCCCAGGTGGCCGAGCTCGCCGGAGCGGCCGCGGCCGACCTCGGGACACCGCTGACCACGCTGCGCGTCGACGGCGGACTGACCCGCTCGACGCTGCTCATGCAGACCCAGGCCGACCTCCTCCAGCGCCCGGTCGAGGTCTCCGCACTGCCCGACGCCACCGCGCTGGGCGTCGCGGCCGTCGCCCGGCTCGGACACGCGCCGGGACTGGCCGTCCACGAGGCCGTACCGGAGTGGAAGCCGTCGGCCGTGTACGAACCGCGCATCACGGCCGACGAGGCGGCGCAGCGGCTCGGCCGCTTCCGTACGGCCGTGGCCGCCCTCCTCGCCGACGGAAGCGGCGCGGCGTGAGCGTGACCCGGCGCGGGATCCTGCCGGACACGTCCGCGCCCGGCGGCGCGTACGACGTCACCGTGGTCGGCGCGGGCGTGGTGGGCTGCGCCGTCGCCCGCGAGCTGGCCCGCTTCCCCCTGCGGGTCGCGCTCGTCGAGGCGTCCGGCGACATCGGCGAGGGCAGTTCCAAGGCCAACACGGCGATCCTGCACACCGGTTTCGACGCCGTCCCCGGCTCCCTCGAAGCCCGGATGGTCCGCGAGGGCGGGCGGCTGCTCGCCGCGTACGCCGCGGAGACCGGCATCCCCGTCGAACCCGTCGGCGCCCTGCTCGTCGCCTGGGACGAGGAGCAGCTGGCCACCCTGCCGCGGCTCGCCGACAAGGCCGGGCGCAACGGGCACCACGGCACCCGTCCGGTCTCCGCCGCCGAGCTGTACGCCCGCGAACCGCGCCTCGGGCCCGGTGCGCTCGGCGCCCTGGAGGTGCCCGGCGAGTCGATCGTCTGCCCGTGGAGCACGCCGCTCGCGTACGCCACCCAGGCCGTACGCTCCGGCGTCGACCTCCACCTGGACTGCCGGGTGGAGAAGGTGCGGCCCGGCGGCGCCGGCGAGCCGCACCGGCTCGTCACCCGGCGCGGAGTGCTGCGCACCCGCTTCCTGGTCAACGCCTGCGGGCTGTACGCGGACGCCTTCGACGCACTGCTCGGGCGGGAGGACTTCACGGTCACCCCGCGGCGCGGCCAGCTCGTCGTCTTCGACAAGTTCGCCCGCGAGCTCGTCCGGCACATCCTGCTGCCCGTGCCCGGCGCCCTCGGCAAGGGCGTGCTGATCGCGCCGACCGTGTACGGCAACGTGATGCTCGGGCCGACCGCCGAGGACCTGGCCGACAAGACCGCGACCGGCTCGACCGCCGAAGGGCTCGCGGCCCTGCGGGCCCAGGGCCGCCGGATCCTGCCGGACCTCCTCGACGAGGAGGTCACCGCCGTCTACGCGGGGCTGCGGGCCGCCACCGGGGCCGAGGACTACCGCGTCGCCGCCCACCCCGAGCTGCGGTACGTCACGGTCGGCGGCATCCGCTCCACCGGCCTCACCGCCTCCCTGGCCCTCGGCCGGCACACGGTCGGACTGCTCGCCGACGCGGGCCTCGAACTGGGGCCGGAGCGTCCCCTGGCCCCGGTGCGGATGCCGAACCTCGGCGAGGCCTTCCCCCGCCCGTACCGCGACGCCGGTCTCATCGCCCGCGACCCGGCGTACGGCACGATCGTCTGCCACTGCGAGCGGGTGACCCTCGGCGAGATCCGCGACGCGCTCGCCTCCACGGTGCCGCCCGCGTCCCTGGACGGCCTGCGCCGCAGGACCAGGGCCAGGGCGGGGCGCTGCCAGGGCTTCTCCTGCGGGGCGACGGTCCGCTCGCTGTTCGAGGAGGGCGTGCGATGAGCCCGGGGCCGAGGAACGCGGAGGACGACCGCGACGGGCGCGACGGCCTCGCCGGTCGGGACGGACGGGGCGGTCGGGGCGGTCGGGACGGACGGGACGGACGGGACGGACCGGACGGACCTGGCGGACCGGGCGGGTCCGACGGGTACGCCGGATCCGAGGGGTACGCCGGGTACGCCGGGCTTGACGGGTACGCCGGGTCCGACGGGTTCGGGCAGCGGACGGTCGACGTGCTGGTGGTCGGTGGCGGGCCGGCGGGGCTCGCCGCGGCCGCGCGGCTCGCGGCGGCCGGCGCGGGCCGGGTCGAGGTGATCGAACGGGAGCGGGCGGCGGGCGGGGTGCCGCGGCACTGCGGGCGCGGCGGCTTCGCCGGGTCCACGGGGCCGGTCTTCGCCCGTCGCGCGGTGCGCGCGGCGGTCCGGGCCGGGGCGGCGCTGCGGACCGGAGTCGGCGCGACCGGCTGGGCGGGGCCGCTCACCCTGGAGGTGACGGCGCCGACCGGACCCGAGCGGATCACCGCCCGTGCGGTGGTGCTGGCGACCGGTGCGCGTGAACGGCCGCGCAGTGCCCGCCTGGTGCCGGGCGCGCGACCCGCCGGGGTGCTGACCACCGGCGAACTCCAGCAGTCCGTCGAGCTGTTCGGGCTCCGTGGCGAGCGGATCGGTCGCCGCGCGGTCGTCGTCGGGTCCGACCCGGTCGCCCGGAACGCCGCCCGTACGCTGCGCGGGGCCGGGGTCACGGTGGTGGCGACGGTCGCCGACCGGCCGGACGGGCCGTACTTGGGCGGCGGACCCGTGCTGCGCGGGGCGACGGTGGTCGAACTCGTGGGCCGGGGGCGGCTCTCGGGTGTGGTGGTACGCGGCGCGGACGGCCGTACGGATCTGCTGCGCTGCGACACGGTGGTGTTCACCGGTGACTGGCTGCCGGATCACGAACTGGCCCGCTCCGGCGGCGTGCCGCTGGACCCGGGCACGCGCGGTCCGTCGGTCGACCCCGGCCTGCGCACCTTGGTGCCGGGCGTGTTCGCGGCGGGCAACCTGCTGCGGGGCGTGGAGCCCGCGGTGGTCGCGGCGGCCGAGGGCCGCCAGGTGGCGGACGCCGTCCTCGGTCACCTGGCGGGTGTGCCCTGGCCCGGCCCCGGCCTCCCCCTGCGCGCCGAGGGCGCACTGCGCCACCTGTCCCCCGGCCGCCTCCCCGCCGCCCCGTCCGCCGAGCCGGCACCCACTCTGCTGCTCCGCCCCGCAGAACGCCTCCTGTCCCCCGTCCTGACCGTCCGCCAGGACGACCGCGTGCTCTACGAGCACCGCGTCCCGGCCCTGCTCGAACCCCACCGCTCCCTGCGCCACCCGGCCCACTGGTCGACGACGGCGGACCCGACGGGCGGCCCGGTGCGGATACGCCTCTCCGGCGAGGCCGGGGCGTAGCCGGGACCCGGCCCGGCCTTATCGTCGGGCCGGCCTCTGGCGGGGGTTCAGGCGGACTCGCGGGTTCAGGCGGACTCCGCGGACTCGGCGGACTCTCGGGTTCAGGGGACTCGGTGGTTCAGGGTGACTCGGTCAGGGCGGTTTCCATGCGGTCCAGGAGGTGGGGCCAGCCCTCGCCCATGCCCTCCAGGGCCTGGCGGCCCATGGGCGAGTCGAGGTCGAAGCCCGCGTGGGTGAGGAAGAGCCGGGTGCCCGTGCCCTCGGGGACGAGGCGCCAGGTGATGGTGGTGTCGAGGGAGCCCTCGGCGAAGCGGTAGGCGAGGAGGCGTTCGGGCTCGACCTCGGTCACCTCGCAGGGCTGGTGGCCCCAGTTGCCCATGTCGAGGGTGAAGCGGTGGCCGACCACCGGCTTGACGTCGCCCGCCGCCCACCAGCGGGCGTGCAGCTCGGGGTCGGTGAGGGCGGCCCAGACGGCCGCGGGCGGGTGCGGGAGGAACTTCGCGCACTCGATGGTGCCGTCGGTGTCGTTCCCGGGCTTGTCGCTCATGTGTCGTTCTCCTCGTCCAGCAGCCCGGCCAGGGCGTCCAGGCGCTGCTTCCAGTAGTGCTCGAAGGGGTGCAGCCACGCACCGACCTCGGCCAGCCGGGCCGGCTGGAGGTGGTAGTAGCGGTGGCGGCCGCGCGGCTCCTCGCGGACCAGTCCCGCGGTCTTGAGGACGGCCAGGTGCTCGGACACGGCCGGGCGGCCGAGCTCGAACATCCCGGCCAGCTCGCCGGTGGAGCGAGGCCCCTCCCGCAGGGTTTCCAGCAGTCTGCGGCGTACCGGACTGGCCAGCACGCCGAACACGTCGGTGGGCATGCCGCCACGATACGTCGGGATTCTCCGACGCGTCAAAGTTTCCCGACGCATCGGCTCGCATGCGCGTACGGGGCCACGCGGGGGTGTGCACGGCCGCCGGGTCCGCCACACTGAGCCGTATGCCCGGGAAGCGCAGCGCAGGTCTCCTTCTCTTCCGCCGGACGCCGGACGGCACCGCACAGGTGCTCATCGGCCATATGGGCGGCCCCTTCTGGTCCGCGCGCGACGCCGCCGCCTGGTCCATCCCCAAGGGCGAGTACGAGCCCGACGAGGAGCCGCGGGCCGCGGCTCTCCGGGAGTTCGAGGAGGAACTGGGGCTGCCCGCCCCGGACGGCGAGTGGGTCGCGCTCGGCGAGTCCCTGCAGCGCAACGGAAAACTCGTCACCGTGTGGGCGCTGGAGGGCGATCTCGACCCGGAGCAGGTCGTGCCGGGGACCTTCACCATGGAATGGCCGCGGGGTTCGGGCGTGCTGCGGGAGTTCCCGGAGATCGACCGCGTCGGCTGGTTCGGCCTGGGACAGGCCGAACCGCTCCTGGTCGCGGGACAACGGGTGTTCCTGGAACGGCTCGACGCGTACCTGGACGGCGGGGGTTAGTCGGCCGGAGCAAGCGGCGGGGCGGCGGGAGGCGAGGGCGGGGCCGTCGAGTCCGTGGGCGGGCGCGTCCAGCGGGCCTCGCCGGAGGCCGGGTTCGGGCCCGTTGTCAGACCCGTGCGAGAGGGTGGGGTGAGACAGCCTCAGACCGTCGAGAGGGAGCCCGACATGACGACCGTCACCGGCCGCGAGCGCGCCGCAGCCCAGGCCTATCTCCGGCTGCTCGAATCCACCCAGGCCGTACTCTCCGACCCGCGGCTGGAGCCGTACGCCGCGGCGATGCTGACGCATCCGATGGCGGAGGCGGACGCGGCCCTGCGGGCGGCGGGGCTTTCCGGCAACGAGGCGCATCTGTTGCGCCTGGTCGCGGCGCTGCGGGCCTCCCCCGCCGCCGAGCGGGGAAGGTCCCGGTGAAGCGGCGGCCCCGTCCGGTCAGCCGAGGCGGACCGGGAGGGTGCGCACGCTGTTGCCGACGAAACCGGCGTGGCTGGCCAGGCCGGCCTCGGGGACCGCGAGGTCGAGGTCCGGGAAACGGGTGAAGAGGGCCTCCAGGGCGAGGGTCGCCTCCAGTCGGGCGAGCGGTGCGCCCAGGCAGTAGTGGGGCCCGTGGCCGAGCGAGAGGTGCTTGACGGCCGGGCTCCGGGTGACGTCGAAGCGGTCGGCGTCCGGGCCGTACGCCTTGGGGTCGCGGCCCGCCGCCGAGTAGCCGGCGAGCACCGGTGTGCCCTGAGGGATCAGGGTGCCGTCGACGGTGAGGTCGTGGACGGGGTAGCGGAACGGGAAGTAGCTCACCGGGCTGTCCCAGCGCAGCGTCTCCTCCACCACGTCCGCCCAGCCGGCCCGGCCCTCCAGGACGTGGGCGAGCTGGTCGCGGTGGGCGCACAGGGCGCGCACGGCGTTGGTGACGAGGTTCAGGGTGGTCTCGTGGCCCGCGATGACCAGCAGGACCATCGTGCCGATCAGCTCGGGCCCGCTGAGCCGGTCGCCGTCCTCGTCGCGGACGGCGATGAGGGCGCTGATGAGGTCGTCGGCCGGCTCCCGGGCCTTGTCGGCGGCGATGGCGGCGAGCAGTTCGACCAGCTCACGGTTGGCGGCGACGGCCTGCTCGGGGCCGATGTCGGTGGCGACGACCTGGCTGGAGAGGTGGTGGAGCCGGTCCTGGTGCTCCTCGGCGACGCCGAGGAGTTCGCAGATGACGCCGAGCGGCAGCGGCAGGGCGTAGTGGCGGCGCAGGTCGGCGACACCGTCACCGGCGCGGGCCGCCTCGGCGAGGCCGTCCAGCAGGCTCGCGGTGACGGCCTCGACGCGGGGGCGCAGTTCCTCGATGCGGCGCGGGGTGAAGGCCTTGCTCACGAGGGAGCGCAGCCGTCGGTGGTCGGCGTCGTCCGCGGTGGTCATGCCCTGGACGGTGGCGAAGGTGCGCAGCGGCCAGCCCTCGGGTATCCGGCCCTCGGCGAGGGCGGTGAAGTGCCGGGCTCCCTTGGCCACTCCGGGATGGGTGAGGAAGTCACGCAGGGCGTCGTGGCCGAGCACCACCATGCCCTCGACGTCGCCGGGCAGCAGCACCGGGGCCACGGCTCCCCGGGCGAGCAGCCTGGCGTTGTCGGCGTGCGGGCAGCCGCCGGCCGGGTCCAGGCGATGCGGCGCTCGGCCCTCGGGGGCGGTGTGCGGGGTGTTCACGGAAGGCACTCCTGACTGCGGACGCAGGCCGGACGGAACGGGAGCGGACCGGCATCGGGGACGGTGCCACGACCGGTCAGGGACCGGCACCGTATCGACGCGGGTCCGACACCGGTCGGACACGAACGGTCAGATCCTAGGGTCAACCAGGTTGGTGCCGGGCGGAGTTGTGCCGCCCGCGGCGCCGCCGTCCCGCCGTCGCGGGCGGCGGCCGTGGAGCTCCGCGAGGCCGCGGCGGGTGGCGGCCACCACGACCCGGTCGCCCGGCCCGAGGACGCGCCCGGCGGGCAGCTCCGTCACCGGGCCGTAGCGGGAGCGGCTCGGCGGCACCCCGGCGTCGCCGCGGGCGATCACCCGCCAGGCGCCGGGCTCGAAGGCCTCGGCCGCCGGCCGTCCGTCCAGGAGCGGGTGGTCGGCGACGTCGAGCGCCGCGAACAGCAGCACCCGCCGCTCGACCGGGATGGCGCCCAGGACCTGGCGGCCCATCATCGCCCCCGCGAACGAGGGTGCCGCGAGGTGCGAGACGCTGCGGCTGCGGGTGAGGGCACCCGGGTGGACGGTGCGCAGGGTGCGGTAGACGGCGGTGGCGAAGTCGTCGTCGTACAGCCGCAGCGCGACCCGGAGATCCGGGCTGATGGAGCGGGCGTGCAGCGCGGCCTCCAGGTTGGTGATGTCGACGCTGGTGAGGGCGAGCAGGGCGCGGGCCCGGTGGATCCGGGCCGCTTCCAGGACACCCTCCTCGGTGACGTCGCCGATGACCGTGGGCACCCGCAGCCGGCGGGCGAGGGCGAGTCCGCGTGCCTCGGGGTCGGCCTCCACGCAGACCACCGGGATGTTCATCCTCCGCAGCCGGGCCAGCACCCGGGTGCCCACCTTGCCGAGGCCGAGCAGCACCACGTGGCCGGAGAGGCCGCGGGGCGGCCGGCGCAGCGTGGTCGCGCTGCGGAAGGTGCCGAAGGCCTCCAGGAGCGCGGCGATCACCACCGGCAGCAGGAGCAGTCCGACGAATCCCGCGAGGATCTGGAGGAGTTGGCGGCCGGTCGGCTCGCCGACGGCGGGATCGCCGATGGCGAAGACGTCGAGCAGGACCAGATAGGCCGCGTGCAGCGGGTGGTCGCCGGTGGTGAGGGTGGAGGCCAGGGCGAGGCCGACGACCGCGGCGAGGACTCCGGCGAGCGACCAGCGCAGCCGCCGGGAGAACAGCGAGCCGACCGGAAGTCCGGAGCCGCCGAGCCAGCCGGAGGCCTGCGCGGGCCCCTCGTAACGCACCGTCTCGAGTGCGACGATCCCCCGACCGGTGGCCGCGGCGACCTCGGCGTCCCCGGGCAGCAGCCGCGGCCCGAGCTCGCCGCTGCGCTCGGATCCCTCGCAGCCGGCCGGGTCGCTGGTGGTGGACGAGAGCAGCGCGAGGGTGCACAGGCCCGGGTCGGCGACCTCGCCTCGGGCGGGCGGGGTGCGGTCGACGGCCTGCAGCAGCAGTCCGCCGGCCTGGATCACCTTCTTGCTGCCGGCGACGGCGGTCGCGGCGAGCGCGGGTGCGGCGGTGTCGGCGTCGGACAGCACGGTGGTGGCCGCGTCGAGCTTCTCCGGGTCGAGTCCCGGTTCGGTGACGGCCGCGGCCTGGTCGAGCAGGGTGGCCAGGTGCTGGCCGAGCTTGCGGTTGTAGAGCCGGATGACCAGGCGCAGGCGCGGGTTGAGGCGGCGCGCGGTGAGCGCCGCGCGGATGTTGCGCTCGTCGTCCTCGAAGACCAGGGCGAGCGCGGCGGCGCGTCCGATGCCGGCGTCCAGCAGCACGTCGTCGTCGACCTCGCTCGTTTCCACGACCCGGACCGCCCGGCCCGGGCCCGCGCCGGACGCACCCGTCCCTCCCGGACCGCCCGGCCCGGCGGACGGTCCGGCGGCACCGGAGGAGCCCGAGGCACCGCTTCCGCCCGCGCCCGTCGCCGTCCGGGTCATCGCCGCGGTGACCCGCCCGAAGAAGGCCATCGCGCGCCCCGTACGGGCGACGGGTCGGTCGGGCGTGCCGCCGGGCGCCGGGACGAGCAGGGTGACGCGCTCGCCGTACATCTCGTGGAGTTCGGCCGCGAGACGGTGGGCGAGGACGTCGTCGCCACAGACGATCATGTGTTCGGACGACGCGGGTGCGAGGTCGGCGGAGGCAACCGGCCCGCTCTGGTGGGGGAATGAGGACACGTCACCAGGATGCCCTGCCGCACCGACAGCCCGGCCGGCCCCCTGCCCCGGTGCGAGCGGACACGCCGAGGGCCGCGCGACGCGCCGCCGTTCGGCACACCCGCTACGCCGGTCGGCGCACTTCGATCTGCGGCCCGGTGGACGCGTTCCTACGGTGGCTGAATGATCGTCACGTCAGCCGTCCGTCATACCGCCGCCGGTGCCGCGGCGCTGCTGCTCGCCCTGCCGGTCCCGTTCGCCCCGGCAGTCTCCGCCGCCCTGGCCGCTCGCCCCGCCTCGCCCGCCTCATCTGCCGCGGTCGTGGGCACGGCCGCCGCGGAGCCCACCCCGCCCGCGCGCCGTTACGTGGACCCGGCACGGCTCGACCGCGCTGGCACCCAGGTGCAGCCGCTGCGGGGCGCGCCGGCGCTGCCCTCGGTCTCCGCCCTCTCCTGGCTGGTGGCCGACGCCTCGACGGGCGAGGTCCTGGCGGCGCGCAACGCCCACAAGCCGCTGCCGCCCGCGAGCACCCTCAAGGCGCTGTTCGCGCTCACGGCGATGCCGCACCACGACCCTGACGAGCGCCATACGGTCGACGACGCCGAGCTGACCGGCATCGGCGAGGGCAGCAGCCTGGTGGGCGTGAAGGAGGGCTACACGTACAAGGTGTCCGACCTGTGGAACGGGGTCTTCCTCAGTTCCGGGAACGACGCCGTGCACGTGCTCGCCGCCATGAACGGCGGCTGGAAGTCGACGGCCCGGCAGATGCAGGAGAAGGCCCGCGCTCTCGGCGCCCGCGACACGCGGGTGGTGTCCCCGGACGGCTACGACGCGCCGGGCCAGGTCTCCTCCGCGTACGACCTGGCGGTGTTCGGCCGGGCGGGCCTCCAGGACCCGCAGTTCGTGCGCTACTGCTCGACGCCGTACGCCGACTTCCCGGCGGGCTCGTGGTCGTACGGCATCGCCAACACCAACCGGCTCCTCACCGGCGCGGACGGCGTGGCCCGCTACCCGGGACTCATCGGCGTGAAGAACGGCTACACCAGCAAGGCGGGCAACACCCTGATCTCGGCGGCCAGGCGCGGCGGCCGGACCCTGGTGGTGTCGGTGATGAACCCGCAGTGGGGCGGCGGGCTCGCGGTCTACGAGGAGGCCAGGTCCCTGCTCGACTGGGGCTTCGCCGCCGCCGGCCGCGTCCAGCCGGTCGGCTCACTACGGCCGGCCAGGGAGCCGGGCAAGACGCGCGACACGGAGCGGGTGCGTACCCGGGAACAGTCCGATAACAGCAAGCGGGAACGGGAGCGGAAGCAGCCGGAGGCGCGGGCGCAGGCCGGTCCCGAGGCAGGCGACGAACTGCGGCTCATGGCGTCCACCGGCGGCACGAGGACGGCCGAGCAGACGGCCGGCGCACGGACCACACCCGAGAAGGCCGCCCCGTCCGGCACCGCGGCCGGCCTCCCACTCGCCCTCGTGGGCGCGGCCCTCGGCGCGGCCCTCTCACTGTGGCTGTGGCGACGCTTCGGAGCACGCGGCAACTGACGCCGCCTCCCGGGTGAAGGAGGCGGGGCCGGACAAGCTCCGGACACTTACGTCGTTGGCGGACTTCCGTCGTCCTCGTCCCGGCGAGGTCGTTCGTCGCCCGTCAGGTGGCGGCGCGACCAGCGGAGGAGCAGGCGCATGAGACACACCAGGGTCAGCACCCAGACGACGGCGAAGCTCCAGATGAGGGCCGGGGCTTCGGTGGCGACGGCCGTGACGAGCAGGACGACCGCGAGGGGCGCGAGCAGGGCCGCGCCCCATCCGGTGGGGGTGCCGGACCCGAGCCGGAACCGTCGTCGGGGCCGGCCGGAGCCGAGGGCCCGGGCGAGTCCGGTGTCCGTGCAAAGGTCCTCTTCGATCTCGGCGAGGATCCGCCGCTCGCGCGGCGACAGCTTTGCCCCGTCCATCCCCGGCACCTCCCGCCCGTACGTCCGGGCCGTCCTCCGCCCGGCCACTGGGCGGCTACCCCGCACGGGCCCGCCGAACCGCACGCCTTCAGCGCGGCGCCGCCGCGGGTGGCCGCTCCGCGGTGTAGCGCTCGGCCGCGCGGACCGCCTCACGTGCGGTCCGCTCTCCCATGAGGACGCACAGCGTGTAAGCGGTGTCCTCGAACCGCCTGCGGGCCGGCACGTCGTACGGCCGTGCCAGGACCAGCCGTTCCTGCGAGCGGTAGCTCCGCAGCAGCCGGTCGATCGTGTTGCGGTCGGGGAGCAGCATCCGTTCCTCCTGTAGGGGCCTCGCCCCCCTCGTACGATCCCTCCATCGTGGGTGCACATGCTCACAAGCGCGAGCCATACCGTCACCTTCGGTGACCGTGCGGTGATTTTCCGCGTCCGGTCCCTTCCGCGTCCGGGTCCCTTCCGCGTGCGCGGGCGCCCGGGATGCCGGAAGGTCGAGACATGAACCCGAGCGAGCGGCTGCGTGTCGTCATCACCGGTGCCACGGGCAATGCGGGGACGAGTCTGGTGCGCGCGCTGGAGCGCGAGGCCCGTGTGGCGTCGGTGCTCGGCCTGTCCCGCCGCCGGCCCCGGCTGAGCCTGGCGAAGACCGAGTGGGCCGAGGTGGACCTGTCCCTGGAGGGCGACGAGCCGAGGCTCGCCCAGTACGTGGCGGACGCCGACGCGGTGATCCATCTGGCCTGGGCCTTCCAGCCCACGCACGATCCCGCGACCACCTGGCGGACCAACGTCCTCGGTTCCGTACGGGTCTTCGACGCGGTCGCGGCGGCACGCGTCCCCGTCCTGGTGTGCGCCTCGTCGGTCGGCGCCTACTCCCCCGGGCCCGGGAACGGCGCGCCCGTGTCGGAGTCCTGGCCCACGCACGGCTGGCCTGGAGCCGCGTACACCCGCGAGAAGGCCTACGTGGAGCGGGTCCTGGACACCTTCGAGCGCGACCATCCGCAGACCCGGGTGGTGCGGATGCGGCCGGGCTTCCTGTTCAAGGAGGAGTCGGCCAGCGAGCAGCGGCGGATCTTCGCGGGCCGCTGGCTCCCGGGGCAGCTGTTCCGGCCCGAACTTCTGCCGCTGGTACCGGATCTGGACGGCCTGCGCTTCCAGGTCCTGCACACCGACGACGCCGCGGACGCCTACCGGCGGGCCCTGCTCCGGGACGTGCGGGGCGCGTTCAACCTTGCGGCGGATCCGGTGGTCGACGCCGGAGTGCTCGGCGAGATGTTCGCCGCGCGCCCGGTCAAGGTGCCGACCTCGGCGGTCCGCGGCGCGCTGGCGACAGCCTGGCGGATGCGTGCGGTACCGGCCTCGCCGGATCTCTTCGACGCGGTGCTACGGCTGCCGCTGATGGCCACCGACCGGGCGCGGCGCGAACTGGAGTGGACGCCGGCCAGGACCTCGGTGGAGGCCCTGGAGGCGTTTCTGCGCGGGGTCCGGGCGGGCGGCGGCGACGCCACGGAACCGCTCGCCGGCCGCCGCTTCGGATGAGGGCGGGCGCCGCCCGGGCGCGTCCGACGGGCGCCTCCGACGGGCTCGCCTGACGGGCTCGCCTGACGCCGTGCGGCGATGTGCGGCGATGTGCGGCGCGACGCCCAAGGCTTCTTTGCCGGGGCCTCCTTCGCCAGGACCCTCCAGGGGTCGCGTCAGTCGCGGGCGGTAGGCCAGTCCACGATCCGCATGGCGGCGCCCGCCGCCTCGCGGCCCCGGCAGTGGGCGCGGTGCCGGGCGAGGAGCGCGTCGATGTCGAGGTGGCGGGCGAACGCGGGAAGCGCTGCGAGCCGAGCGGCGTAGGCCCAGAGCGCGGGGTGGTCCGCGACCCGCTCCATGGCCGCGGCGTCCAGGTGCCAGCGGTGGACGGTGTCGAGCTGGACGAGGGTGACCCAGACGGTCACGTCGGCGGCGGTGAGCACGTCACCGAGGACGTACGGCCGGCGGGCGAGGCGCCGTTCCAGGGAGTCGAGCGCGGCGAACAGCGCGGTGAGCGGGTCGCGGTGGGCCGCGGTGTCGTCGAGGCCGAGCTCACCCGCGCGCTGGGCGGCGGCGTTGACGCTGCGGGCGCACAGGTCGCCGACGGCGCGGATCTCGTCCTGCCGGTCCTCGGGGAGGAGTTCGGGCCCGTCGCCGCGGAAGCGAAGCGCGAGGTCGCGCACGATGTCGGGCACGTGGGTGGAGACGATACGGCCGGTCCAGCCGTCGCTGAGCACGGGGGCGGCGGCCGGTCCCCGGTAGAGGTGGGCGCTGGCCTCGTAGAGCGGGCCGAGGACGTCGTACCCGCCGTCGGCGGTGTCGGGCAGGGCGGGCAGGAGCCGCAGCGGCAGGGTGTCGTCGAGACCGAGGAGGCTGTGGGTCACGGCGACGCCGAGACAGTCGGGGTCGGCGGGTGCCAGGTGGAGCCGGTAGCGGTGCGGTACGGGGTAGTGCCCGCTGCGCACGTCGCGGCCGATCCGGCCGCGGAAGACCCGGTCGTCGGTGGCGGGGACGACGGACGACGGCGCGGCGGACGAGGGAACGACGGACATGGTTCTCCTGGGTGCTCGGTGCTGGGTCGCGGGGCGCACGACGGTGTCGGGACGCGCCGGAGGCAGCAGAGATACGGAGGGAGGAGCTGAGCCGTACGGAGGAGCTGTGGAGTCAGGGCCTTGCCTGGAGAGTCAGGGCCTGGCCTGGAGAGTCGGGGTCGCCCGGAGTCTTGAGCCGGAAGTCCGGGAGTCCGGGAGTCCTGGACTCCTAGAGTCCTGGAGTCCCCGAGTCCTGGACTCCCCGAGCCCTACGCCGCGCTGCAGACGCGCAGCAGGTCGATGTGGCGCCGGGAGGTGAGGACCAGCGGCCGCGGCGGTCGGACGGCGTGTGCCCGGTCCGGTGCGGCGGCGGCTCCCATGGTTCCCTACCTGTTCGCTCGGGTTTCCCGTCCATGAGTGTGGGAGCGGCGGCGGCCGCCCGTCAAGAGCCCGTCCGGCAGCTGGGCATAATGCGCGTATGCGCATTTCAGCCAAGGCCGATTACGCGGTACGGGCCGCCCTCCAGCTCGCCGCGGCCCGGGACTCCGGGCCGTTGAAGGCCGAGGCCATCGCCGACTGCCAGGGGATCTCGCACAAGTTCCTGGAAGGCATCCTGGGCGACATGCGCAAGGGCGGTCTGGTGCAGAGCCAGCGCGGCGGCAACGGCGGTTACTGGCTTGCCAGGCCGGCCGCGGAGATCTCGGTCGCGGACGTGATCCGCTGCGTCGACGGGCCCATGGTGTCGGTGCGCGGTGTGCGCCCGCCCGAGCTCTCGTACACCGGCCCCGCCGAGTCGCTGCTGACGCTGTGGGTCGCACTGCGGGCGAACGTGCGCCAGGTGCTCGACGGCGTGTCGCTGGCGCAGATCGCGGCGGCGGAACTGCCGCCCGGGGTGGTGGCGCTCGCGGAGGACCCGGAGGCCTGGACCAACCCCTGAGGGCGGCCACCGGCCCATCTGACGAGACTTCATTGTCCGCGATGCGGACGTCCCTTGGGGCGCGGGTGACCTCTCTGGCACGATCCCTACTATTCCAGTGGGGATACTAGGGATCATGTGAGGTGCCGTGAGTACGCCGAAGAAGTCCACGCGTCCCCCTTTCGCGCCGGCGGACCGACCCGGAGACCGTCCGGCGGACCGACCCGGAGACCGTCCGGCCGACAGGTCCGGCGACCGTCCGGCCGAGCGCCGTGCCGACGACGGGATCTGGCTGCGCGTCACCCGCGAGCTCGCCGACGACCTGGCCGCCGACGCGATAGCCCGGGACCGGGCGGGCAAGGCCCCGTTCGACGAGGTCGCCCGGCTCCAGGAGGCCGGTCTGCCGGCCCTGCTCACCGCGCCCGGCCCGCACGGGCGCGGCGCCGACTGGCGGTCGGCCTGCGCGGTGATCCGGGAGATCTCGGCCGCCGACGGCTCCGTCGGTGAACTCCTCGCCCACCACTCGGTCCTGTCCTGGACCACCCGCTTCCTCGGCCCGGCGGCGGGGCCGCTCGACCTGGACGCCCGCACCGCCGAGAAGGGCTGGCTGCTCGCCGGCGCGGTCGAACCGGGCGGCCCCGACGCGGATCGCGCCGGGCTCGCGCTCACCCCGGCCGGCGGCGGAGCCTACGTCCTCGACGGGCGGCGGGCCTTCGCCTCCGGCGTCACGGTCGCCGACCGGCTCGTCGTCGGCGCCCGCTGTACGGAGACGGGCGACCTGCTGCTCGTCCTCGTGGACCCGGCGCACCCGGCCGTGTTCACCGATCCGTTCCCGGACCGTGTCGGCCAGCGCCTCGCGGGCGCGGGCACCGTCACGTTCGACAAGGTGACGGTGGCGCCCGGCCAGGTGCTCGGTGCGCTGCCCCGTGACGAGCACGCCGTCGCCCCGTACCCGACGCTCGCGCCGCTCGCGCTGCGGCTGCTCCTGGTGCACGTCGGCCTCGGCATCGCCGAGGGGGCCCTGGCCGAGGCCCGGGACATGAGCCGCGCGAGCCAGGCCGTCGCGCACCACCCCGGCGCCCCGGCGTCAGGACCGTCGGTGCCGGCCTCGGCGCCCCTCGGCGACGACCCCTACCTCCTCCGCTCCTACGGGGAGCTGGCGACGGCCGCGCACACCGCCGCCGCGGTCGTCGATCGGGCGACCGACGCCCTGGCCCGCGGGCTGCTCGCGGGGCCCCTCCTGGACGTCGAGGAGCGCTCCGACATCGCCGTCCTGGTCGCCGCGGCGGAGACGGTCGCCAACCGGGTGGCCCTGGACATAACCACCCGCGTCCTCCAGCTCGTGGACCCGGCGACCGCCGCCGACCCGTACGGCACCGGCCCCGGGCCCGGCTTCGACCGCTTCTGGCGCAACGTCCGCGCGCTCACCGCCGCGGTCCCGCCGGACCACCGCCTCCGCGACATCGGCGACCACTACCTGAACGGCACCCACGCCCGGCTCACCCTCCTGGCGTAACCGCCGGGCCGGCGCGGCGAGCGGGAGCGGGCCCCGTCCGGCCGTGATCCGCCGGACCGGCCAGGTCCCGACGGCACCCGGGTCGGGACCTCCGGCCCTGTGCCCGGGCGGCCCTTGGGCCCAAGCTGGAAACGGCAGCCGCGCCGACCGGCCGGCCGCCGCGCCCGACGGACGGAGGCATCCTGATGAGTCGTGAGATCGTCGCGGGAGTGGACGGTTCCCCGGAGAGCCTGGCCGCGGCGGACTGGGCCGCGCGCGAGGCGCTGCACCGCGGCCTCCCGCTGCGGCTCGTGCACGCCTGGCGCTGGGAGCCCCTCGACCTGCCACTGGCGCAGGACCCGACGACGCAGCAGCGGGCCGCCCGCGAGGTGCTGGGCGCGGCCGAGGCGACGCTCGCGGAGCGGTACCCGGAGCTCTCGCTGAGCGCCGAGCTCATCGGCGACACGCCGGTCGCCGCGCTGCTCGGCACGACCGGGCGGGCCGAACTGCTCGCCCTCGGCTCGCGCGGCCACGGCGCCGTGACGGGCTTCCTGCTCGGCTCGTACGGACAGCAGGTCATCGCCGCCGCCACGGTGCCGGTCGTCGCGGTCCGCTCGCGTGACGGCGCGCCCGCCGAACCGCCCGCCGGGGAGATCCTGGTGGGCCAGCACGGCAGCCCGGAGGACAGCGCGGCCGTGCTGCGCTTCGCCTTCGAGACGGCGGCGGCGCGCGGGGCGTCGCTGCGGGCGGTGCGGGCCTGGAGCCTGCCGCCCCTGTTCGCGTACAGCCCGTCCTCGCTGGTGCTCGCGGACGAGGCCGGCGGACTCGTGCCGTACGAGGAGAAGGCGCTGCGCGAAGCCCTGGCGCCGTGGCGGGAGCGCCACCCCGACGTGCCGGTGACCGAGCACGTGGAGCTGGGCAGCGCCGGGCAGGTGCTGCTGTCCGGATCGGGCGCGGCGCAGCTGCTCGTGGTCGGGCGGCGGGCCCGGCGCGGGGCGCTCGGCGCGCGGATCGGCTCGGTGGCGCACGCGGCGCTGCACCTCGCGCCGTGCCCCGTCGCGGTGGTGCCGCAGGAGGTTGACGCGCAGGATTGACGAGGAGTGTCGCGCTCTCCGCAGCCGGAAAGTATGACCGCCGTCGCCCCGGTGGCCCGTTCGGCACCGGACGTCGGCGGCCTCGACGGACGAGCGGACGAGAGAGCGGAGCTCCATGCAGCACGACGCGTACGACGCAGCCCTTCCCCGGGAGGACCACCGCGGGCGGAGCCGGGGCGGACGGCACCGGGCGGGCGGCCCGCTCCACGGGCCCTTCCGCCGGGCGTTCCACCCGTCCTTCCGTCGGCCGTTCCCCCGGCCGTGGCACCGGCCGGTCGGCCGCGGGGACGACGCCACGGCCACCCGGAGCGGGCCCTCCTTCCGTACGACGGTGACCGTCGCGGGCACGCTGGCGGCCGCGCTGACGGTGGCGACGGGGCTGTACGTGATGGCGCAGGCGGGCCCCGCCGGGGCGGGGGCCACCGGCTCCCGGGCCGTGGCGGGCCGGGAGCCGGCCGTGCTGCCGGTGGCACCCGCGGCGGCGGTGGGGACCGTGCCGCGGGCCGCCGGTTCCGCGGCGCAGTACGTCTCCCAGGTGGTCACGCTCGTGAACGCCGAGCGGAAGAAGGCGGGTTGCGGCCCGCTGCGGTCCGACGCCCGGCTGAAGGCGGCGGCCCAGGGCCACGCCGACGACATGGCCTCCCACGACCACTACGCCCACGCCGGCCGGGACGGGCGCGACGCGGGCGACCGGATCACGGCGGCCGGCTACGACTGGGCGTCCTGGGGCGAGAACATCCACCGCGGTCCGCACTCGGCCGCGCAGGCGGTGGACGAGTGGATGAACAGCGAGGGCCATCGCAGGAACATCCTCAACTGCTCGTTCGAGGACCTGGGCGTGGGCGTGAACCTGGCGGCGAACGGCCCCTGGTGGGTCCAGGACTTCGCCACCCGCCGCTGACGCGGCCGACGGGTCAGGGACGCAGCGGGGCGGCGAGTTCCTGGACCCAGATCGTGCCGTCGGGGCCGGGCACCGCGGCGACGCCGGTGTGCCGGTAGCGGCAGTCGAGCAGGTTGGCGCGGTGCGGCGGGTCGGCCATCCAGTCGGCCACGACGGACGCGGGGGCCCGCTGTCCTCGGGCCAGGTTCTCCGCCCAGGAGCTCCAGGAGTAGCCCTCGGCCGTCAGACGGGTGCCGGAGTCGGTGCCCTCGGGATCGGTGTGGGCGAGGTAGCGGCGCTCGGCCATGTCCTGCCCGAACGCCCTGGCCACGGCGGCCAGTCGCGGTTCCGCCCGCAGCGGGCCGCAGCCGGCCTCCGCCCGGTGCCGGTTGACCAGCCGGGTGACCTCCGCCTCCGGACTCGGCCGCGGCGCCCGGGTCCGGCTGGGGGACGGCGAGGGTGTGGGCCGGGGCGGGGGCGGAGGTGTGACGGTACGGCTGGGGGCGGGCGCGGGCGCTGTGGTGGCGGGCGGGTGCGCCAGCGCACGGTCGGTGGGGCCGCTCGGCACCAGCAGCACCAGCGCCGCGCCCAGGGCGAGGACCGCTCCGCCGCCGACGAGCAGCCCGGGGCGGCCGGCGAGGCCGGAGCTGGCGGACGCGGCCGCGGGTGCCGCGGTCGTGTCGGCCGGGCTGCCGGGCACGGCGACCGCGGCCCCGTCCCCCGGCACCGTCGCCGCCACGGTCTCCAGGCCGGGGGCCCCGCTCCCCCGGCCCGCCCAGGCGAGCAGCGGCGGCACCAGGCCGAGGCCCACGAGCAGGCCCTCGGCGGGCGCGAGTCCGGAGCGGGTGGGTGCGCAGTGCGGGCAGGCGTCGAGGTGGCGAGCCAGTCGCTTGCGCCAGAGCGGGGAGGGCCGGCCGTCCCAGGCGGCGGTGGTGCCGGCGAGGCCGGGGCAGGGCGGTACGGCGGCGAGCGCGCGCACGAGGGCCCGGCCGGTCTCCAGGCGTTCCTTCATGCGCTGGACGCGGACGGCGGCGTGCCGGGGCGGGATGCCGAGGGCGGCGGCCAGTTCGGCGCGGCTCAGTTCGCCCGCGGCCTCCAGCCACCACAGGGAGAGCACCTCGCGGTCGTCCTCGTCGAGCCAGCGGGTGGCCTCGGCGACCTCGCGGCGCTGCCCGGTGAGGCCGAGCCGCAGGATGGCGAGGTCGGTGAAGTCGCCGGAGGGGTCGGCGAGGGTCTCGGCCCGGTCGAGGCCGGGCAGCGGCGCCTGCCGGCTCTCGCGCCAGCGGTGCCGTACCCGGTTCATGGCGATGGCGACCAGCCAGGACCGGAAGCGTGACGGGTCACGCAGGGCGGGCAGGCCGTCGAGGGCCCGGACCATCGTGTCCTGGACGAGGTCGTCGACGTCGGCGTGGCCGTCGAGGGCGCGGCCGACGATGTTGTAGACGAGCGGCATGAAGGCCCGTACGAGTGCGTCCTCGGCGCGTACGTCGCCCGCGCGCGCCGCGTGGACGAGGTCGGCGGTGCGCTGCTCGTCCTCGTGCATGTCCCCTGCTCTCCTCGGGTCCGTTCCTGGTTCGTGGAGGAGACCCGCGGGAGCGGCCGGGACAACACTTTTTTTCGCGGTCGTCCCGCCGGATCTACCCGGAGAGGTGCGGCAGGGTCGGTACGGTGGCCCCGCCGCCCTGCCGTACGGCCGCGACGACGGCGTCGTGCAGGTCGCGGCTCTCCTCCTCCGATCCGCAGGGGACCGGACTGCCCGACATGGTGAACCAGTCGGATGCGCCGCTGTACTGCACGGCCACTCGTGCCTCGCCGTCGATGTAGGTGGTGTGCACGGTCAGATCGCCCGTGAGGACACCGGCCTCGACGGTGAGCACCCCGCCACGCCCGGTGTAGACACCGGCGGTCGTCCATGATGCCCAGCTCATCCATCCAGACTCACACCCGTTCGGCGGATGCGCCACCGACGGGACCGGAACGGGGGGGAGGGGGGGTGGGAGGGGGGGGGGTGGGGGGTTTTTTCTTTTTTTCTCCGGGTT
>NZ_JBHXFE010000023.1:63311-89536 GCF_042722475.1 Streptomyces sp. NPDC127092
TGGGTTTTTGTCTGTGATCCCCATCTCCCCCATCAAGCCCCGCACCTGTGGGGGGGATGCGCCACCGGGGGGCCCGCCTGGGCGGGGGGGGGTTTCGGGGGGGTCGGTTCCGGTGTGTCGTCGCTGGTCCGCCCGGGATCAGGCGAGGGAGGCGACGGCCGCGTTGAAGGTGGCGGACGGGCGCATCACGGCCGCGGCCTTGGCCGGGTCGGGCTGGTAGTAGCCGCCGATCTCGGCCGGGGAGCCCTGGACGGCGTTCAGCTCGTCGACGATCTTCTGCTCGTTGGCGGAGAGCGTCTCGGCGAGCGGGGCGAAGGCCTTGGCCAGGTCCGCGTCCTCGGTCTGCCCGGCCAGCTCCTGGGCCCAGTAGAGGGCCAGGTAGAAGTGGCTGCCGCGGTTGTCGATGCCGCCGAGGCGACGGGTCGGCGACTTGTCCTCGTTGAGGAAGGTGCCGGTGGCGCGGTCGAGGGTGTCGGCGAGGACCTGGGCGCGGGCGTTGCCCGTGGTGGTGGCCAGGTGCTCGAAGGAGGCGGCCAGGGCGAAGAACTCGCCGAGCGAGTCCCAGCGCAGGTAGTTCTCCTTGACCAGCTGCTGGACGTGCTTCGGGGCGGAGCCGCCGGCGCCGGTCTCGAAGAGGCCGCCGCCCGCCATCAGCGGGACGATGGAGAGCATCTTGGCGCTGGTGCCCAGCTCCAGGATCGGGAACAGGTCCGTCAGGTAGTCGCGCAGGACGTTGCCGGTGACGGAGATGGTGTCCTCGCCGCGGCGGATGCGCTCCAGGGAGAACTTGGTGGCCTCGACCGGGGACAGGATCTTGATCTCCAGGCCCTCGGTGTCGTGCTGCGGCAGGTACTCCTTGACCTTGGCGATCAGCTGGGCGTCGTGGGCGCGGTTCTCGTCCAGCCAGAAGACGGCCGGGGCGCCGGTGGCGCGGGCGCGGGTGACGGCGAGCTTGACCCAGTCCTGGATCGGG
The DNA here is from genome assembly GCF_042722475.1 of Streptomyces sp. NPDC127092. Taxonomy (NCBI): domain Bacteria; kingdom Bacillati; phylum Actinomycetota; class Actinomycetes; order Kitasatosporales; family Streptomycetaceae; genus Streptomyces; species Streptomyces sp. NPDC127092. The sequence goes on from NZ_JBHXFE010000023.1 coordinate 64,285, forward strand.
AGGTCCTTGGTCTGGCAGGAGCGGAAGATGTCGCCCTCGGCGACCTCCTGCTCCAGGACCACGTTGCCGGCAGGGTCGACGAGGCGGACGGTGCCGGCCGCGGCGATCTCGAAGGTCTTGTCGTGGGAGCCGTACTCCTCGGCCTTCTGCGCCATGAGGCCGACGTTCGGGACGGAGCCCATGGTGGCCGGGTCGAAGGCGCCGTTGGCACGGCAGTCCTCGATGACGGCCTGGTAGACGCCGGAGTAGGAGTGGTCCGGCAGGACGGCGAGGGTGTCGGCCTCCTGGCCGTCCGGGCCCCACATGTGGCCGGAGGTGCGGATCATGGCCGGCATCGAGGCGTCGACGATGACGTCGGACGGCACGTGCAGGTTGGTGATGCCCTTGTCGGAGTCGACCATGGCGAGGGCCGGGCCCTCGGCGAGCTCGGCGTCGAAGGAGGCCTTGATCTCGTCGCCGAGACCGTGCGGGATGGTCTCCAGGCCCTTGAGGATGGTGCCGAGGCCGTCGTTCGGGGACAGACCGGCGCCGGCGAGGACCTCGCCGTACTTGGCGAAGGTCTGCGGGAAGAAGGCGCGCACGACGTGGCCGAAGATGATCGGGTCGGAGACCTTCATCATCGTGGCCTTGAGGTGCACGGAGAAGAGCACGCCCTCGGCCTTGGCGCGGGCGACCTGCTCGGCGAGGAAGGTGTTGAGGGCGGCGGCGCGCATCACGGAGGCGTCGACGACCTCGCCGGCGACGACCTTCAGCGGCGAGCGCAGCTCGGTGACGGTGCCGTCGGTGGCGACATGCTCGAAGCGGAGGGTGGTGTCCTCGGCGATGACGGTCGACTTCTCGGTGGACGCGAAGTCGTTCTCGCTCATGGTGGCGACGTTGGTCTTGGACTCGGGGGTCCAGGCGCCCATGCGGTGCGGGTGCGTCTTGGCGTAGTTCTTCACGGCGCCGGGGGCGCGGCGGTCGGAGTTGCCCTCGCGCAGGACCGGGTTGACGGCGGAGCCCTTGACCTTGTCGTAGCGGGCGCGGACGTCCTTGTCCTCGTCGGTCTTCGGGTCGTCCGGGTAGTCCGGGAGCGCGTAGCCCTGGGCCTGGAGCTCGGCGATCGCGGCCTTCAGCTGCGGGATGGAGGCCGAGATGTTCGGCAGCTTGATGATGTTGGCCGCGGGCGTCTTGGCCAGCTCGCCCAGCTCGGCGAGGGCGTCGGCGATGCGCTGGCCCTCCTCGAGACGCTCGGGGAAGGAGGCGATGATGCGCCCGGCCAGCGAGATGTCACGCGTCTCGACGTTGACGCCGGCGGTCGAGGCGTAGGCCTGGATCACGGGCAGGAACGAGTAGGTCGCCAGGGCGGGCGCCTCGTCAGTGTGCGTGTAGATGATGGTCGAGTCAGTCACCGGGTGTGCTCCGCTCCACGTCTGCGTCTGCGTCTGCAAGATTGCTCGACATCAAGATATCTCGTGATCGGGGTCCTCGGGAAAGGGGTCCTCGGGAACGGGGTGGCTGATCCGGTACGGGGACGGGCCCGGGTCGAGGTCGACGCGGCGGAGCAGCCCGAGCAGGGCGAGGGCGGCGGCCGCGCCGGTGCCGGCGGCGAGGGCCTGGCCGCAGCGGTGGGCGATCCTCGGCAGCTCGGCGGGGAGCGGTCCGGTGCCGGGCAGACAGTCGCCGAGGAGGTAGCCGCCGGCGGCGAGCCCGCCGATCGCCAGCAGGGCCAGCGGGACGGTGACGAGGAACCGCCGGCGGGGCAGTCCGCGCAGGGGCGCGGGGCGCACCTTGCCCTTGCGGGCGAGGAGGGCGACCGCCGCGGCGAAGGCGGCGAGGGAGAGCAGGTCGGCGGCGATGACGTCGCCGGGGCGGTGGTGACCGGAGGCGACGGAGTACGCGCCGAGGGCGATCGCCCACAGGGCGCCGAGCCCGACGGCCGCGGCCCGCAGCCGGTGCGGCACGACGAGCAGCAGGCCGAGGGCGGTGCCGAGGGCGAGGACGGCGGGGCTGCTGGGGAAGCCGCTCTCGACTGGGGCGCCGGAGGCGGAGACGAGGCGGGGACCGGGGGCGTAGCGCTGGAGGAGCTCGGCGGCGGCCAGGGCGGCGGCCGTGGTGCCGAGGGCGAGGCCCAGGTGCGCGTACCGCTTGCGCAGCACGCCGACGGCGACGAGCAGCAGGACGGCGAGGACGAGCGAGAGGGTGCCGAGGCCCTGGAGGGAGGGGTGCTCGCGCAGGAAGCGGGCGACGGCCGGGTCGGTGAGCCGTCCGGCGACGGCGGCGTTCCCCCAGCGACGGCCGGTCGCGGTGAGCACGAGTCCGGCGTAGGCGAGGGTGAGCAGGAGGATCGCGGCGAGGCAGGCGCGCCGCATGCGTATGCGGATCCGGGCGCTGAACGAACCGGCGGCCTCACCGGCGACGGCGGCGTACCACCAGGTGTCACCGGCGGCGATGCTCCGCGGGGAGCCGCCGGCACGGGGCCTGTCGAAGGGTGCCATGCCTCGATTCGACCCCGGCCGGGCCGTCGTCGCCCGCTGGACGCACCCGAACGACGCAGGTCAGCGGTGGGCTGGGGGCCGGCGGGCGGGGGCGGGCCCGTCCCGCGTGGCCGGCTCGGCGCGAGGGGGCCGTGGCGGGCCGCGCGCGGGCCCGGCGCACCCGGCCGCTCGGCACGGTCAGGCCAGGGCGGGCCGGCGCACCGGAGTGCGTTCGCGGCGGCGGGTTCCGTCGAGGGTGAAGGCGGTGTTCACGAGGGCGACGTGGCTGAGGGCCTGGGGCATGTTGCCGAGCTGGCGGCCGGTCGCCGGGTCCCATTCCTCCGCGAGCAGTCCGACGTCGTTGCGGACGTCGAGGACGCGCTCGAAGACGGTGCGGGCCTCGGCCGGGCGGCCGGTGAGGGCGAGGGCGTCGGCGTACCAGAACGTGCAGGCGACGAAGGCTCCTTCCGCCCCGGCCAGGCCGTCGACCTCGTGCACCTCGCCGTTGGAGACCTCGTCGTAGCGGCGCAGGAAGCCCCGGTCGGTCAGGCCCGCCATGGCCCGGACGGTGCCGAGGACGCGGGGGTCGTCGGCGGGCAGGAAGCCGAGGCGCGGGATGAGCAGGGCGGTCGCGTCGACCCGGCGGCTGCCGTAGAACTGGGTGAAGGACCCGCGTTCCTCGCTCCAGCCGTACCGGCAGACCTCGGCGCGGAGTTCGGAGCGCAGCGCCTGCCAGCGGCGGACGGAGCCGCGCTGGCCCGCGACGCGGGCGAGCCGGAGCGCGCGGTCGGCGGCGACCCAGGCCATCACCTTGGAATGGACGAACTGGCGTCGCGGGCCCCGGACTTCCCAGATCCCCTCGTCGGGTTCGCGCCAGCACCGGCCGACGTATTCGAGGAGGCCGGCCATCAGGCTCCAGATGTGCCCGTCGAGCGCGACACCGGCCCTGACGGCCGAGTAGATGGTGCTGAGCACCTCGCCGTAGATGTCGAGCTGGAACTGGTCGACGGCCGCGTTGCCGAGTCTGACGGGGCGTGAGTTCTCGTATCCGGGAAGCCAGTCGGCGTGGGTCTCGGGCAGCCTGCGCTGTCCGGCGATCCCGTACAGCGGCTGGAGGTCGGCCGGGGCGCCGGCGGCCGCGCGCACCAGCCAGTCCGTCCAGGCCAGGGCCTCCCTGCGGTAGCCGCTGCGCAGCAGGCAGGAGAGCGTGAAGGTGGAGTCGCGCAGCCAGCAGAAGCGGTAGTCCCAGTTGCGGCGGCCGCCGATGCACTCGGGCAGCGAGGCGGTGGCGGCGGCGATGACGCCGCCGGTGGGCTCGTAGGTGAGGGCCTTGAGCGTGATGAGGGAGCGGAGCACGGCCTCGCGTGCGGGGCCCTCGTAACGGAGCCCGGACGCCCAGTCGTTCCAGAAGTCGAGCGTGCGGTCGAGGGCGGCGGCGACGTCGGGGGCCGGCGGCGCGGGCGCGTGCGAGGGGTGCCAGCCGAGGACGAAGGTGACGCGCTGGCCCGCCGTGACGGGGAAGGCGAAGTGGGTGCCGTCACGGGTGACGACGGGCTCACCCGCGCCCGGTCCGCAGTGCAGCCGGGTCGCGTCGGGGCCGGCGACCGAGGCGATGGTGCGCCGGTCCAGGGCGTACGTCCAGGGCACGACGCTGCCGTGGTCGAAGCGGACCCGCAGCTCGCTCCGCATGTCGACGCGTCCGGCGATCCCTTCGACGACCCGCACGATCCGCGGGCCCTGGTGGCGGGGCGGCATGAAGTCGGTGACGCGGACGGTGCCGTCGACGGACTCCCAGACCGTGTCGAGGACGAGGGTGTCGCCGCGGTAACCACGGCGGCTGCACGTCCGGTTGCCCGCGGGGGCGAGGCTCCAGCGGCCGTGGCCGCCCTCGCCGAGGAGGGCGGCGAAGCAGGCGGGCGAGTCGAACCGCGGGGCGCACCACCAGTCGACCGAGCCGTCCCGGCCGACGAGAGCGGCGGTCTCCAGATCGCCGATGAGGGCGTAGTCCTCTATTCGCCCTGCCATGTCCGGATTCTAATCCCGGGATTCCCGGACCGCCGAACGAAAGGCGGGCCGGTTCCGTTTTCGACGAGTTCCCGAGGCGTTCCCGAGGAGTTCCCGAGGAGTTCCCGAGGAAATGTTTTCACCGCGTTCCGCATATTCTTCCCCCTCGTTGTTCCGCGCTTCGGCACGGGGCCACCGGCGACCCCGTTGCGGGTCCGCGGCGATTCCTTGACCCGGGTGCTCCGGTCGCCCGATCCTGAGAAGCGTCCGCGGAATTCCGGAGGGCGACCCATGTGTGCCACGAACAGGGAACCGCACCCGATGCGACGCGCCACGGACCGGATCCCGCCCCCGGGCACCCGTACCGTGAGCCTGGTGGTCGCGCTCCGGCCCGGTGACCGCTCCCCCGACTGGCTGCTCGCCCAGCTGCCGCCCGCCGTCCGGGAAGTCGTGCTGGTGGGCGGCGACGCGAAGGCCTCGGGAGTGGCGCCGAGCGGCGTCGTGGTGCGGCGGCTCGGCCCGTGGGACTGCGCGGCGGGGGACGTCCCGCACGCCGGCCTCCTCGCCGCCACGGGCGACCACGTGGTCCTCATGGGCGCCGACGGCAGCATGTCGCCGCGCGAGATCCCGCACTACCTGTACTACCTGGAAAGCGGTTTCGACTTCGTCAAGGGATCGCGGTTCATCGCGGGCGGCGACTTCTCCGCGTACCCGCTGCTCCGGCGGCTCGGCCACCGCACGCTGCTGGGGCTCGCCCGGCAGTTGTACGGCCAGCATCTGACCGATCTCTGGTACGGGTTCTGCGCGTTCCACCGGGAATTCCTCGGCCTGCTGGACATGCGTCCGGACGGCGTGGAACTCGGCGCCGAACTCGTCACCCACGCCCTGCACTACGGGCTGCGCGTCGCCGAGGTGCCGAGCCTCGAACTCCCCCGCCACCACGGCCCCACGCACCCGCGCACGGCCCGTGACGGCTCCCGCATCCTCGTCACCCTGCTCCGTGAGCGCCCGCACAACGCCCTGCAGCGGATCCGGCCCGCCCTGCGGATCCGAGCGGGCTGAGCCCGTACGGCACGGCCGGCGGGGCCCGTGGCCGACGGCCGCGACAGCGCCAGCGGTTGACGGGAGACATACCGGGTGCTAAGCGTGGAAGTCAGTGCATTGCACGCGGCAACGCACGGCAGACCCCCGGCAGGGTCGCCTGTCCGAAGAGGTACGTCATGACCTCCCTCGCCTTCGGCCGAGTGCCGGTGGCACCCGCTCCGCATCCCTTGCGGCGGGTGACCGACTGGCCATGCGCCGAGGCGCGACGCCGCTCCCCGTGCGAGCGCACTTCCCGCCACGGCCCGGCCGCGGCCGCCGTACGGTCCGGGCACCCGGCCCACCCCGCCCGGCGTGCCTCCGACCGTGTGCGCGACGCGGCCCGGCTCTGCCGCCGCACCGAGACCCACCGGCCCCGCTCGGCCCCCCGCCGCCGGCGCTCCCGCACCACCCGCACCCGCACCGCGGGCGCCCGTCGCGGCCCGTCGAGCCCGGCCGGCCCACGAGCGGCCGGAGGCCGCGCAGGCGCGGGCCACTACCCGGCGGGGCCGCGCACCGGCGCCCGCACCGATCCGCACACCGATCCGCACGACGGCTCGCCGCCCCGTCGTACCCGTGGGCCGCTGAGCACCGCTGTGCCCGCCGGCTCCCGTGCCCCCGTTCCGGCGCTCGTCCGCGCCCCGGCCCCGAGCCGCCGTGACCCCGCTGACCCCGCGCGACGCACCCGCCGCGCCTTGCCCCGAGGAGGCGAGGCGCGATGACCGTCGTCCCCGCGCACGCCCGGCCGTCCCGCCCGTCCACCCGGCCCGAGGTCGAGTTCGAACTGATCGTCCCGGCCTTCGGCGCACGCGAACGGCTGCCGGCGACGGTCGCCGCCGCCCTGCGCTTCCTGGCCCGCCGCCCGTGGTCCGCCGCCGTGGTCGTCGTCGACGACGGCGTGGACGCCGCCCCGGACTGCCTGGACCGGTTCGCCGCCTCCGCCCTCGGCCGCGCCGTGGGCCTGGAGGTCATCGGCGGCGGCGACCAGGGCAAGGGCGCGGCCGTGCGGCAGGGCATCGCGACCTCGTCCGCCCGCTTCGTCGGCCTCGCCGACCCCGACGACGCCCCTCCCGTCGAGACCCTGGACCCGGTGATCGAGCTGCTGCGCGCCGGCCACGGGGCGGTGATCGCCTCCCGGCACGCGGCCGGCCGCGCCCGTGCGGACGTGGAGCGGCGCACGGCGCGCCGGGACGGCGGCGCGGCGTTCCGCGGGCTCGTCCCGCTGAGGCTGCCGGACCTCGCGGACCTCCGGTGCGGGTTCATGTGCTTCCCCGGGCCGCTCGCCCGGGAGATCGTGGGCGACTGCCACATCGACGGCTTCGCCTTCGACGTCGAACTCCTCGCCCACGTCGTGAAGTCGGGGCACGACGTCGTGCGGGTTCCGGTCGAGTGGACCGAGGGCCCGACGTCCGCCGCACGCCGTGACGGGCTGCGTTCCCTGGCCGGTCTGCTGCGCGTCCCGTCGGCCGGGTGAGGACCGTGACCACGCCGGCCCCCGCCCCGCCGACCGCCGGTCCGCGCCCGGGGAGTGCCCACACGGCAGTGCCCCGCTTCGAGGTCCCCCTGGCGGCCGACCTGCTGTCCGCGCGAGCGCCTCCCGGTGACGACGGTCACGGGTATCGGAGAAGGCCGGCGCGGAGCGGGCGTTTCCGGCCTGTGGGGAGCGGGCGCTCGTCACCACGCTCCCCACGAGGTCGGGCCCCGGCCACGGGAGGCCCGTACCGCTGCCGGCGGCGCTGCCCGTGGGAATCTGCCCGCGGGCGGGGCGGAGCGCTCCTTGCACCGGCCCGGGCCCCGGGGAAGGGTACGGACCGCCGCCCGGAAGGTGGCGCCACGGGTGCCGCACGGGGCGGCCGGGCGCGTGCCGCACGTGGTGACCAGGCGCGTGAAGTACGTGGTGACCAGGCGCGTGAGGAGGCGGAAGCCATGACGAGGTTCGTTTCCGGCCTGCCGCCGGACCCGCCTCCCGCCGTGCCTCCGGACCGGACCGCGGCCGGCACGACGCCCGGCAGGCCGGGCCGCGGACCGGGCGCGCCGCTGCTCGTCGCCGTCTCCGGCCCGGACGCGTCCGGGACGGCCTCGCTCGTGCGCGCCCTCGCCGGGCTGCTGCGACAGCGTGGCTTCGCGGTGGCGACCGTCCAGGGCCACGGCTGTGTGGTCTGCCGGAGGTTCCCGGTTCCCCCACGGGTGAGGGAAGAGGGGGAACCGGGCGGACAGGGCCGGCGGGACGCGCATCCCGAGCGCCGGGGATCGTGGTCCCGCCGCGCCCACGCGTACGTGGACGTGGGCGAGCTGAACCTGCGGATCCTCGCCGGCCGGCTCCTCGTGCGGGCCGTCGCCGGTGGCCGCACGGCGGTGGTGCTGACCGACCGCGGGCCGCTGGACGGGCTGGTGACGTTCGGCCTGACGCCGGGCCGCGGCGCCGCCCGCCGGTTCACGGCGACCGCCGGGCGCTACGACCTGACGCTGCTCCCGGAGACCCTGCCGGCGGCCGGCTGGGAGCGGTCGGCGGGCCCGCCCGCCGCTCCGTGGGCCCGGCACCTCGGCTGGGCCGCCCGGCTGCCCCGCACGGTCCGGCTCTACGGTGAGGACGCGCCCGCGGCGGTCGCGGAGGCGGCCCTGGAACAGGTCCTCCGCAGCGTGCCGCCGCGGCCCGCGGACCCGGGTCCTGGCAAGCGCGTGGTGGTGTCCATCTACGACGACGCGGAGAACTCCGACCACCGTGGCGGCGGCGCGCTCGTGGTCGACCGGCTGGTGCGCAGACTCGCCGAGCACTACGAGGTCACCGTGGTGACGGCCGGGCGCCACGGCGGCAGCGTGCTCCGGCACGGCGTCCGTTACGTCCGCCTCCCCGTGTGCCGGGCGGGGCCGCGCGCCGGGCAGCTGCTGTTCCAGGCGCTGCTGCCGCTCGTGGCGCGCCGGATCCCGCACGACGTGTGGCTGGAGAGCTTCACGCCGCCGTTCTCGACGAGCTTCCTGCCGCTGGTGTCCCGCGCCCCGGTCGTCGGCATCGACCAGGACCGCGGCGCCGAGGCGCTGTGGCGCCGCTACCACGTGCCGTTCTTCCTGGTGGAGCGGATCAGGCTGCGCTGCTACCGGCACATCGTGGTGACGAACGAGGCGGACGGCTCGGCGGTGCGGCGGCTCAGTCCGCACGCCGACGTGCAGGTCATCGCCAGCGGGGTGGAGCCGCGGCAGCTCGACGACGCCCGGCTCGGCAGCGGCGACTTCATCCTGTTCCTGGGCCGGATCGACACCTGGGCCATGGGTCTCGACCTGCTGCTCGACGCGTACGAGACGGCACGGCCGCCGATGGAGCTGGTGCTCGCGGGCGCCGGCACGCCGGCCGAGGAGCGCAGGCTGGGACAGCTCCTCGCCGGGCGCGACCTGACGGTGCGGGTGCTCGGCTACGCGGACGAGGACCTCAAGCGGCGACTGCTGCGCGACAGCGCGTTCCTGGTGCTGCCCTCACGGCACGAGACCTTCGGCCTGGTCGCGTTGGAGGGCATGTCGTACGGAAAGCCCGTGCTGCACTTCGACCTGCCGGCGCTGCGCTGGATGCGCGGCGGCGGCGACGTGACCGTACCGCCGTTCGACACGGCGGCGTTCGGGGAGCGGATGCGGGCCCTCGCGACGGACCCGGCACTGCGCGGGCGGCTCGGGCGGCAGGCCGGTCTCGCCGCCCAGCACTACACCTGGGACGAGATGACGGACCGCTACCTGGCGCTTACCCGCCGGCTCCTGGAGAGCCCGCGCGGGTCGCGACGGCCGCGCAAGGACCGGAGAGCGCGATGGCAGACGATCCCCTGACCACCCTGGCCGCGCTGACCGGATCCGGCGAGCTGCTCGTGCTCTCGCCGCATCCCGACGACGCCGTGCTGTCCTGCGGGGCGCTGCTGCGGCAGCTGCCCGACCGGCTGTACCACCGGGCCTCGGTGACGGTGATGACCGTGTTCACGGAGGGCACGCCGCCTCCGTACACGCTGGCGGCCCGCCGGTTCCTGCGGCAGACGGGGGCGGTGGACGCCGAGGAGCTGTACGCGGAGCGGCGCACCGAGGACTCGGCCGTGCTCGCGGGGCTCGGGGTCGGGCGTTTCCACGCCGGGTTCGTCGACGGGCTGTTCCGCATCGATCCGGCACAGGGGCGCTGGCGCCGCCTGGCGGCCGGACTGGTGCCCGAACTCGGCCATGTGTACCCCACCAACCGGTTGCACCTGTCGCGCGGCCGGGTCTCGCCACGCGACTCCGAGACCGTGCGCCGGGTCACCGACACCGTGCGCGAGCTGCTGCCGCAGGGGCAGGGCGTGCTGCTCGCGCCGCTGGGCGTCGGCAGGCACGTGGACCACGTGGTGGTGCGCACGGCCGCCGTGCTGAGCGGCCTGCCCGCCGTGTACTACAGCGACTTCCCGTACAACCTGGAGGAGGCTCCCGATCCCGGGTTCACCGGTCCGCTCGCCGCGACCGAGGCCTCCCTGGACCAGGGGCTCGACGAGAAGGCCGAGCTGATCCGCGGCTACCGGACCCAGCTGCGGTCGCTGTTCCCCGACGGGGTGATCCCCCTCGTCCCGGAGGTCTATCTGCTGCCGGCCGCGGTCCTCGACGCGCGGACCCGCCCGGCCGGAGGTCCGTCATGACCGCCTCCGGCGCCCCGGCCGCGCCCTCGGCCGCACGGCCGCCCGGGCCCGTGCACCCGCCGGGCGGGCCGCGATGAGCACCCTCCCGCGCCGCCCGCGCGTCCTGCTCCTGACCAGCGGCCCGCTGGACGGGGCGGACGGGGCCGGCGTGCGGCTCGCGTCGGACGTGCTCGGTGCCCTGCCCGACGTGGAGTTCACCTGGTTCACGCAGTGGCCGCGGCGGCGCGGCCGGCCGCCGCCGCGCACGTACGGGGGGCACGCGGTGCCGATGCTGTCCCGGGACGGTGTTCCGCGCGTGCCCGAGCGGGCGCAGTCGGGGCTGGCCGGGACGGTTTACGCGCGCCGGTGCGACCTGGTGCACGCGTTCCTGACGATCGGCCGGAGCTTCCCGGTGTTCTCGTGGCTGCGTCCGCTGCTGCTCGGTGCCCGTCCCGTCGTGCACACGGTGCCCGGGGTGACGGATCCGGGGCTGCTGCCGCGGACACGCCCGCTGGGCACCACCGTCGCCCTGTCGGAGTCGATGGCGCGGCGGCTGCGGGCCGCGGACTTCGGTGACGTACGGGTGATCCCGCCGATGATCCCGCTGGAACGCTGGCCGTCCCGGCCCCGCCCGGGCGGTCTGCCCATGGTGCTGTACGCGGGGCACCACGGCCCGACGGGCGGCGCGGAGACGGCGATCGACGCGGCGGCGGAGGCCGTACGGGCGGGCGCCGAGTTCCGGCTCGTCCTCGCGATGCGCGGCCGGCCGGGGCAGGACCTGCACTCCCTGGAGGAGGCGCTGCGCGAGCGGGCGGGCGCGGCCGGGCTGCGCGACGTCGAGGTGCGCGGCTACGTGGCGGACATGCCGGAGCTGATCGCCTCGGCGCACGTGCTGCTCTTCCCGCCGACCGCGATCGGCGGCGGGCCCGACATCCCGCTGACCGTGCTGCAGGCACTGGCCACCGGACGGCCGGTGATCCTCAGCGACCTGCCGCAGTTCGCGGACTTCGGCAACGCGGTGCTCCGGGCCCCGGCGGGCGACGCCCGGCGCACCGGGCAGCAGTTGCTGTGGCTGCTGGACCAGCCGAGGTCCTGGGACGTGCTCGCCGAGCGGGGCCGGACGGCGGTGGAGGAGCACTTCGGGCCGGAGCGGTTCGCCGCGCGCTACGCGGAGCTGTACCGGGAGCTGCTGTCCTGAACGTACGCCGGTCGTACTCTGTACGCCGGTCATGCTCTGTACGCCGGTCATGCTCTAGGGCGCGGGCCGTTCGGCGGTGAGCAGGAGGACGCCGGTGTCGCCGTACTCGGGCAGGGTGCGGTCCTTGGCGAGACGGGAGACGGTCAGGGCGACGGTGCGGGGGGCGAAGACGGCGCGGAGCGCGGGCTCGTCGACCGGGCAGGCCGGCCAGACCGGTCCCTCGCCGATGCGGTAGCTGGGCATGCGTTCCATGAAGGCGGCGACGAGCCGGCCGCCGGGCCGTACGGACCGGACGAAGGCCGCGCACAGGGCGGTGAACTCGCCGTAGTCCTCGGTGACGCTCTCGGCGACGAAGTTCATCGAGGCCGCGTCGTAGCGCCCGTCGGGCAGGTCGGAGGCGTCGCCCGGGACCACGTGCACCCGGGTCAGGGCCTCGCCGAGGACGGCCGGCAGAGCGGGGTCGAGGGCCTTGCACAGGGTGTAGAAGGGCTGCCAGCTCTCCTCGGGGCCGTGGGTCAGCTGCCGTCGCAGATAGGCGAGGTTGGCGGCGCTGGGTTCGAGGGCGTCGATGTGGCGGCTGGCGCCGGCGGCGAGCATCAGCGGATAGAGGTTGGGGCCCGCGCCGAGTTCGAGGGTGCGGGACAGGCCGCCGGGCGGGAACTGCCGGTAGAAGAGGGAGTGGTGGTGCATGACGCCCCGGTCGCAGGGGTGCATCTGCCGGTAGTTCTCGGCCAGGTACTGGGCGACGGGCCAGGCGTTCCAGTCGGCGTCGCGGTTCCGGCGGACCGCCGCCCGGCCGGCGGTGGTCACGGGGACTCCGCGGCGGGTCCGGCCGCGACGGCGCCGGACGGGGCGACGGCGCGCCGCTGGAGCGCGAAGCGCCGGGAGAGGCCGGTGAGCGCGTCGTTGAGCTGCTCAATCTCCTCGTCGGTGTTGGCCGCGGTGACCTGGATACGGAAGCCGACCCGGTTGCGCGGGACGAGCGGGTAGCTGGCGAGGGTCACGTAGATGCCGCGCTCCCACAGGTACGCGGCGACCGCCTCCAGGTCGGCGGCGTCGCCGAGCGGGATCTCGACGATCGGCAGGCCGTCGGTGTTGGGCGTGGCGATGCCCAGTCCGCGGACGTGGTGGAGGACGCGGGCGGTCTTGGCGTGCAGGGCGGCCCGGACGGCGTCACCGCGCCGCTCGTTGACCTCGAGCCCGGCGAGAGCGGTGGCGAGCGAGGCGGTCGGGGAGGGACCGGAGTAGAGGTAGGGCGTCGCGGCCACCTTGAGGTGGTCCTTCAGCCGGCGCGGCACGGCGAGGAAGGCGAGGAGCGAGGAGTACGCCTTGGAGAAGCCGCCGACCAGGACGATGCCGTCGTAGCTCTCGCCGACGTGCCGGACGAGGCCGTTGCCGCGCGAGCCGTACGGGCTGCTCTCCGTCGGCCCGCGTTCGCCGATGACGCCGAAGCCGTGGGCGTCGTCGACGTACAGCAGGGCGCCGTTGCGGCGGCAGATCCGGGCGACGGCCCGCAGGTCGGGATAGTTGCCGGTCATGCTGTTGACGCCGTCCATGCAGACGAGCCGGGCGGCGCCCACGGGCGTCTCGCGCAGCATGGTGTCGAGCTCCCAGGGCTGCTCGGCGCGGAAGCGGCGCAGCTGGGCGCCCTGGCCGCGGGCGACGACGCAGCCGTCGTAGATGGTGCGGTGGGCCTGGGCCTCGACGAAGACGTGGCCGCCGGCGGCGAGCAGCGGGATGACCGACTGGTGGATGAGGGTGATGGTGGGCAGCAGGAGGGTGTCGGGGGCGCCGAGGAGTTCGGTGAGGCGTTCCTCGATGCGCGGGTAGAGCCGGGGGCTGCCGATGAGCCGTGACCAGCTGGGGTGGGTGCCCCAGGTGCGGACCTCGGGCTCGATCGCGGCCATGATCTCGGGGTCGAGGTCGAAGCCCAGGTAGTTGCAGGAGGCGAAGTCGACCAGCCAGTGGCTGCCGACGCGCAGCCGGCGGCCGTCGATCTGGTCGATGACGGCGTCGCACATGGGGCTGGTGCGCTTGAGCCGTTCCAGATCGCGCCAGCGGACGTCCTGCCGGGCGCCCCACGGGGACGGGGTGCGTGCCGCGGCGGCGGACGGCGGGGCGGCGGCCGGGGCGGGCCCGGCGGTACGGCTGCCGCGGGCGGCGCGCGCGGCTCTGACCGTGCGGGCGGTGCGGGCGGGCCCGGCGGGGGCGCGGTGCAGGAACGTCTCGGCCTGGCGGGCGGTCATCGGCCGGGCGAAGAGGTAGCCCTGTCCGTAGCGGCAGCCCATGTCGGCGAGGAGGGCGCGCTGGTCCTCGTTCTCGATGCCTTCGGCGACGACCTGGAGGCCGAGGACCTCGGCGATGCGGACGATGCCCTCCACGAGAGCGACCTGCTGGCGGTCGGTGGTGATGTCGTCGATGAACGACTTGTCGACCTTGACGATGTCGATGGGGAACTCGCGCAGATAGCTCAGCGAGGAGAATCCGGTGCCGAAGTCGTCGATGGCGATGGACACCCCGAGGTCCTTCAGGGACCGCATCGTGGCGCCGATCTGTTCGTCGCCGCGCATGAGCACCGACTCGGTCAGCTCCAGGACCAGAGACCCGGGCGCGAGTCCGGAGGAGCGCAGGGTGCGCCGGACCACGTCGAGGAGCCCGGGGTCGCGGAACTGGCGTGCGGAGACGTTGACGCTGGCGTACAGCGACGGCGTACGGGGATGGGCGCGCTGCCAGCGGGCGATGTCGCGGGCCGCGTGGTCGAGCACCCAGGCGCCGAGCGGCATGATGTGGCCGCTCTCCTCGGCGAGGGAGATGAACTGGTCGGGCGGGACCATCCCGCGGCGGGCGTGGGGCCAGCGGATGAGCGCCTCGAACCCGGTCAGGCTGGTGTCGTCGACCTGGACGATGGGCTGGTACCGCAGGGCGAAGGCGTGGTCGGCGATGGCTGTGTCCATGCCGGCCTGGAGTTCGTGGCGGGCGACGAGCCGCGAGTGCAGCTCGGGCCGGAACCGTCTCCACCGCTTCTTGCCGGCGGCCTTCGCCGCGTACAGCGCGAGGTCGGCGTGGCCCAGGAGTTCCTCGGCGTGGGCGCTGTCCAGGACGGTGGCGACGCCGACGCTGGTCGACACGGAGACGGCGCCGTCGGTGAGGTGGAAGGGCTGGCTGAGGGTGTGCACGATCTCGGCGGCGAGGGCCTCGGCGTCCCCGGGCTCGCGGGCGCCTTCGATGAGCACGGCGAACTCGTCGCCGCCGAGCCGGGCGGCGGTGTCGGTGAGCCGGAGCACGGAGCTCAGCCGGCGGGCGACGGCGACCAGGAGTTCGTCGCCGACGGAGTGGCCCAGGGTGTCGTTGACGACCTTGAAGTCGTCGAGGTCGACGAAGAGCATGCAGGTGAGGGTGGACTCGCGGCGGCCGCGCAGCAGGGCCCGCTCGATCCGTTCGAGCAGCAGCACCCGGTTGGGCAGTCCGGTGAGCGAGTCGTGGAAGGCGCGGTGGGTGAGCTCCCGCTCCAGTTTGCGCTGTTCGGTGACGTCCCGGAGGGTCAGGACCAGGCCGTGGACGGTCTGTTCGGCGCGCAGGTTGCTGCACCGGACCTCGACCTCCGTGTCGGCGGCGCCGCCGTGCAGGAGCTTCCAGTCGTCGCGGGCGTCGACGTTGCCGCGGGAGCGGACGTCGGCGAGGATCCGCAGGGCGCTCGCCGCGTCGCCGGGCGCGAGGAGCTCGACGAGCGGGGTGCCGGGCAGCAGGGAGTGGCCGAACATGCTCTCCGCCGACGGGCTGGCGTAGCGGACGGTGTCGTCGTCGTCGACGATCAGGATGACGTCCGAGGTGTTGTGCACCAGGGTGCGGAAGTAGGCCTCGCTGGTGCGGCGGCTGACCTCCTCGCTCAGTCCGAAGCGCTCCAGGGCGAGCGCGGCCTGGGAGGCGAGCGACTGGGCGGGGCCGGCGATCTCGGCGAGCTGCTTCTCGGCCCCGGCGAGCAGCAGCGCCCCGAGCAGCGGCTCTCCGGCGGCGGGCGCCCGCAGGGCCAGCGGGCACAGCAGGGCGTGGGTCGCGGGGGCGACGGCGGAGGCGAGCGCGGGATCCAGTCCGTCGGCCGGCAGGAGCCGGCCGCCTTCCTCGAGGAGCTCCGGCCAGGGTGTGCCGTCGGGGCCGCCGGTGACTTCGGTGCCCTGGATGCTCCAGGGCTGTCGTCCGGTGGGCACGGCGGCGAGCCTGCCACGGCGGTCGCGGGTGAGCAGCATCGTGCGGTGCGCGGTGCCGGGACCGAAGAGGGTGGCGGCGGCGGTCTCGACGGCGGCCGCGACCTCGCGGGGACTCAGCGCGGCGACGAGTGAGGCGGCGGCGACCCGCAGGCTGCGCTCGCGGGCCTCGGCCTTGCGGTGGTCGGCCATGATCCGCCACAGGCGCAGCAGGACCAGCAGGAACATGATCGCCGAGAAGATCGCGATGACGCCGAGGTCGCGGTCGGGATCCCGGCCCAGCGACTGGAAGAGCAGCAGGGCGGGCGCGATGAGGGAGGCGGCGGCGAGCAGCAGCAGCCGGCGTTCGGCGATCCTGGCCGCCGGTTCGGGAGCGAGTTCGGTCAGACCGGTCATCGAGGGATGGAGCGCGGCAAGTCCCCAGGCGGTGAAGAAGACGACCCAGCCGAGGTCCCACGGGGTGCCCACCTGCCAGGTGCCGTCCAGCTGCTTGACGACGTACACGACGTCGGAGAAGAGGATGCCGCAGGTGCCGAGGGTGAGGAGCTGGACGGCGCGGGAACGCAGGCCGCCGGGGACCAGCAGCCGGGCCAGCATGGCCAGCATCAGGACGTCGCCCAGCGGATAGGCGATGGAGATCACGCGCTCGGTCCACGTCATGTCCGGGGAGTTGGCGAGCGGCGTGATCAGGTTGACCCAGGAGAGCAGGGCGAGGCCGGAGGTGAGGATCAGCGCGTCGAGGGCCACGCCGAGGTCGCGGCCGACGGCCCGCCGGCGGATGAATCCGTACAGGCCGACGGCGAAGAGCGGATAGGTGGCGAGGTAGAAGGCGTCCGCCACGGACGGGAACGGGCGGTCCTGGTGGAAGAAGCTTTCCAGGACGTTGTACGCGGTGTCGCCGGCGACGAAGGTGAAGTTGGCGGCGGCGAGCACGAGCCAGGGCCAGCGGCGGGCGGGGCGGTGCAGATGGACGCCGGTGAGGATGGCGGCGACGCCGCTGAGCCCGATGAGCGCCCAGAGGACGGTGTGCCGGGAGGGCACCTGGAGATAGGCGACGGTCACGGCGGCCACGAACAGCACGTAGAGGACGGTCCAGCGGCGCAGTGGCCAGGACAGCTGTCGCAGCGGCATCGGGGATGCCCCCTCCGACGTAGGCGTCGTACCAGTCCAGTCTTGCGGGTACGGCGGGGGGCCGCACCCGTAGGACGGGACGGCCGCGGCGAGAGGGCCGGACGGTCGTGTCGTCGGACGGGACGGCCCCGGCCGGAGGGCGGGCCGGGGCCGTAGCGGGGCGCCGGGGCTCAGGGGCTCCTGGGGCTCTGGGCTCAGGGGCTCCTGAGCTCGTGGGCTCCTGGGCTCAGCGGGTGAGTTCGGCCATGAGGCCCCAGCCCTGCTGGGGCACGTCGACGTTGATGATTTCGGGAGTGGCGGCGATGGCCTCGCCCATGGCCGCGAGACCGGCCTTGAAGTGGTCGGAGGCCACGTGCGCGGCGCCCGCCTCGGCGTCGGCGAAGGCCTCCAGGAGGACGAACAGGTTCGGGTCGTCGACGCTGCGCGACCAGTCGAAGAAGAGGTTGCCGGGCTCCTCGCGGGTGGCGCGGGTGAAGTCGGCGACGCGGTCGAGCCAGCCGTCGGCGTGCTCGGGGCGGACGGTGAAGCGTACGGCGATGAAGATCATGCCGTCATCGTGCGGCGCGGCCGGGGGCCCGGCCACCGGGGCGCGGCGGGATTCCGGCAGGGTCGGAATCCCGGAGCGGCGGTCCGGGATCCGTCCTCCGCCGAACCGTCACGGAGCGGCGGGCGGGTGCGGATACGGCAGGGCGGCGGTGAACAGCGGTACGGCGCGGGCGAGGGCCGCCCGCAGCTCGCCGTGCCGCCGCCGGAAGTCGGCGGTGGGCAGCGAGACGGAGAGCGCGTGCACGGCGCCGGCGGTGCCGGACGGCTGCCCGCCGGGTCCAGGAAGGGCGGGGAGCGCGGTCGCCAGGCAGGTGTACGCGGGATCCGCCTCCCCCACCGAGACCGCGAAGCCCCGGTCGCGCACCCGGGCCAGCTCGGCCTCGAACCGTTCGGGACTGGTGATCGTCCGGTCGGTGAAGCGGGCCATGCCGTGCTCGTCCAGATAGCGCCGGCGCGCCGCCCGGGGCAGCTCGGCCAGCAGCGCCTTGCCGTGGGCGGTGGCGTGGGCGCGGGGCTCGGGACCGGGCGCGAAGGGGTGGGCGGTGTCGGTCACGGGCGCGGTGGTGTCGACGACGGTGATGCGGCCGTCGCGGTAGGCGGTGAAGTAGGCCTCGGCACCGGCGGTGCGGCGCAGCTGCCCGAGGAGTCCGGCGACCGGTCCGCCGAGCCCGTGGTGCCGCTGGTAGGCGCGGTGGAGCGCCGGGACGCGGGGGCCGGGGACGTATCCCTCGGGTGTCCGTACGAGATGGCCGCGGGCGATCAGCGGCCCGGTGAGGTGGTAGACGGTCGACAGGGCACAGCCCAGCGTCCTGGCCAGGGCCTTCGCCCCGACCGGCCGGTCGGCGTCGGCGACGGCGTCGAGGATGGCGAGCGCGCGGTCGACGGACTGCGGACCGGTCGGAGACGTGGACACCGGTCCACCTTAGGTCTTCGGCGATGAGAGGAGTGTCACCGCTGGAATAAATGGGAACATATGGATCTTTTGCCCCGGTTCCGCGTACCGTCGTGGGATACCCCTGACTCCTCACCGCCCCGGGAGGGTGTGTGCGCCGCTCCACGACCGACCACGCCGCCGCGGGCCCGAACGGGCGCCGCGGTCACATACGCAAGGCGGCGCTCGCGACCGGTGCGGTCGCGGCCGTCGCCGGCGGACTGTACGTGGCGGGACTCGTCGCCACCGGGGACGACATCTCCGAGGGCACCCGCGTGAACGGCGTCGACATCGGCGGCCTGAGCCGTGCCGAGGCCGCCGCCCGACTCGCCTCCGCGGCCCCCGCCGCCTGGAAGGACCCGGTGCGGGTCACCGTCGGTGACGAGACGGCCACCGTCGACCCGGCCGACGCCGGGCTCACGGTCGACGTGGCCGCCACCGCCGACCGGGCGGCCGATCCCTCACGCGATCCCTTCACCGTCATCGGCCGGCTGTTCTCCTCGGGCAGCCGCGAGGTCGAACCGGTCGTCTCCTACGACGCCACGAAGGCCCGGGCGGCCGTCGCCGCCACGGCGAAACAGCACGACCGCGCGGTCCGCGAGGGCGCGGTGGCCTTCAAGGACGGCAAGCCGGTCGTCACCGAGGCCCGCGTCGGGCTGAAGGTGGACACCGAGAAGGCGGTCGAGGCGCTGCGCGCCGCCTATCCCGGAGCCGGCGCCGGCGGCGCCGCGCCCGTGGTCCTGCCGGTCTCGCTGACGCAGCCGAAGGTCACCTCGGCCGAGGTCACGCGCTTCGTGAAGGACTTCGCGGACCCCGCCATGTCGGGGCCCGTCACCCTCACCGCGGGCGACAAGCGGCTCTCGATCCCGGCGGCGACGCTCGGCGACCACCTGGACGTCACGGCGCGGGGCGGCCGGCTCACCCCGGCCCTCGACGCCAGGGCCCTGATACGGGACCCGGACGTGGCCCGCCCGCTGCACACGTTCACCGGCGGCCCGGTCGAGGCCCGGCTCGGCGTGCGGAACGGCAAGGTGGTCGTGGAACAGGACGGCCGGGCGGGCCGCTCGGTCTCCGCCGACGCCCTCGGCCGCGCGGTGGAGCCGCTGCTCACCAAGGAGGGCGCGGCGGCCCGTACCGCCCCCGTCGCCACCACGGCGACCCGGCCGAACCTGACGGCGGACTCCCTCGCCGCGCTCGGCATCACCGAGCAGATGTCGACCTTCACGGTGAACTTCCCGACCGCGCCGTACCGCACGACCAACATCGGCCGGGCGGTCGAGCTGATCAACGGCTCGCTGGTGCAGCCGGGCGAGGTGTGGAGCTTCAACCGCACGGTCGGCGAGCGCACCGAGGCCAACGGCTTCGTCGACGGCACGATGATCATGGACGGGCAGTACCAGAAGGCACCCGGCGGCGGTGTCTCGGCGGTCGCGACCACGGTCTTCAACGCCCTGTTCTTCGCCGGCGTCAAGCCGATCGAGTACGGCGCGCACTCCTTCTACATCGAGCGCTACCCGGCCGGCCGTGAGGCGACCGTGGCCTGGGGCACGCTGGACCTGAAGTTCCGCAACGACTCGGGCAAGCCGATCTACATCAAGGCGAGTTCGACGGACTCGTCCGTGACGGTCAGCTTCCTCGGCACGAAGAAGTACGACTCGGTCGAGGCGGTCGAGGGCCCGCGCACGAACATCACGCAGCCGAAGGAGCGCAAGGACTCCAGCGACAAGTGCGAGGTGCAGGAGCCGCTGGAGGGCTTCGACATCAAGGTCGACCGGGTCTTCAAGAACGGCGGCACGGAGGTCGGGCGGGAGACGTTCTCCACGCACTACACGCCGCGGGACAAGGTGATCTGCGAGAAGGACGCGCCGCCGGCGCAGGACCGCTGACGCGCGAACGCCGGCGCGGGACAGTTGACGCGGGACCGCCGGCGCGGGACAGCTGACGCAGGACCGCTGACGCGGGACCGCCGGCGCACCGCTCCCGACGCACAGAGGGCCCCTCTCCGAGGAGAGGGGCCCTCTCGCGTACGCGCTCCGTCCGGTTCAGGCCCGGCGGTTCGCGCCCGGCGGTCAGGCCCCGGCGCGCACGCGGTCGGCGCCGGGGGCGTCCTCGGCGATCTCGGACAGGTCGCGGTCGCGGGTCTCCCGGGCGCAGGCGACGGCGACGACCGTGAGCAGCGCGGCGGCGATCACGTACAGGGCGACCGGGGTCGAGCTGCCGTAGTCGTCGAGCAGCGCCACGGCGATCAGCGGGGCGGGCGCGCCGGCGGCGACGGAGGAGAACTGGGCGCCGATGGAGGCCCCGGAGTAGCGCATCCGGGTCGCGAACATCTCGGAGAAGAAGGCGGCCTGGGGCGCGTACATGGCCCCGTGGAGCACCAGTCCGACGGTGACGGCGAGCAGCAGGCCGCCGAAGGAGCCCTGGTCGACGAGGGCGAAGAAGGGGAACATCCACAGGCCGACGCCGACCGCGCCGACGAGGTACACCGGCCGGCGCCCGAGCCGGTCGGAGAGCGCGCCCCACAGCGGGATGACGGCGAAGTGGACGGCGGAGCCGACGAGGACGGCGTTGAGGGCGGTCTGCTTGGAGAGGCCGACCTGGGTGGTGGCGTAGACGAGGATGAAGGCGGTGATGACGTAGTAGGAGATGTTCTCGGCCATCCGGGCGCCCATGGCGATCAGCACGTCGCGCCAGTGGTGCCGGAGGACGGCGACCAGCGGTGTCTTCTCGGCCTCCGCTGCGGCGGCTCTGCGCTGCTCGGCGGCGGCGAGCGCGGCCTTGAAGACCGGCGACTCGTCCACGGAGAGGCGGATCCACAGTCCGACGATCACCAGCACGCCGGACAGCAGGAACGGGACGCGCCAGCCCCAGGAGGTGAACGCGGCGTCGGAGAGCAGCGCGGTCAGCGCGGACAGCACACCGGTCGCGAGCAACTGCCCGGCCGGCGCCCCGGTCTGCGGCCAGGAGGCCCAGAACCCGCGCCGCTTCGCGTCCCCGTGCTCGGACACGAGCAGTACGGCTCCGCCCCACTCGCCGCCGAGCGCGAAGCCCTGCACCAGCCGCAGCACCGTCAGCAGCACCGGCGCGACGGACCCCACGGCGGCGTGCGTGGGCAGCAGGCCGATGGCGAAGGTCGCCCCGCCCATCATCAGCAGACTGAGCACGAGCAGCTTCTTCCGCCCGAGCCGGTCCCCGTAGTGCCCGAACACCAGCGCGCCCAGCGGCCGCGCGGCGAACCCGACGGCGTACGTCAGGAAGGAGAGCAGCGTCCCGACGAGCGGATCGGACTCGGGGAAGAACAGCTTGTTGAACACCAGCGCGGCGGCCGACCCGTAGAGGAAGAAGTCGTACCACTCGATGGTGGTGCCGATGAGGCTGGCGGCGACGATCCGCCTGATCGAACCGGAGGGCGTGGGAGCGTGACTTGCGGCGGCCATGTGCACCACTTCCGAGCGGGTGACGGGGACGAGTTCGTGTCGCCACACCGTAGGAAGACGCAGGTCAGCGTTGTATATGGCGGGACACCATAGTTCAGGCCGTCGGCATCCGCAGGGGCACCATGAGACGCGGGAGCGGAACCGGCCGAGAGGGACACGACGACGGTGTCGGCCGGGCTCGGCACCGCCGTGATCGCCCTGGCCGTGTCGTCCGGTGGATCCAGGGCACTCGTAGGGAGTGCGGCTGAGGACCAGTGACACCACGCGGCCAGGGTGGCGACGACTGCGCCATGGCCGCGGGTTCCGCTACCTCGACGCGCAGGGCCGACCGCTCGGGCCGGAGGAGAAGGCCCGCGTGCTGGCGCTCACGATTCCGCCGGCCTGGAACGACGTGTGGATCTGTCCCTGGCCGAACGGCCACATCCAGGCCGTCGGCACGGACGCGGCGGGGCGTCGGCAGTACCTGTATCACGAGGAGTTCCGTGCTCGTCAGGAGCGGGCCAAGCACGAACACGTGCAGACGGTGGCCGCGGCCCTGCCCCGGCTGCGCCAGGCGGTGAAACGCGATCTCGCGCGCCGCGGACTGTGCGAGGAGCGGGTCCTGGCCTGTGCCGCCCGACTGCTCGACCTGGGCTTCTTCCGCATCGGCGGCGACAGCTACCGGCGCGACAACGAGTCCTACGGACTGACGACCCTGCTGCGGTCGCAGGTCCACTGCTCGCGCGGAGAAGTGTCGTTCGACTACCCCGGGAAGTCCGGTCAGCAGGTGACGGGGGCCCTGGTCGACGAGGCGGCCTACCGCGTGGTCCGGTCCCTGCTGCGGCGGAGCGGGGACAGCCCGCGGCTGTTCGCGTACTGGCAGGGAGGGGCCTGGCACGACGTCCACGCCGACGCCCTCAACGCGTACCTGCGGGACCGGTCAGGCGTCGACATCAGCGCCAAGGACTTCCGCACCTGGCACGGGACCGTCCTCGCCGCCGTCGCGCTCGCGGTGTCCGAGGAGGCGGGGGCCGAGTCGGCGACGGCGCGCCGGAAGGCGGTGCGCCGCGCGGTGTGCGAGGTCAGCGACTACCTGGGCAACACGGCGGCCGTCTGCCGCGGCTCGTACATCGCGCCCCGCGTCATCGAGCGGTACGACGAGGGCATGACCGTCGCCTCCGCGCTCGAACGGCTCGGCGAACACGGCGTGTTCGGACACCCGGCGACACAGGGCGCCGTCGAACGCGCCGTGCTCGACCTCCTGCACGAGTGAGACCTCCCGTACGGGTGGGACCGACGGCGAGGAGGATCTTCGCCTCAGGGCTGGAAGAGGATCTTCACCGCTCCGTCGCGCTTCTTCTGGAACATCTCGTACGCGTCCGGAGCCGCGTCCAGCGGCAGTCTGTGGGTGGCGAACGAGTCGACACCCAGCGGATCGTCGTCCGTGAGCAGCGGCATCAGGTCGTCCACCCAGCGCCGCACGTTGGCCTGGCCCATGCGCAGGGTCAGCTGTTTGTCGAACATCTCCATCAGCGGCATCGGATCGGCCATGCCGCCGTACACGCCGACGAGCGAGACCGTGCCGCCACGGCGCACGAGGTCGACCGCAAGATGGAGCGCGGAGAGCCGGTCCACGCCGAAGCGTCGCATCAGCCGTGAGGCGAGCGCGTCGGGCAGCAACGCGGTCATGCCGTGCAGACCCCGCGCCACGGGCGCTCCGTGCGCCTCCATGCCGACGGCGTCGACGACGGCGTCGGGTCCCCGGCCGTCGGTCATGTCGCGGATCCGGTCCACGAGGTCGGCCCCCTCGGCGGACACGTCCAGCGTGACGACACCGCGGGCCGCGGCGCGCGCGAGCCGTTCCGGGACCAGGTCGACGCCGATGACGGTGCCCGCACCCCGGTGGGCGGCGATCCGGGCGGCCATGTCACCGATGGGCCCGAGGCCCAGGACGGCGACGGAGCCGCCCCGTGGGACGTCCGCGTAGGCGACGGCCTGCCAGGCCGTCGGCAGGACGTCGGAGAGGTAGACGAAGCGGTCGTCCGGAGGCCCCTCGGGGACGACCACCGGCAACCGGTCGCCGAACGGCACGCGCAGGTACTCGGCCTGTCCGCCCGGCACCTGGCCGTAGAGCTTCGTGTATCCGAAGAGCGCGGCCCCGGAGCCGTACTCGTGCACCTGGGTGGTCTCGCACTGGGACTGCAGGCCGACGGCGCACATGGCGCAGGTGCCGCACGAGATGTTGAACGGGACCACGACCCGTGTGCCGGGACGCAGGTTCCGCACCTCGGCCCCCACTTCCTCGACCACGCCCATCGGCTCGTGCCCGAGCACGTCGCCGGCGTCGAGGAAGGGACCGAGCACCTCGTACAGGTGCAGGTCCGAACCGCACAGACCGGTCGTACTGATCTTCACGATGACGTCGGTCGGATCCTGGATCGCGGGATCCGGCACCGATTCCACGGACACGTTCCGTCTGCCCTGCCAGGTCACGGCTTTCATGGCGGCGCCTTCCACTGGTCGCGAGGCTGTGAGCGGCGGGTACCCGGCCCGGGCCCGATTACGTCGGCCGGGGCCGGGTAGTCGCACGGGCGTCTGACGATCCCGGCACCTGGCGATCCCGGCAGCTGTCCGGATCACGTGGACCGAGGAGGTCCGTCATGCTTCCGCTGCTACTCGTCCTGCTTCTGATCCTCGTGCTCTTCGGCACGGGCTTCGCCGTCGAAGCACTGTGGTACATCGCGATCGCCGTGCTCGTCCTGTGGGTGCTGGGGTTCTTCATGCGCAGCGGGAGCGCTCGCTGGTACCGCTGGTGAACCGAGGTCACGGGACACCCGACCGCGCCGGGAACGACCGCATCCGTCGCGCCTCACCGAGGCGCGACGGGCGTGTCCCGGCGGCGGTCGCGTGTCCCGGCGGGCGCGTGTCCCGGCGGCGGGCGCGGAAGGCGGGCCCGGAAGGCGGCGGGCACGAATGCCGGTCTTCTTCAGGATTGCAGTGGTTCATCACCACATGTCCGGGTAGGCGGCCGGATGAAGACGACCACCGACGAGGAGAACCAGGGAGGACACCGTGACCATGGTGAAGCAGTCCATCGACGTGGACTCGCCCGTGCGGAGCGTCTACAACCAGTGGACCCAGTTCGAGGAGTTCCCGCGCTTCATGGAGGGCGTGGAGGAGGTCAGGCAGGTCGACGACCGTCACTGTCACTGGCGCACCAGCATCGGTGGCGTCAAGCGGGAGTTCGACACCGAGATCGCGGACCAGCTGCCGGACGAACGGATCGCCTGGCGCACCGTGGGCGGTGACACCGACCAGCGCGGAGTCGTCACGTTCCAGCGCCTCGACGAGACCCACACCCGGGTGAGCCTGGCCATGGACGTCGAGACACAGGGGGTCACCGAGAAGGCGGGTGCGGCCCTCGGCATCCTCGACCGGCGCGTCAAGGGCGACCTGAAGCGCTTCAAGGGGTACATGGAGGAGCGCGGGCAGGAGAGCGGCGGCTGGCGCGGCCGCATCGCACCGTCCGGTGACATGACCCCCGACCCGATGGACACCGACGACACGCGGTTCAGCTGATCCGGCCGTGGGGGGGGGGGGGGGGGGGAGGACCCCACCCCCCCCGGCCGGCTCCCCGGGCCCGGGCACCGGGCCCGGATCCGGACCGCACGCCGC
>NZ_JBHXFE010000023.1:89546-113646 GCF_042722475.1 Streptomyces sp. NPDC127092
GGGCGGGAGGGCGGTGTTGGGCGCGGCCACATCACACTGTCCGGGGACATAACCCCAGACCTGAGGGACACCGACGACACGTGGTTAAGCGGACCCGGCCGTGGTCCGGCGGCCCCCCCGCCCCCCCGGACCGCTTCCGACCGGTGGCAGAGCGCAGAGAGGTGGCGAGCCGGCATGGCGGAGCAGCAGCAAGGACGCGACCCGGTGACGGCCCATCCCCGCCCGGACTTTCCCGAGCAGCACCAGGAACATCCCGGATGGACCCCTCCGATGGATCCGGTCCCCGACCACGGCGAGACGACCTACGAGGGGCACCGTTTCCTCGAAGGCCGGGTCGCGCTGGTGACGGGCGGAGACTCCGGCATCGGCAGGGCCGTCGCCCTCGCGTACGCCCGCGAGGGCGCGGACGTCGTGTTCACCCACCTTCCGGAAGAGGAGGAGGAAGCGCGCGAGACCTCGCGCCTCGTCACGGAGGCCGGACGCAGGGCGGTGGCCGTGCCGTGCGACATCCGGGACGAGACGCAATGCGAGGCACTCGTCGACCGCACGGTGCGGGAGTTCGGCCGGATCGACGTCCTCGTCAACAACGCGGCGTACCAGATGGCTCAGCCCGACGGCATCGCCGCGATCGAGACGGAGCAGTTCGACCGGGTGATGAAGACCAACCTGTACGGCATGTTCTGGCTGACGAAGCGGGCGCTTCCGCACATCCCGAAGGGCGGCAGCATCATCAACACGACCTCGGTCCAGGCGTACAAGCCGAGCCCGCCGCTTCTCGACTACGCCATGACCAAGGCGGCCATCGTGAACTTCACCCAGGGGCTGGCGCAGATGCTCGCCCCGGAGGGCATCCGCGTCAACGCGGTGGCGCCGGGCCCGGTCTGGACCCCCCTCATTCCCGCGACCATGCCCGAGACGGCGGAGTTCGGGAAGCAGTCCCCCCTCGGCCGTCCGGCACAGCCGGCCGAGATGGCGCCGGCCTACGTGTTCCTCGCCGGCGACCAGGCGGGTTACCTCACCGGCGGAGTCGTCAACGCCACCGGCGGCACGCCTCTGCCGTGAGAGTGACACCTCAGGGCGGCAGGAGGGTGCCGAGGGGGCCGAGGTCGAGGTTCAGGTCCTCGAGCGTGAGGCCGTAGCTGTCACAGAGTTCGATCATCCGGTCATGGAGGAGCATCAGGGTCAGCCCGAGTCTCTCCTCCTGCTCCTCGGTCAGGTCGCCCTGGTCCACGCGGTGCAGCGCCTGACGCTCCATCAACTGGCGTAGGAGCTCGACGATGGTCAGGACGAGCGTGACCAGGTCCCGCTCGACGGTGTCGGGGTCAGCGTGGAGACGGCGGGCAGCACGTCCCGCCGCCGCCCCGCTGTCCACCGCCGACAGGTCGTCCGCGCGTGCCGGCAGCAGGGAGAAGGCGCGTTGCGCGGCCACGGCGACCTCGCGACGGCGGTCGGCCGCGGCCGCGCCGGTACGGTCGGAGGCGCCGGTACGGTCGGCAGAACCCGCCGTACGGTCAGAGGCGCCGGTACGGTCAGCGGGGCCCGTCATGGTGCGGTCCCTCCAGTTCTCGCACAGCGGCCTCCTGCGACGGGGTTTCCCGTATGCCCGGCAGGAGCGACGTCAGGGCCCACTGGTCGTCTCCCTGCGCCGCGACGATGACGGCGCGGAGGGAAATCTTCACCAGGTCGACGTCCGCGATCGACAGGATCAGGTCGCCGGTCAGCACCACTCCCCCGCTCAGCAGCCGGTCCAGCAGGTCGATGAGTGCCACCTGGCGGTCCGCGAGCCTGTCATCGTCGCGTGCCGTCACGGCCGGCGCACCTCTTCCGGGGCCTCCGGGCCCGGGAGCACCGCGAACGAGTACGGGGCCCACGGCCCGGTGATCTCGACCCGGACGCCGTTCAGGTCCCGCGCCGAGCGCAGGACGACTTCCCGGAACTCGTCGGAACGCGTGCGCGGCACCAGGTAGGAGTCGTTGGCCACGTTCTCCCCGGTTCCGACGGCGAGCCGGCCCTGCTGGGGCCGGTGGCGCGCCCGTTCCACGGCCACCTCGCGCACCTCGGCCTCGATCCTGCGGACCGCCTCGGCCGCGGCGGTCCAGGCGGCTCCCCTGTCCTCGCGCTGCTGCCTGCGGCGACGCAGATAGGCCCGGCCGGGGTCGGGGACGTCCTCGTGCGCGTCGTCCGGCGCGGCAGACGCCCGCGGGGCCTCGGCGTACACCTTGACCCCCCATTCCACGTGCTCGGCGAACCGGTCCAGCATGCGGTCGAAGGTCTGCTCCCCCCGGCGCAGGACGTCGCGCACCCGCTCGTCGTCCAGGTAGACCGTCGCCAGCCGCAGGGGAAGGACGGCGGTGCGGGACGCGAGAACGTCCACGACGCCGTTGTGTGCCCGTGCCACGCGCTCGAGCCAGTCGAGGTCCTCCAGGTGGACCTTGAGCGCCGCTTCGGAGAAGTCGCTCTCCGGTACGGAACCGACGACGGCCGCCGTGCCTCCCGCGCGGACGAGCCTCACCGGACCCGGCCCCACGCCTTCGACGCCCTGCCGCACCGCCTCTTCCAGGGCTGCCGTCGGGCGCACGACGGCATACGCGTAGCTCAGCTCTCCGTCCATGAGTCAGTCCCGCCGCTCCTCGGCCTCGGCCTCGGCCTCGTCCTGGTCCTCGGCCCGGGTAGCCGAGTCGTCGCGGGACCGGGCCTTCCTGCCCTCCGGCTCCCGTCGTCTGCTCCGGCGCTCGGGAGCGGCCCGTGGCTCGTCCGCCTCGGCCGCTCCTTCGGGCGTACGGCGCCGGCGGCTCCGCGTTCCTTCCGGCAGCTCCGACCGGGATGCGGGGCGGGCGCGGAGTGCCTTGACCTCGGCGCGCAGGCGCTCGTTCTCGGCCTCCAGCTCCCTGTCCTGGCCGGCTCGTGAGGACAGTGCGGGATCGTGCTCCCACCAGTCGATCCCGATCTCCCTGGCCTTGTCGACCGAGGCGACGAGGAGCCGGAGCCTGATGGTCAGCAGCTCGATGTCGAGCAGGTTGATCCGGATGTCCCCGACGATGACGATGCCCTTGTCGAGCACGCGTTCCAGGATGTCGGCGAGGTTCGCGCTCTGCTGCTGACCGTAAGGGGACAGGGAGCGCGCGGCCGAGTTGCCTGCGGAGTCCGATGCGTCCACGACGGATTCGACCTCGCTCTCGCTCCCTGGGCGTCAGCTCTTGCGGCCTCGACGGCCGCGGGGGCTTTCGTCCGCTTCTTCGGCCCGGGTCTCGTCGGCGTCCTCGTCCTCGTCCTCTTCTTCGCCTTCGTCCTCGTACTCGTCCTCGTCCTCGTCCTCGTACGTGTCCTCCGGGCCTTCCTCGTCCTGCTCCTCGTCCTCGTACTCCTCCTCGGGGGCCTCGTCCTCTGGAGCCTCATCCTCCGGGCCCTCGTCGTCCTCCTCGTCCTGCTCCGGCTCCTCGTACTCGTCCTCGTACGCGTCCTCGTCCGATCCGTCGCCGCCGTCGTCGGCCCCGGCCTCGTCCGCGTCGCCCTCCTCAGGAGCCTCGTCCCGTGCTTCGCCGTCCTCGTCCTCGTCGGGCCCGGAGACGACCTTGCCGTCCTGGACCCGGCCGCGCCAGCCGCCCGTGGCCTCGCCCTTCATCATGACGAAGCTGCGGAAGGCCTTGAGGTCGAGCCGGGCACGCCGGCCCTGCGCCCGGACGAGGGCGCCCGCCTTCTCGACGATGCCCTTGGGGAAGTACTCCATGACCAGCAGGACCTTGGTCAGGTTCTCGCCGAGCGGGTGGAAGGTGACCACGCCCCTCGTGGTGCCCTTCGCCCCCTCCGAGGTCCAGGCGATCCGCTCGTCAGGGATCTGTTCGGTGATGGTCCCCTTCCACGCCCGGGTCGACTTGGCGACCTTCACCTGCCACTGGGTCGTGGTGTCGTCCTGCTGCTCGACGGACACGACGCCCTTGGCGAAGGTGCCGAACTCCTGGAACTGGGTCCACTGGTTGTACGCCTCGCGCACCGGGACGCCGATGTCGATGTCCTCGATGACGGTCATGCTCTTGTGCCCGGCCGACGCCGAGGGGTGGGGCTCGTGCGTCTTGGCGCCCTTCACCTTCTCGGCGAGCGCGTCCTTGGTGTGGGCGGCGGTGTCCTTGGCGTGCGAGACCTTGTCCTTGGCGTGGGAGGTCGTGTCGGCGACGCGCGCGGCCGCCGAGGTGAGGGCGGCCTTGCCCGGCACGTGCTCGGCCAGTTTCCTGCCGCCCTTGCCCGCCCCGCGGGCGAGGGCGCGCGGGCCGATGTGGGCCTCGCCCAGCTTGCCGGCCGCGTCGCCTATGCGATGGCCCATGCCGGTCAGCACCTTTTCGAGGCGTGCCTCGAGGTAGGTCTCGAACTCTTCTGCCAGCCGGTTCGCGCCGGGATTGCGATCCAGCATCTTCTGCGCCCCGGAGGATCCCGCGGAGCCTTTCGTCCCCCGCTCCGAAGCCCTGGCGTCAGGCATCGTCCCGCCTCCTGGTAGTCCTCGACCGGGTGCCCTTCGACGTGCCGGACGACTTCTGGGACGACGTCTTCGACGACCTTCCGGTCGTGGCCGCCGAGGAGGTACGGCGAGAGGCCGTCGTACGTCGCGGTCGCGGCTCGGGTTCCTCGTCCTCGCCGGACGGCTCGCCCTCCTCGTCCCGGCCCTCGTCCCGGGCCTCCTGCTCGGCGGTGTCCTCGTCCTCGTCCGTCCGCTCGTCGTGCTCGTCGTGCTCGGCGGTGTCGTCGGGGTGCTCGTCCTCGTAGGCCTCGTCGTCCCGCCGGCTTTCCGGTTCCTCCTCGTGCTCCCCTTCCCGCAGCCCCTCGGTTCGCCTGTGCAGGGCGTCGGCCAGGTGCCCGGCCTTGGCGTTGAGCACGGTGGTGGCCGCCGACTTCCCCGCGCTCACGAGCTCGCCGCGGACCTGCTGGTTCACGTTGCTCAGGAGGGGCGACTGCGCGATGGTCCTTCCCAGCTGTCCGGGCTTGATGCGCGATCCTGCCAGCGCCATGGCCAGCCCGAACGCGAGTTTGGCCTTCTTCGTCCGGCCCAGCACATATCCGCCGACCAGGGCGGTGCCGATCTTGGCGTTGTTCATGACGGTGCTTTCTCCTCACCCGCCCGGGCTCCTGGCGCGGTCCTTGAGGGAGGCGGGGCCCAGCCGCTCTACGTACCGATGGACCCGGCGCTCCGGAGCTGGTAGGCCCTGATCTCCTCCAGTCGTCGCAGGAGCCCTTCTTCCTGTTCGTTGAACTCCTCGTCGGTCACGCGACCCGCCTCCCGCGCTCGTTCGAGTTCGGCGAGCTGCTCCTGGACGGGGCCGGGGTCGTAGTACTCCTGCTCAGCGGCCTGCACGACCTTGCCCAGGACCCATCCGATCCCCCGGAACGGGGCGGCGGGCAGTATCAGGATCTCGGTCACCAGTCCCACGGCGCCTCCCTGTGCGTACGCGGCGACGTCAGGCGAAGCTGTACGGCGGCAGCGGCCCGCGGATCCGGATCTCGACACCCTCGGGCTGCTCCTTGATCACCTCCGCGCCGGCGTTGGTGAATTCCTCGGCCCGTTCCTGGTCGACCAGGAACGAGGCGCTCAGGAAGTACTGCTGGGACGGCTCGGACAGGTGCTCGGCCCGGGCGAGCGGCCTCAGCGCGGCGAGCACCGTCTCGGCGAGTGCCGCCTGCCGGGCCGTCATCTCCTCGCTCAGGAGCCTGCCCAGTTCGAGCCGGTCATCGTACGTTCCGCCACCGTCACGCGTCGCCTCGTTCAACTCACGCACCTGTGCGGAGTCCTCGAGGATCCGCCGCATGGCGGCCTCCTCCTCCTCGATCCCCTTCACGTTGAACTCCACGCGGCCGTCGAGTTCTTCGAGGCGCTGGGTGAACTGCGCGGCGCCGTCTTCCAGTACGGCGCGCACGGCGTCGTCGCTCTCGGCGACGAAGCCGAAGCCCAGGGGCAGCGTGACGCCG
Source organism: Streptomyces sp. NPDC127092 (assembly GCF_042722475.1). Taxonomy (NCBI): domain Bacteria; kingdom Bacillati; phylum Actinomycetota; class Actinomycetes; order Kitasatosporales; family Streptomycetaceae; genus Streptomyces; species Streptomyces sp. NPDC127092. The sequence goes on from NZ_JBHXFE010000023.1 coordinate 95,499, forward strand.
TCGTTCCACAGCCGGGTCTGCACGTCGTGATGCGCCTCGACGTCGTGGCGCTTCACGCCGATCTCTTCCGGAGCCTCGCTCACGACGGCGCACAGGTCCCCTTGGCCGACCGTGCGCAGGGCCGTGTCGTCGCCGCCCACGCCCGTGAGGCCGTCGAGGCGGAGCGGGTGCGAGGACTTGGTGATCGCGTAGACGTAGAGAGCCATCACTGTTCGCCGTCCTCCGAAGAACGCCGCGCGCGGCGCTCGTGACCGCGGTCTTCGGCGCGTTTCCCGTCGTGACGGGGCTGCTTCTCGCGCTCTTCGTCGCGATTACCGGTGAGGGAATCCGTGAAGGCCTCGACGGCCCCGGTGAGTGCGCCCTTCGTCTTGCCCTTGGCGCCCCCCTCCGTCGTCTTCTCCATGACGTCCGTCAGCTGGGCCGGAGCGTTGCGGCCGCTCTCCAGATCGAGCCGGTTGCACGCCTCGGCAAAGCGGAGGTAGGTGTCCACGCTGGCCACGACGACGCGGGCGTCGACCTTCGCGATCTCGATTCCGACGAGGGACACGCGGACGAACGCGTCGATCACCAGGCCGCGGTCGAGCACCAACTCGACCACGTCATAAAGATTTCCCGTGCCTCCACCCTGTCCGGGCATCCCGCCGCCCTGTTGCACGACAGACACGTCGACCTCCTCACGGTCGAAGGGGCGGATCAGCGCTCAGCTCTCCTCCTTGTCGATCCGGGAGCGCGGGTAGCGCTTTCCGCGCTCGTATCCGAGCAACTGCCCGTCCGGGCCCAGCGCAACCTCATAAGTCGCCATGATGCTCGTCGTCTCCGGAATGCGTTCGAGCTCCACGACCTCGATCTCCGCCGCCCAACCCTGATCGGTCGGCTTCAGAGCGGACACGGATTCGGGGGTCCGGCCCAGGAGTTCCGTGAGCTGCTCGACGGCGTACCGCAGGGCCTTCGCGGCCGGTACGCGCTCCTGCGCTTCGGCGTCATCGGCGGCTTCGGGCTCGGGCTCGGGCTCGCTGTCGGCCTCGCTCTCGGGCTCGATCTCGTCCTCGTCCTCGTCCTCGTTTACGTCCTCGTTCTCGGCCTCGTCCTCATTTTCGGCCTCGTCCTCGTTTTCGGCCTCGGCCTCGGCCGGGCGCTCGGGCTCGGCTTCGTCGCGATCGTGTTTCCTGCGCTTGCCGACGTCACTCGTGACGGTTCACCACCAAATTCGGCATTCCATTCCTGCCACGATTCGCATTCCACCATATCCGCGATATTTGGCGTACGCCACGAAGAGTAATGACCGATCGCCCCCATCAGCACTTACCGGCATGGATGCGGACATTCCGGGAAGTTGCACGGTGAACGAGACGAGCACACGAGGGAACAGAGGGAAGGCGCGTCAATGGAAGTTTCCGGAATCATCAGCGCTCTCGTCATCGGCACCATCATCGGTCTGCTGGGCCGACTCGTCCTGCCCGGTCGGCAGCACATACCGATCTGGCTCATGATCCTCATCGGCATCGCGGCCGCGCTGGGCGGTTCCGCCATTGCCCATGCGGCCGACCTCGACGACACCAGCGGAGTCGACTGGATCGAATGGCTCATCCAGATCGGCCTTGCCGCGGTCGGGGTCGCCCTGGTGGACAGGGCCCGCGCGAGAAGGTGATTGCGTCGCCCGGGCGCGGGTAGCCGCCGTGCAGCCTCTCGAGGGCGCCAGGAAGGAATTCGGCTGAGGAGCTGATCTGCGTGGCTCAGGGCAAGAAGATTCGTGGCAAGGCCCAGGAAACGATGGGCAAGGCGAAGGAGAAGGCCGGAGAGGCCACGGGCAAGGAGGATCTGCGCCTCAAGGGCGCCGGCGACCAGATGGAGGGAAAGGCCAAGAAGGCCGCCGGGGAGACCGCGAGGAACGCGAAGGGGACGATGGACGAGGCCAAGGGCAAGACGCGCCGTCGCACGTGACGGTCGCGCGATCGTGGGGGACCGACCCGGACGGCGGTGAGCGCGTCCGGGTCGCCCATGTGCGGCCCCGCCGTTTCCGGCGCGGCCGAGAGGGCACTTGCGGGCCACGGGGGCACAGCCGTACACGACGACGAACCAGGGAGCTGTCATGCCTCGCGGATCGAGCTCCAAGCGGGAGCGGCAGTACGAGCACATCAAGGAAAGCGCGGAGCAGCGCGGCGAAAGCACCAAGCGCGCCAAGGAGATCGCGGCCCGCACGGTGAACAAGGAACGCGCCAGGTCGGGTGAGGCCGGCAGCGCGAGCAAGAGCTCCACGCAGGGCAAGTCCGCCTCGCGGCGCGGCGGCGAGCGGTCCGGCAAGGGCGGCTCGGACGACCGGACGTACGACGAGCTGTACGCCGAGGCGAAGCGCCGCGACATCCACGGACGGTCCTCCATGAACAAGGCCGAGCTGAAGCGTTCACTGAGCGGCAGCTGACCGCGTGGCGGCGCTGCCCGTAAGGGCGGCGTCGCCGGGCGTATCTGGGTACGCCCCCGCGAAAAGTGGGGTTCGACTGCCGATGAGCCCGCCCCGGCGTCATCGCAGACTGCTGGCATGCGCCGCGAAACGGCCCCGACCGGCAGCACGTACCCGGGTACCGCGGACACGGATACCGAGGTCCCGGCACGGATCGAGGGCGGTCTGCTCGCGGCGAACAGGCGTCAACTGTTCGAGAAGCGGGTTCTCGACGTCGTTCTCGGCCTGCTGGCGCTGGTCCTGCTGTCGCCGGTCTTTCTGGTGGCGGCGTGCCTGATCAAGCTGACGTCCCGGGGGCCGGTGCTCTATCCGCAGGAGCGGATCGGGCGCGACGGCGAGCCCTTCCTCATGTTCAAGCTGCGTTCTATGCGCCTGGGCGCGGAGAGCCAGCGGTCGGCGTATCTGCACCTGAACGAGTCCACCGGCCCCCTCTTCAAGATCCGCCGCGATCCGCGGGTCACGCCGGTGGGACGGGTTCTGCGCCGTTGGAGCATCGACGAGCTGCCCCAGCTGCTGAACGTCATCCACGGCGAGATGAGTCTCGTCGGCCCGCGTCCCCCGCTTCCGGAGGAGTGCGAGCACTACGGTCCGCGGGAGCGGCAGCGGCTGCTCGTGAAGCCCGGCATCACCTGCGTCTGGCAGGTCAGCGGCCGCTCCGACATCCCCTTCGCCGAACAGGTGCGGATGGACCTGGACTACATCGCCACCTGGGACCTCCGGTCGGACCTCAGGCTCCTCGTCAGGACGGTGCCCGCGGTGCTCGGCCGTCGAGGCGCCTACTGAGCCTTCTCGCTGAGGCTTTCTCGCTGACCCTTCTCGCCTTTCTCGCTGAGCCTTCTCGACGCCTGCCGGGAAGTGCCGACGCCTGCCGGGAAGTCCCGGCAGGCGTCGACGTGTGCCAGCGCGGCGAGGTTCACACCAGCAGCTCCGAGGCGGTCTCGGTCAGGCCGTCCTGACCGGCGAGCAGCGCCTGGTGGGCGAACATCGCGCACCAGGTGTTGACGACCTCCTGGTCGCGGGAGAAGCGGACCCCTCCGTCCGCTCGCACGAAGCCGAGCAGCGCCCGCGTCAGGTCGTCCAGGCGTCCGGCCCAGCCGTCCCCCCGCAGACGGCCGCGGCCGCGCAGGACGCGGCCGATCCGCAGGGCCTGCGCGAGGACGTCGGACCGTACGAGGCCGCCGTCGGTCGTCTCCGTGAGGGTGCCGTCGGCCGCCTGCAGCCGCATGAGGCGCGCGTACAGCCTCTCGACCGCCTCCAGCGCCTCGACGTCCGCCGAGGGCGACCCGATGAGGAGGCCTTCGATCCCGTAGAGGAGCGGGTGCAGCTCGCGGCACGGCCAGGTCTCCCCCAGCACTGCCTCCCAGTGCGCGCAGGTCCGTCGGCAGACCCGGGCGAGAGGCGCCCCGAGCACGCCGTCGGGTATCCGGAGCAGGGCCGCGGCCGCTTTCAGGTGGTGCGGACCCGGCCGGGTCGACCAGCGGTCGGGAAGCGGCGCGCGGGCGACCGCGTCGTGGGACCGCAGGACGGCGGATCCCGACGTGATGCCGTCGATGGTGGTGCACAGTCCGGCGGCCGGCTCCTTCCAGGCCTCGTACCCGGTGACCTGCCCGAAGGTCGCCGCTCCCCGCGCCGCCATCGCCAGGTCGAACGTGAACACGCCGGCGTTCCGCCAGTCGGAGGGAGCGCCGGACACGTACAGCCGGGTCGGCGGAACGCCCCGCTCCGTCAGGCTGCGGGTGATCCAGTCCAGCGCCTGCCGGCCGTGGGCGCGGGCCTCCGCGGCGCGGTCCGGGGAACTCGCCGCACCCGAGGCCAGCCAGGCCATCGCGGTCAGGTAGTAGCCGGTGATCTCGAGGTAGACGAACTCGGGTCGCCCTTCCGGGTCCAGCCGGCCGACGACCGCTCCGCGCTGCGGGCCCTCCTCGATCCGGGCCCCGCCGGACAGCAGCCACCGCTCGATCCGCCGGGCGGCCTCCGCGGTCTCGCCGGACGGCCCGGCACCGGTGGCCGCGGCACCGGTGGTCCCGGTGCCGACGGTCCCGGTGCGGGTGATCCTGGTCCCGGTGACCGGGGACGCCGGCCTCATCGCCGGAACCCCGTCGCCGTCCCCGGTGCGATCTCCTCGCCGAGGATCTTCACGATCCGCTCGCCGGCCAGACCGTCCCCGTAGGGCTCGTGGGGCGTGGCCATGCGCGCGTGGCGCACGGGGTCGTCGAGCAGGGCGGCCACCGCCGCGACGATGCTGTCCTGATCGGTGCCGACGAGATCGGAGGTGCCGACCCTGAGGGGCTCCTCGCGGGCCGTGCGGCGGTTGACCACGAGCAGGGGTTTGCCCAGGACGGGTGCTTCCTCCTGGATGCCGCCCGAATCCGTCACGATCAGGTACGAGTCGGCGAGCATGTGCATGAACGGGACGTAGCTGCACGGCGCCATCACCTCGACGTTCCGCGGGCGGGCTCCGTCCATGATCTGCTCCAGCATCCGGGCCACCGGCGGGGACGGGTGCCGCACCAGCTGGAACCGGACGTCGGGGTAGAGGCCCGCCAGCTCCCGGACGGCGCCGAATATGGCCCTGATCCCGTCGGGGATGCTCTCGCGCCGGTGCGTCGTGATCACGACACGGCGTTGCCCGTCGGGGGGCGCGGGCGTGTGGCGGGGCTGCGAGAGCGCCCAGTAGAGCGCGTCGATGCCGGTGTTCCCGGTGAGGAACACCCGGTCCGGTGCCACTCCCTCGCGGACGAGGTTGGCCCCGGCCATCTCGCTGGGGGCGAAGTGCAGATCCGCGATCGCGCCGAGGATCCGCCGGTGGCCCTCCTCGGGCCAGGGGGCACTGTTGTCGTAGGTCCGCAGTCCGGCTTCGACGTGAGCCACGCGCGTCGACGAGTGGAAGGCCGCCACGCCGGCGGCCATCGTGGTCGTGGTGTCGCCCTGGACCAGGACGACGTCCGGGCGTCGCTCCTCGCAGATGTCGCCGGCCCAGCGGGCCACTTTCCACGCGACCTCGGCGGGACGCTGGTTCCTGCGCATCACGTCCAGCTGGTGGTCGACGCTCATCCCGAAGGTCGTGAGCGCGTCGGACAACAGCTCCGCGTGCTGGCCGCTGGAACACACGATCGTCTCGAAGGTCGAATCCAGGTCGCGCAGTGCCCGGATGGGCGAGTACATCTTGATGACCTCGGGCCGTGTGCCAAGGAACGCGGCCACGCGAATGCGTCGGGCCATGGGGCCACCTCCTCCGTCCGGTGCGCCGCGATTGCAGCCAGTCTGCTGGGGCGCGCGGGGAGGTTCATCGGCAGTCGGACCCGATTTTGCGCGGGGCGATGCCCAGATACCGCGGGTTGCCGTGACGGCACCTCAGGTGCCGGTGCGCCACGAGGGAGCGTCGTCCAGCGGGACGGCGGCCTCCTGGCGGGTGTGGACGCCGAGCTTGGCGAGCACGGCGGCCACGTGGTGGGCGGCGGTCTTGGGGGTGATGTACAGCCGGGTGGCGATCTCCCGGTTGGTGAGCCCCTGGCACAGCAGGCGCTGGACCTCCCGCTCGCGCTTGGTCAGGCCGTACGGATTGGCCCACGTGGAGGCGCGCCTGCCGTGCGGGGTGCGCCGCACGCCGGCCGCCCGCAGGCGCTCCCAGGTCCGGTCCGCGGCGGGCCGGGCCCCCAGGGAGCGGAAGGTCTCCAGGGCGCGCCGCATCGCGGGCACGTCGCCGCCGAGGCCGGCCAGCGCCGCGTCGTACGGGCAGCCGAGCCTCTCCCACGCGTCCACCGCCCCGGCCCAGTGCCCGGCCAGTTCCAGGGCGTACGGCTCGGCCGCCCGCGTCTGCGAGGGCATGCCGCCGGCCAGCCGGGACCAGCGCAGCAGTCCCCCGGCGAGCCAGGGGTCGGTGTCGAGGGTGACGTCCTTGAGGGCGCGTTCCGCCTCCGCAGCGGCGAGGGCGTCGTCCCCTTCGAGCCAGGCCGCTTCGGCGCGGGCCGCCCACACCGGGCCGGCCAGGAAGAGACCGGCCTCCGCTCCGTAGGAGAGTGCCTCGTCCAGCAGCGGCCACACGCCCGGTTCCCCTCGGCGGGCCCTGACCAGGGCCGACGTCACCAGGGGCAGCAGTCGGTGCAGCGGCTGGGGGTTGCGGGCGAGCACGTCGTCGGCCTGCTTCGCGGCCCGGGCCCACTGGCCGCGGTGCAGCATGCCGAGGCCGGCCGCTCCGAGGGCCGGCACCAGGAACACCGGGCGTTCGCGTTCTCTGCAGTACGCGCAGGTGCGGACGGTCAGCCGGTCGAGGCGCGGCAGATCGTGGTGGAGGGCCGCGGTCCAGCAGGCCACCGCTCCGAGCATGCAGGCGTCGTCCGCGAGGCCGTCCTCGGCCATGGCCGCGTGCCAGGCGTCCTCGAACTGCGGCCAGTCCTGCGCGTGGCAGGTGACGTCGAGCAGGGCCGCGTGGACCCGCGCATGGGTCTGCAGCGCGGGATCGCCCGGTCCCTGTTCGGCGGCCTTGCGGGTGTAGTCGGCCGTCGTCACGGGGTCGTAGCCGAGGCAGGCCAGCTGGGCGAGGGCGGCGTAGGCCCAGGCGAGCTGCCGGGGCGAGCCGTCGCCCTCCAGCAGGCGCACGGCGTCCAGGCCCGTCCGCCAGGCGTCGGGCGTGCGGACCGCGAGCCAGTGCAGGCGCGAGAGCCGCCGCAGGTCCTCCGCCTCGCCCTGCCGGTCGCCCTGCTCGCGGCGCAGCCGTGCCGCTTCCTCCCGGGCCTCGATCGCCTCCGGAAGCTTCCCCGTCACGTAGCTCTCGTGCGCCTGGGCTTCGAGGAGTTCGACGCGCTGCGCGGGCGGTGTGGCGGCCGGGTTGCGCACGGCGCTCCCGTACAGCGCGGCGGCCTCGCGGTGCGCGCCGAGGGCGGCGGCGTAGGAAGCCGCCCTGGGGGCGAACTCGGCGAGGGCCGCCTCGTCGCCGGCCTGCTCCGCGTGGAAGGCGAGTTGGGCGAGGTCGCCCGGGTCGACCGGGCCGGAACGCATGGCCGACAGGACCCGGCCGTGCAGCCTCGCGCGCCGGTAGCCCGGAAGCGACTCCCAGACCGCGAGGCGCGCCAGCTCGTTGCGGAAGCACAGCACCGGGCCGTCCGTGCACAGCACACCCGATGCCAGGCAGTCGGCGAGACCGGCCGCTGCGTCCGGCGACACGGCGGCGATCAGCGGTTCGGTGGCGCGCGGGCCGATGACCGCCACCGTCTCCGCGGTTTCCCGGGCCCGGTCGGGGAGCCGGGCGATGCGGCCCATCACCGCTTCGCGCACGGTGGTGGGGACGCCGTGGCTGCGGGCCGCGAGGACTTCGGTGACGTAGAACGGGTTGCCGTGGGTGTTGCCGAACAGCTCGTGGGCGTCGACGGGATGCCCGGCCGCGGCGGTCAGCTCGGCGACGGCCCGGCGGCTCAGCGGCCCCAGGGTGCACCGGTGCACGGCCGGGGAGGAGGCCAGGTCTCCCAGCACCACCGCGAGGGGGTGGGCGGGGCCGATCTCGTCGTCGCGATAGGTGGCCAGCAGCAGGAGGGGGATCCGGTCGATCCGCCGGGCCAGGAAGCGCACCAGGTCCAGGGTGGCCTGGTCGGCCCAGTTCAGGTCCTCGATCACCAGCAGCGTCGGCTGCCCTCCCGCCTGGCGTCCCAGGGCGGCGAGGACCCTGCCGAAGAGGCCGCTCGGGTCGGTCCGGCGGCGGAGGCCCGCTTCCAGGGCCTGGGTGACCGGCGGGCCGAGCAGCGGGGCGACGTCCATCAAGGGGGCCAGCGGGCTCGGGGCGGAGAGCGGGTCGCAGGCCCCGAGCAGCACCCGGGCCTGGCCCGCGTCGGCCTTCTCCTCCGCGAACCGCCGTACGACCGCCGTCTTGCCGATGCCTGCCTCACCGCGCAGCAACACCAGCCGGCCGTGGCCCTTTTCGGCCTGTTCCAGACAGTCCGCGAGATCCTGCAGTACGGCGCCGCGTTCGAGAAGGTCGGTCACGGGTGTCCCCAGCGTGCGTGCGTCCCGTATCCGTGCCCTTTCAGTCTAAGGATCTTCGGGCGGGCCCGCCTGCATGCCCGGACCCGCCCCCGGCGGCTGCCGGGGGCGGCGCCACGCCGCCGTGTGACGGCTCGTCGCGGGCTGTATCTGGGTACCCCGGTGCGCAAAATCGGGTCGGACTGCCGATGAAGCCGCCCGCGGGGCCGCCGGAGACTACTGGCATGCGCCCGGAAACCGACCGGATCACCTCCGTCGGCCCTGAGATCCACCTGTTCGAGCCCTCGGGGTACGCCGGGGTCTTCCAGCACGCGTGCCGCATCGGCGAGCTCCTCGCCCGCTCCGGCCGGCACGTCGTGCTCCACACCGGGCACGAGCACGAAGAGGTGAGCGTCAAGGGCGTCGACCTGTGCCCGTGCTCCTGGTGGCCGCGTGACCGTCCGGGCGGCCTCCGCCGCTCCGTCGCCATCGCCCGCCGCTTCGTCGGCCGTACCCTGCCGCACCTGCACACCACGGTGCCGCGGGGCGCGGTCCTCCATGTGGAGGGGATCGCCGCGGCCGGGGCGCTCACCCTGCTCACGCTGGGCGTCGCGCGGCTCAGGGACCGGCTGGTGGTCTACTCGCCGCACGACACGTTCTCGCGGCGGGGCCGGGTGGACGGCTGGCTGCTGCGGCTCGCCCTCCGTGTCCCGCACACGATCGTCGTCTACTCGCAGGCGGACGTCGAGGTGCTGCGCCGCCGCGGTCTCGAGGCGCACTGTTCTCCGCTCGTCCAGCTCGTGCCCCGGGCCTCGGAGGAGGAGCGGCTCGCGTGGCGCAGCGCGTGGCGGGCCGGTGCGGACGTGTCCGTCGTCCTCTTCGCGGGATGCATCCGGCCTGAGAAGCGGCTCGACGTGCTCATCGAGAGCGCTCGCCACTGGCCGGCGGACCGGCGCCTGGCCGTCGTGGGCGAGGACCGGGGCGGATGGGCGCACTGCGCGGAACTGGCGGAGGCGTACGGCGTCGACGTCGCCGCACGGGTCGAGTTCCTCGAACTCGAGGAGTTCGCGGCGGCGATCTCGGCGGCGGACCTCGTCGTCCTGCCCTATGACAAGGCCAGCCAGAGCGGAGTGCTCGCGGTGGCCCGTCAGCTGGGCACCCCGACCGCCGCGGCGAACGTGGGTGGCCTGCGGGAACTCGCCTCACAGACGTTCGAGGCGGGCGATCCGCACGATCTCAACCGGGCCATCGACGAGCAACTGGCCGACGGCGAGCCCCCCGACCCGGCGTTCGACGAGAACCGGGCCGTCGAAGTGCACCTTCTCGCGTACAGGCGGCAGGCATGACGACGAATCCGTCCCGACGCGACCTGCGGACCTCCACGACGGTGGACGGCACACCGCCCCCGGCGCGGCCCCGCAGGGAGCCCGTCCTGGGCTCCGTCCCCTTCCGTGACCTCCTGCGGTGGTGGCCCCTGGTGGTGCTGACCACGGTCGCCGCCCTCGTCGCGAGTGCGGTGGTGGCGTGGGGCCCACGGGACCCCTCCTACCGTGCGACCACGAGGATGGCGGTGACGCCACTCTCGCAGTCGGACGAGACGTTCCTCGGCACCAGCCTCATACGTGACGCCGGTGACGCCCAGCGGACCTCGTCGACGGTGGCGCGCCTGCTGGACTCCCAGCGCGTGGCGGCCGCGACCGCCCGGTCCCTCGGTGCCCCCTGGACTCCCGCGTCCGTCCGCGCCGCCGTCGACGTCAAGACGGTCGACGAGACGAACATGATCGAGGTCACCGCCCGGGCGGACGCGCCGGGCCAGGCCGTCCGCGTGGCGGAGACGTTCGCGCAGACCGCCCTGAAGGACCGGTGGCAGACGGTCTCGGCCGAGCTGGACCGCCGCATCGCCTTCGCGCAGAAGAACACCGACGCCGACCCGAACGCCGGGGAGGAGTCCCGCAGGCTGCAGCTCCTCACCTTCGTCCGCCAGTCCGGCGTGGACCCGACCCTGAGCATCGACTCGACCGGCCCGGCGGTGCGCGTCGACGAGGTGCCCACGGCCGTGGTCATGGTCATGGCCGGAGCCGGTGGGATGTTCCTCGGCGTCCTCGCGGCCTACGGGATCGAGCGGCACCGGCGCCGCCCGCGGGACGAGGACGTCGCCGTGCCCGCCCGCGAGCTTCCCGTGCCCCCGTCGGAAACCCTGAGCCGCAAGCCCTGAGGAGCTGAGTCCCATGCCGCTCCCCGCTCCCGGATCGCCCCTTCCCCTTCCGACCGCGCGTCTCATGGGCATGCCGATCCACGCGGTGACGCTCGACGAGGCCGTCGACCGGGTCTTCGACAGCCTGGCGGAGGGCCGGGGCGGGACGGTGCTGACGCCGAACATCGACATCCTGCGGCAGTACCGGCGGTCGCCGGAGCTGCGGCGGATGTTCGAGCGGAGCGAGCTCGTCGTCACCGACGGAATGCCGCTGGTGGTGGCCCTGCGCATCCAGCGGACCCCCGTGCCCGGGCAGATCACGGGCACCGACATGCTGCGCGCGCTGGCCGCCGGAGCGGGAGCGCGAGGACGCTCGATCATGCTCGCGGGAGGCCGCCCCGGTGAGGCGGAGCGGGCCGCGGACCGGCTCCGGCAGGTGAGCCCGGGGCTGCGCGCCGAGACCTACCCGTGCTTCGTACGGCCCGAGACCATGGCCGCGGAGCTGGCGGCCCTCTCCCGCAGGCTGGTCGCCGCCGCCCCGGACATCGTCTTCATCGGTCTGCCCTTCGCGAGTCAGACGGCGGTCATGTCCGCTCTGCGCCCCGCCCTGCCCGGCACCTGGTTCGTGGGGGTGGGTTCGAGCTTCGACTTCGTCAACGGCGACCGCTCACGGCCCCCGGAGCTCGTCCGGCGGCTCTGCCTCGAGTGGGCCTGGCGGCTGACGAGCCAGCCCTGGCTCTGGCGCCGCTACCTCGTCCACGGGGTCCCGACCACCGCCCGGCTGGCCGTCGACGCCCTCCGTCTGCGGTGGCGGCGCGACGGGTCACCGACGACCTCGGCCGGCCGCCCGGCACTGCCATGAACGTCGGCACCGAGGCGGTCTCCGTGTCCCGCGCGCCGACCGGGCGCAGCCTGATCGCCTCGGCCTCGTGGATGACCGGAAGCCATCTGCTCGCCCAGGCCTTCGCGTACGGATCGCTGATCTTCCTCGCACGCCAGCTGCCGCCCTCCGGCTTCGGCACCGTCGCGGTCGGAACGGCCGTCGTCTACATCGCGACGCTGCTGGTGGACCACGGCACGTACGGCGCCATCATGGTGCACCCGCACCTCACCCGGGCCTACCTCGTACGCGCCTTCTGGCGCTGCTTCCTCGTCGGCGCGGCGCTCGCCGCGGTGATGGCGGCGTCCGCCGGGCCCCTGGTGGGCACCTTCGCGGACGGCGGAGACGCGCCCGCCGTCGCCCTGCTCGCCGTCTGCCTGCCGCTGCACGCGATCTCCCTGATCCCCACGGCCCTGCTGCACAAGTCGATGCAGTTCCGGCGGCTCGCGGGAGCGACGGCGGCCGGCAACGTCGTGTCGGCGGTGGTGGCCGTGGTCGCCGTCCTGGCCGGCGCGGGCATCTGGTCGCTGGTCGCGCGGCAGGTGGTGCTGTTCGGCCTGCTGGCCGTGCTCACCACCGCGCTGTGCCTGCCGGGGCTCCGCCGCCGGAAGGCGCTCCCGCCCGCCTCCCCCGCCGAGACGCGCGAACGCACCGGCGACCGGTGGTTCTTCCTGTTCGGCGTCACCCTGATGCTGGCCGCCAACGTCGACTACCTGGTCGTCGGGCTGTCGAGCGACGCGAGTCTCGTCGGCCTCTACGCGCTGGCCTTCACGATCGCCATGGCGCCCTCGACGCAGTTCTCGGAACAGGTCGGCAAGGTGCTCTTCGCCGCCGCGGCGTCCAGCCCCGAGACCAGCGGGCAGCGGACGGTGCAGTCGGTCCGCCTGATGTCCGCGCTCCTGCTGCCGCTGCTGCCGGTCGGCATCCTGCTCGCACCGGTGCTCCTTCCGGCGGTCCTGGGGCCCGAGTGGACCGGCATGGTGGCGGCCTTCCAGGTGCTCTGGGTGGCCGGCATCGGTTACGCCATCGACAACTGCATCGGCGAGGCGCTCTCCGGTACGGGACAGATCGCCTTCCGCGCGAAGGTCATGGCCGCCCGGTGCGTCGCGACCGCGACCGCCCTGTGGGTCCTCGTGTCGGTCGACGGGATCCGCGGGGCCGCGCTGGCGCACCTCGCGGTCTTCGTGCCGTACGCGGCGCTGTACGCCACCGTCGGGGCGCGGCTCGCCGGGACCTCGGGCCGCGAGCTCTGGCACGCGCTGCGCCCGGTCGTGACCGCGGTGGTCTGGCAGCTCGTGGTGACCGCCGCCCTGCTGCTGAGCCTGCGCGCCTCGGGCGCGTCGGACGACGTCGCCGTCTGCGTCGGGGCCACCGCCGGGCTTGCGGTGTCGGGGTGGCTGCTGTTCCGGCGCCTCGGCCGGAGGCGGTCACCGTGACCTGGGCCGTGGCCGGACGGAACCGGCCGCACCGGCCGGCGCCGCTCGCGTCCCGGCCGGACCGTCGCACGCTGCGCACGGCGTGTGCCGCCGTGCTGGCCGCGCTCGTGTTCGGGGCGCTGCTGCCCGGTGACCCGCTCACGGCCGTCGGCGCCGTCGTGGTGATCCCGCTGGCGCTCGGGGCTCCGGTGGCCGCCCTGTCCGTGCTGGTCGCGGTCACGGTGCTGGTGCCGTTCGAGGTGCAGGACCAGTTCTCCCTCGTCGGCGGATCCGGCCGGCCGGGGCTGCTGCTCGTCGACGTCCTCATGCTCCTCGGCATGTGCCGGGTCGCCTGGCTCGTCCTGTCGCGCAGGCTGGCGCTCGACAGGCCGCTTCTCGTCGCCGCGGCGGTCACGCTGGTGCTCGCCGTGGCGCTGGCCTGGGGGATCGCCCGTGGAGCCGACGTGAGCGAGGCGGGCCACGAGACCCGCCGGGTGATGCTCGGGGTGGGCGCGTTCGTGCTGGCGTGGCCCGTGGTCCGGGACAAGGCGGCCCGTCGGCGTCTGGAGGGGGCGCTGATCGCCCTGGGCCTGGCCCTGGGCCTGTGGGGGCTCGTCCAGTGGGGGTTCTCCATCGACTACACGAGCTCGGCCGACGTCGGCATACGCCGGGGTGTGGACCTCACCTCGGCGGGGCGCGGCTCGCTGCAGGGCGGGCTGTACGCGTACCCGGTCGCCGTGACCCTGGCCTGGGCCGCGCTGGTGTCCGGGCGCCTGCGGTCGGTCCCGGTCCGGTGGCTGCTGGCGGCGGTGGTGTGCCTGAACGCGGTCTGTCTCTGGCTGACGTACGAGCGGACCTTCTGGGTGGCGACGGCGGTGGCCTGCGCCACGGTGGTGGTCATGTCGGGTGCCCAGGCACGGCGGAACGCGGCGAAGTGGGTGCCGGTCGGTGCCGTGTCCCTGCTCCTGAGCCTCGCCGTGCTCGCCCCCGGCGAGATCCGTACGGCCCTGGAACGCGTGCTCTCCGTCAACCGGCTCGAGATCGACGAGTCCTACTCGTACCGGGTGATCGAGTCGCAGGTCGTCCTGGAGGAGATCCGGGGCCGGCCGCTGACCGGATCGGGCTTCGGCGCCACGGTCACCTGGGGCAAGGAGGACACGTTCGCCCCCCTGACCACGCCGTTCATCCACAACGGTTACCTGTGGCTGGCGTGGAAGATCGGGGTGCCGGCGGCGGTCTTCGTGGTGGCCGTGATCGTGGCGGCGGTCCTGCGGCGCGGCGCGCCGGGAGAGGACCCGCGGCTCCACGTCCTCCGTGTCGGCAGCCGGGCGTCCCTGCTCTCCCTGCTCCTCACCACCATGACCTTTCCGGCCTTCAACACCCTCGGCGTCACCGCCGTGACGGGGCTGCTGGTCGCCGTCTGCTTCTGCGGCCGTGACGACGTCGCCTCGGCGGGACCGCCGCCGGTGCCGGGCGGCGGTGCGCCGGAGCAGACCCGCCCGCGGGCGGGCCCGGGCTGAGGAGGCGATGCGCTCGTGCCGGTGACCGGCCGTTCCCGTGGCGCGGGCCTCCGTCCGCTCGGCGCACTGACGCGCCGCGCACGGTGGCTGGCCGGTGCCGTGCTGGGCGTCCTGCTCCTCACCGCCGTGCCGTCGGGATCCTCCACCGGCTCCCTGACCGGCCCGGCGCAGGAGCAGCAGCGCGGTTTCGCCCTGCCGACGTACTCGCGGGACGGCTACGACGACGCGAGGGCACTCGACGACCGTCTCCGCCACCTGGCCGACGTCGGCGCGGGCTGGGTCCAGATCACGCCCACGTGGTTCCAGGCCGACGCCGGCGCCCACGAGATCACCCGGGCGCCCGCCGGCGCGGTATGGCAGACGCCGGACGACGCCGGTGTGCGGAAGGTGATCGGCCTGGCCCACGCGCACGGCCTGAAGGTGCTGCTCAAACCGCACGTCGACCTGCCGGACGCCGAGAGCCGGGGCACCATCCGGCCGCGCGACCACGCCGCGTGGTTCGCCTCCTACACCGCCTTCATCACCCACTACGCGCGCCTGGCCGCCGGGACCGGCGTGGAGCAGTTCGCCGTGGGGACCGAACTGGAAGGGGTGTCCGGTGACAGGGACGAGTGGCTGGCCGTCATCCGGGCCGTGCGCGCCGACTATCCGGGCCTCCTGGTGTACGCCGCCAACTACGACGAGTACCCCCGGGTGGCCTTCTGGGACGCCGTGGACCTGATCGGCGTCGACGCCTACTGGCCCCTGAGCACGCGGCCCACCCACGACGCGCGGGCGCTGGAACGCGCGTGGCGGCCGATCCGGGAGGAGCTGGCGGCGTTCGCGGCCGGACGCGACCGCCGGATCCTGTTCACCGAAGCGGGCTACGTGAGCCAGCGCGGGTCCACCACCGCCCCGTACTCCTGGACCGTCAGCACGACGCCGGACCAGGCGGAGCAGGCGGCCGCGTACGAGGCGCTGCTCGCGGGCTTCCGCGACGAGCCCTGGTGGGCCGGTGTCTTCTGGTGGGTCTGGGACGTCGTGCCGCACGGCAGCCCGGACGACGCCCTCGACTACACGCCGCGGGGAAAGGCCGCCGAGGAGGTGGTACGCCGATGGTGGACGTGACCGGTGACCTGGGCGACACGAGGGGAAGGCGGACGTGATGGCGGACACGCGGGCAACGCAACGGAACACCGAGCTGGACGTCGTCATCGCGACGCGTGACCGCCCGCCCGGCAAGCTGGCGGCCTGTCTCGACGCGCTCGGGCAGCAGACCTTCGGGCACTTCGGCGTGATCCTGGTCGACGACGGCGGCCGGGACCCGGTGGCGCGCCGCGTCCGGTCCTCCCACCCCGGCCTCCCCGTCCGGGTCGTCCGCAACGAGGAGTCGATCGGCCCCGGGGCGAGCCGCAACCGGGGAGTGGCCCTCTCCGGCGCGCCGTACGTCCTGTTCATCGACGACGACTGCATCTCCCGTCCCGAGCTGGTAGCGCGGCACCACGCCGCCCTGGACCGCGCGGGCGGACCCGCGGTGTCCCTCGGCCCGATCCTGGCCCCGCCCGGGCGGCGCATGCCGCCGTGGACGCACTGGGACGCGGACCGGCTGGGACGGGAGTACGACCGGCTGGACCGCGGCGAGAGCACTCCTGCGTGGACGCACTGCTACACGGGCAACCTCGGGGTCCGTCGCGCCGACTTCCGTGCCGTCGGCGGCTTCGACGAGCGTCTGGCCCGGCAGGAGGACGTCGAGCTCGGCTTCCGGCTCTCCCGGGTCGGCTGCCGCTTCGTGTTCGACCCGGCCGCCGTCGTCTGGCACGACAGCGACCGCAGCCTGCGGACCTGGACCCGCATCCCCGCCCTCAGCGCACGCTTCGACGTGCTCATCGACCAGTTCGTCCCCGACGCCGGACGACTGCCGTCCGTACGCGAGGACCTGTTGCGGCGTCACTGGCTGCTGCGCCTCGCCCGCCGGGTCTGCGGGCCCCCGGCGGCCCGCCGGTGCGCCGTCACCGGCGCGATCGGAGCGGGCTGCCTGCTCCACGCCCTGCACGCCGACCGCCCGTCACTGGCGGCCTTCAGCCTGGTCTGGGACCTCGAGTACACCCACGCGCTGGCGGAGGCGACGGCCGCGTCTCCACGGCGAGTCGAGCAGCGCGCGGCGTAGGGACGGGGCGAGGTCCGGCCTGGAAGCGGAGCGTCGGTTTCCGGACATCTCCCGGAGCGCTGCCGGGCTTGCGCACGTCGGCCATCAGCGCCTATAAGGTTCCTGCAGGCATCGGTTGGGATGGCCGGAATGGCACCCATGCCGCCGACCAGGGGGACCCTCCACTTCCCGCCGGGATCAGCTACGTGTGAACGCGGACCGACGGAGAACGTGAGGCAGCCCATGCCCGACAACGACGCCTATCGCGATGCCATGACCCGACTCGCGGTCGACCCGGCCTTCGCGGCCCAGCTCGACGGCGACACGGACGAGGTGGCACGAAGACTCGGCCTGACCTCCGAGCAGGTCACCGAACTGCGCCGGCTCCGCGTGGAGTCCGGCACGGCCGACGGTCCCGCCACCCTCGACGCGCGCCTGTCCAAGTCGTCGCTCTTCTTCGGCAACGCGGCGCACGCCCTCGCCGGCATCGACATGCACCTCGACCACGTCGCACCGGACGCCGCGACCACGGACGCCACGGCGCCGCACGTGGACGCCGCCGACACGGGCGACGCGCGCGAGCTGGCCGCCACGCTGGACACGGCGGCCGCGGACGTCGGCAGCCTGATCGGCGACGCACTCGGCGCGCAGGGCCTGGGCGACGGCGGCTCCCTCCTGGACGACCTCGGCGGCGCCGACGGCTTCGGCGGCGCGGGCGAATTCGGGGAGTTCGGCGACTTCGGCTCCTTCGGCGACCACGGGCCCGGCGGGCTCGGTGTCGACGGCCCGGGTGGCTTCGGCGGCGAGGGGCATGGTCCCAGCGGGTTCGGCGAGGGTCCGGGTGACGGGTTCGGCGGCGGATTCGGCGGTGGCTTCGGCGGCGAGGGCCACGGTCCCGGCGGGTTCGGCGGCGGCTTCGGCGAGGGCCCCGGCGACGGCTTCGGCGGAGGTTTCGGCGAGGGACCGGGCGGCCTGGGCGGCGACGGACACGGACCCGGCGGGTTCGGCGGCGGGGACGGACACGGTCCCGGCGGGTTCGGTGACGGCCACGGCGGCGGTGGGTTCGGTGACGGGCCCGGCGGTCTGGGCGGTGACGGGCCCGGCGGGTTCGGCGGCCACGGTGGTGACGGCTTCGGCGGCATCGGCGGAGGACCGGGTGGGTTCGGCGGCGCGGGCGAAGGCGGGTTCGGCGGCCACGGCGGTGGCTTCGACGGCGGTCCTGGTGACGGTTTCGGCGGTGCCGACGGCGGTGCCGGTGGCTTCGGGCACGGCGGCGTCTACGAGCGCGGTGAAGGCGGCGACTCCGGCGGCGGCCAGGGCGGCGGGAACAGCGGCGGCGGTGACTCCGGCGGCGGGAACAGCGGCGGCGGTGACTCGGGTGGCGGCAACAGCGGCGGCAGCCAGGAGAACGAGCGGCGGCCGGGCCACGGCGGCAGCGGTGGCGGCGGCCAGGGCGGCGACAACAGCGGTCAGGGCGGCGGCAATTCCGGCGGTGGCGGCCAGGGCGGCGGCGGTGGCGACACCGGCGGCGGCAGCGGCGGTACCGGTGGTGGCCAGGGCGGTGGCGACACCGGCGGCGGTGGCGGCACCGGTGGTGGTGACGG
>NZ_JBHXFE010000023.1:113654-132583 GCF_042722475.1 Streptomyces sp. NPDC127092
GTAACGGCCGCGGCCGCCCCGGCACGCCCAGCGGCGGCGACGGCGGCGGCGACACCGGCGGAGGCAACGACGGCGAGAACGGCGGCCGCGGCGGCGGCCGCGCCGACACGCCCGCGCCCGACTCCGGCGGCACGGGCAGTGGCGTGTTCCGCCCCGGCGGCCTCGGCGGCATCGACCGCATCGGCACCCAGCTGGACACCGGCCACCGCACGCCCGGCGGCCTCGACGGCGGAGCGTTCCGCGGCCCCGGAGCGGTCTGAGCCGCATGCTGTGCCACGCCTGTCGCGTCCACGTGCGGCGCGACTTCCCGTACTGCCTGCGCTGCGGCACGCTCCGCCGCGGCGCGGCCCCGACCTCGTTCGCCGCGCCCCTGCTGCGCGGCCTCGACGACCCCGGGCTTCTCGTGACGCTGACCGGTCAGGTCACCACACTCGGCCGCGACGCGGGGAACGACGTCGTCCTGCCGGACGGCAGTGTGTCGCGCCGCCATGCCCGTGTCGTCCGTGACGGCTCGGGCTTCAGGATCGAGGACCTCGACTCGTTCAACGGCACCTCGGTCGCCGGTGTGAACCTCCACGGCGGCTCGGCGCGGCTCGCCGACGGGGCCGAACTGTCCGTCGGCGACGTCCGCATGGTGTTCGAGCAGCCCCGCGACGCGCGGATCGGCTCGCGGACGATGGTGGTCGGCACCCAGCTCACGGAGCTGCCGGCCGCCGTGCCCGGGCAGGAGGTGCCGGAGGCCGCCGGTCCGCTCACCGCGCGGCCCCGCCGCCGCAGCGGGTGGGCGCTGAAGCAGGTGCCGGCGGACGGCCCGCGGGAACCGCACTGGGTGCTGAGCAACACCCGTACCGGCGTGTACCTCCGGCTCGACGAGCGCGAGGTGTTCCTGTGGAACGCCGTCGACGGCGAGAACACCGTGCGGGACCTGCTGTTCGCGTACGCCGACCGGTTCGGCGAGCTGGCGCTGCCGCGGATCGAGGCAGCGCTCGCGACGTTCGCGCGGGCGGACCTGCTGCGCGGCCTGCCGGGCCAGGAGGACGAGCGGGAGGGCACGCGCTGGCGCCGGTTCTGGCGGGCCGTGTACCGGGCGCTGCTGAAGACGGAGGTGTCCGTCCGGGGCCTCGACGGTGCGGTGAGCCGTCTCTACGGCCGTTTCGGCTGGCGGTTCTTCACCCGTACCGGCGTGGCACTGGTGTGGCTGTCGGTGGTCGGCGGTCTGGTGGCCTTCTTCGGCGCCGCCCAGGGCCGGCAGCACCTGCTGGACTTCGGCGGGGCCGGGATCTGGGGGCCGGTGGCGCTGGCCGCCGGCTACATATCGGCCCTGATGGTTCACGAGCTGGCGCACGCGCTGGCGGTGAAGTCGTACGGGCGCAAGGTACGGCGCGGCGGCTTCATGCTCATGATGGGCATGCCGTTCGCGTTCGTGGACACGAGCGACATGTGGTTCGGCACCCGCTGGTCGCGAGTCGTGGTGGCGCTGTCGGGGCCGGTCTCCACGGCCGCCCTGGCGGGCTGGTGCGCGGTGGGCGCGGCGTACCTGCCCGTCGGACCCGTCTCGGCCGTGCTGTTCCACCTGGCCTTCGGCCTGTATCTGAACACCTTGTACAACGTCAATCCGCTGATGCCGCTGGACGGTTACCAGGCCCTCACCGACGCACTGCGCGTGCCGCGGCTGCGCCAGGAGGCCAGCGCGTACTTTCGCAAGGGGCTCTGGCGTGACCTGCGGGCGGGCCGCCGGCCCGGAGCGCGGCAGGCCGGGATGGCCGCGTACGGCCTCGCGGTGATCGTCGGGACGTACGGCTTCCTGGTCCTGGCGCTGCTGGCCTGGCACTCGCGGCTCGGGGAGTGGCTGAAGGGGCGGGTGGACCCGCCGTGGGACACGGTGATCGTGGCGGTGGTCGTCGCGCTGGTGGCGTTCCCCGTGTGGGCGGCGCCGGTCCGGTGGCTGGTTCGAGTGGTGAAGCGGCGTCGCGCGGCGGCGGGCACGGGCCCGGCGCGTCCGGCGGACGGCGTGGCCGTGGAGGGGGCGGCATGAGCGGAATGAAGGATGCGACAGGCGGGGACGGCGGCTGGTCCGTACCCGGTTACGCGGCGGTGAAGGCGCTCGGCCGGGGCGCCGGGGGCCGGGTCGTCCTCGCGCGGCACGAGGCGACGGGAGTGCCCGTGGCCGTCAAGTACCTGAGCGAACGGCTCCACGGCGACCGGGACTTCCTGGCCCGGTTCCGCGCCGAGGCGCGGCTGCTCGGCGACCTGCGGCACCCGTGCGTGGTGCGGCTGTACGAGTACGTGGAGGCCCGGTCGGGCGCGGCGATCGTCATGGAGGCGGTGGACGGGGTCACCCTGCGGGAGATGCTGCGCGCGCACGGGGCGACGGGGCCGGAGGCGGCCCTGGTGCTGCTCAAGGGCTCCCTGCTCGGCCTGGGCGCGGCCCATGCGGCCGGGGTGGTCCACCGCGACTACAAGCCGGAGAACGTGCTGGTCCGCGCGGACGGTTCGAGCGCGCTCGCCGACTTCGGAATCGCCGTACGCGCCGGCCGCGAGGCGGAGGCCGCGGGCACGCCGGCGTACATGGCGCCCGAGCAGTGGGAGGGCGAGCCGGCGGGTCCGGCGAGCGACGTGTACGCGGCGGCGGCCGTGTTCTACGAGTGTCTGACCGGCCGGCGCCCGTTCCAGGCCGACGACCTGATCGCGCTGCGGCTCCAGCATCTGCGGGCGCCCGTCGCCTTGGAGGACGTGCCCGAGCCGGTGCGGGACCTGCTGCGCAAGGGCCTGGCGAAGGAGGCGGCGGACCGGCCCGGCATCGAGGCCTTCCTCGCCGACCTGGAACGCGCCGCCGTCGCCGGCTACGGCGCCGGCTGGGAGGAGCGCGGGCGCCGCGGGCTCGCCCGGCTCGCCGCCCTGCTGGCCCTGTTGTTCCCGTTCGCGGTGACGGGCGCGGTGTACGAGGTGACTCCGGCGCTGACCGTGCTCGGCCGTCTGAAGCGTCCCCTGTGGCAGGCGGCCGTGGGCGTGGCCGTGCTGGCCGTGGCCGCGGGCGGGGTCACGGTGGCGACGGCGGGCACGGACGACACGACGACCACGGTGGCCACGTCCGTGCCGTCGGGAAGGCCCGTCGAGTCCGGCTCCCCTTCCGCGTCCTCGTCGTCCGCCTCGCCCTCGGCCTCGCCGTCGGCGAGCACCACCTCGCCGACGCCGAGCGGTTCACCGTCCGGCAGCGCCTCGGCCGGCCCGTCGCCGAGCGGCACCACACCGGCTCCCGCCACCGGCGGCACGCCGACCGCGGCCACCACCGCCCCGGGCCCCGGCCCCGCGCCGACGACGACGCGCCCGGTCCCCACGACCACCGCCCCGGCTCCGCCGACGGCCGGCACGGTCACGATCTCGATCGGCTCCGTGCGCCGCGCGCCGGGCTACCGGCTGATCGCCGACGTGACCATCACGACCACCGGTACGGGGCCGGTCACCGTCACCGCGGACTTCTACCGCAACTCGCCCGCCAATTCGTACGGTTCACAGTCCCGCCGGCTGTCGGGCAGCACCCAGTACTCCGTGACCTTCGAGGGCGACTTCTCCGGCAACCCGTGCCGGGGCACCTGGAACGTCACGGTGCGGACCAGCCCGCAGTCCGCCAACGGACCGCAGACGGCCTCGGCGGACGCGCCGCCGTGCTGAGTGACCTGAGTGACCCGCATGAACCGAGTGACCACAGAGGAGTACGGAACACGATGACGACACCCGCGACACCCGCCACGGTCGCCGGGCGCGCCCTGTCGGACTGGTCGCGTGACGGGCGGTTCGGCACCTGGCACGCCCTGGTGCCGGGCGACGCCGGCGAGCCGCCGCACGGCGCGCTGCGGATCGACCGCGCGCTGCTCGCTCCGGAGGGTGCGCGGCAGCGGCTCGCGGCCACGGTGGTCGCGGTGGCGAAGCTGCGGCTTCCGGGTGTGCCGGCCACGGTGGACCTGGTGGCGGAGGCCGGGGACGTGTGGCTGCTCGTCTCGCGCCCTCCGATGCGTACGGTGGCCGACCTGCTGGCGGAGGGGGCGCCCGGGCTGGACGAGGGCAGCGCGGCGAGCGTCCTCAACGAGACCGCCCAGACCCTGCTCGCCCTGCACGCGGCCGGTCTCGCCCACGGTGCGCTCGCGCCCGACCGGGTCGTCCTCGCCCCGGACGGCACCGCCCTGCTCGCGGAGGCCGCCCTCGCCACGGCACTGTCCGCCGACGTCCCGACGGCCGCCGCCCAGCAGGACGACGTCACGGCATGGGCCGCGCTCGCCCGTACCCTCAGCACCGCCTGGGCGACGGCGGGCTCGCCCGCGGCGGAACTGTTCGCCCGCTGCGCGGCCGCGGCCGACTCCGGTGACCTCACCACGGCCCGCACGACCCTCACCTCCGGCCGCACGGTCCTTCCCCAGGACTTCCTCCGCCGAACCGCCCTGCGTACGGCGGCCGCCGCCACACCGGCGAAGCCGCACGGCCCGACGGACGACGCGGCGGAGGGCCCGGCGGACGGCACCGAGGAAACCGTGCTCGGGCGGCGTGGTCGGAGCTCGGCCCCTGCCGCCGTCGCCGGTGACCAGGTCACCGTGCTCGGCAAGCGGAACCGGAGTGCCGCCGCCGCACCCGCCGCGGCCACCTTTCCCGCCGCGTCCGCCGAAGGCAGTGGCGGCGATGAGGCGGGTGACGGCGGTGACGACGAGATCCTGCTGCGTTTCGGGCCCGGAGTGCCGCTCAGCGAGGAGGAGGCCCTGCGGGCCCTGTGGGCCGCCCCGACGGCCGCCCCCGTACGGAAGCGGCGTCGGCGCGCCGGGCTGCTCGGCACCGTGGCGGTGCTCGCGGCGGTCGCCGTGGTCCTGTGGCTGCTGCTGCGGCCGACGGCCGGCCCCACGGTGACCGCGGCCGACGTCACGGCGCCGACGCAGGAGCTGAGCTGCGGCCAGACCGCCGAGGTGACCGGCGTCGTGCACACCGACGGCCGCGGCGGGCCCATCACCTACCGCTGGCTGCGCAGCGACGGCCGGCAGTCCGAGGAGCTGACCCGCACGGCCCGCCGCGGGGAGCGCGAGGTGACGGTGCACCTGCAGTGGACGGTCCGCGGACCCGGCCTCTTCCGCGGCACGGCCCGCCTCCAGGTCCTGCGCCCCGCGGACTCCCCCGTCGAGGCCGAGGGGACCTTCCGCTACTCCTGCGCCGCCTGACGCGGACGGCTTCCGGCCCGCCCTGCTACTCCCAGTCGTCCCAGGGCGGTTCGGTCTCGTCGAAGTCGAACGGCGGCTCCTCGTCCTGCGGCGCCCGCCGCGCCAGCACCACGAGCGCCGGGGCCGCCGCAGCCGCCGAAACCGGTGCCACGGGCGCGGCGGCCGAGGCGGGGCGGGAGCCGGAGTCGGGCGAGGGGCCGGAGGCGCCGGCCGCGTACTCCGCCAGGGCGTCCAGGAGGCCCTCGCCGTACTTGGCCAGCTTGGCCTCGCCGACACCGCCGACGGTCCCCAGCTCCTCGACCGTGGTGGGGAGCCGGGTCGCGATCTCCCGCAGCGTCGCGTCGTGGAACACGACGTACGCCGGGACGCCCTGCTCGCGGGCGGTCGCGGCGCGCCAGGCGCGCAGGGCCTCGAACACCGGCACCGCGGCCGCCGGCAGGTCGACCGGCACCCGCGCGCCCTTCCCGGAGCGCGAGGCGGACCCGGACTCCTTGCGGGAGGGGCGGGCCGGTGCCGTCTCCTTGCGCAACGGGACCTGGCGGCGGCCGCCGAGGACCTCGCCGCTGCCGTCCGTCAGGACGAGCGTCCCGTAGTCGCCCTCCACGGCGAGCAGCCCCAGCGCGAGCAGCTGGCGCACCACGCCCCGCCACTCCGCCGTCGAGAGGTCGGCCCCGACGCCGAACACCGAGAGCTGGTCGTGGTCGAACTGGATGACCTTGGCCGTCTTCTTGCCCTGGAGGATGTCGATGATCTGTCCGGCGCCGAACTTCTGGCGTCGTTCCCTGGCCAGCCGCCACACCGTGGACAGCAGTTTCTGCGCCGCGACCGTCCCGTCCCAGGACTCGGCCGGGGTCAGGCACGTGTCGCAGTTGCCGCACGGCTCGGCGGACTGGCCGAAGTAGGCGAGGAGCCGGACGCGCCGGCAGTCGACCGTCTCGCACAGGGCGAGCATCGCGTCCAGGTGGGCGGCCAGCGAGCGGCGGTGCGTCTCGTCGCCCTCGGAGCCGTCGATGAGCTTGCGCTGCTGGACCACGTCCTGCAGGCCGTAGGCGAGCCAGGCCGTGGCCGGTTCGCCGTCGCGCCCGGCGCGGCCGGTCTCCTGGTAGTACCCCTCGACGGACTTCGGCAGGTCCAGGTGGGCCACGAAGCGCACGTCCGGCTTGTCGATGCCCATGCCGAAGGCGATCGTGGCGACCACCACGACGCCGTCCTCGCGCAGGAAGCGGGCCTGGTTCGCCGCGCGGGCCGCGGCGTCCATGCCGGCGTGGTAGGGCACGGCGTCGATGCCCTGCTCCACCAGGAAGGCGGCGGTCTTCTCCACCGACGACCGCGACAGGCAGTAGACGACTCCGGCGTCCCCGTCGTGCTCGGTCCGGATCAGTTCGAGGAGCTGCTTGAGCGGGTTGTTCTTCGGGACGATGCGGTACTGGATGTTCGGCCGGTCGAAGCTGGCGACGAAGTGCCGGGCCTCCGTCAGGCCGAGCCGCCCCGCGATCTCGGCGTGGGTGGCCTCGGTGGCCGTCGCGGTCAGCGCGATCCGCGGCACCTTGGGCCAGCGCTCGTGCAGCATGGACAGCGCCAGGTAGTCCGGCCGGAAGTCGTGACCCCACTGGGCGACGCAGTGCGCCTCGTCGATCGCGAAGAGCGACACCCGGCCCCGGTCGAGCAGCCGCTGCGTGCCCTCGGTGCGCAGCCGCTCGGGCGCCAGGTAGAGCAGGTCCAGCTCGTCGGCGAGGAAGGCCTGCTCGACCGCCTGCCGCTCGTACGGATCCTGGGTCGAGTTGAGGAAGCCGGCCCGCACCCCGAGCGCGGTGAGCGCGTCCACCTGGTCCTGCATGAGCGCGATGAGCGGCGAGATCACGATTCCGGTGCCTTCTCTGACGAGCGCCGGGATCTGGTAGCACAGCGACTTGCCGCCGCCGGTCGGCATGAGCACGAGGGCGTCGCCGCCTGCGACGACCTGCTCGATGATCTCCTGCTGCTCGCCGCGGAAGGAGCCGTAACCGAAGACTCGGTGCAGTACCTGCAAGGCGTCCGAGGTGTCCGGGGAAGCGTCGGTGAGGGCCATTCGAAAAGCCTAGCCGCCCCCGCCGACACCCTTCGCCCACCGGCCCGAACCTGTGGAAAACCCGCTACGAGGCCGGTCGCCCGCCCTCGCCCGCGTCCGGCTCCGCGTACGCCTCCGCCCGGGGTTCCATCCGGATCAGCCGGTACCTCCCTTCCC
Source organism: Streptomyces sp. NPDC127092 (assembly GCF_042722475.1). Lineage (NCBI taxonomy): Bacteria > Bacillati > Actinomycetota > Actinomycetes > Kitasatosporales > Streptomycetaceae > Streptomyces > Streptomyces sp. NPDC127092. The sequence continues at coordinate 121,077 of NZ_JBHXFE010000023.1, forward strand.
ACCGCTGCGCCCGCCGGCGCCGTGCGGTCCTCTTCCGCAGCCGGGCCCGGGCGCCTTCCTTGCGCGCCGCGTCCATCCAGTCCGCGAAGGCCGGGTCGCGCCTGCGCCGCGCGTACACGGTGGCGGTGGCGATCCCCACGCGGGCCGAGGCTCCCGTCACGGTGTCGCCCTCGCTCAGGGACTGCAGGAACAGCCGGGTCCTGGCGGGCGTCATCCGTGAGCGCGGCGCCCCGGCGGAGGCGTCGGACAGGGCGCGGACGGCGTCGAGCGCGGCGCGGAACAGGGCGTCCTCGCTCCGCCAGAGGCTGAGGGAGCTCTCGGGCACGTCCACCGCCCGCGCCGAGGCCGCGAGCGTCATGCCGAGGGCGACGCACCGCAGGACCTCGGCCCGCTGCCGTGCGGCCTCCGCCTCACGGGAGTAGGGGTCGCGCCCGGTGAGGGCGACCGCCAGGGCGCTGTCCGTGGCGGCCGCCGCCTCCAGGGCCTGGGGCGCGAGTCCGTACCGGGCGGCCGCCTCCTCGGGGTCGTGTCCTCCCCGCAGGCACTCGACGACCTGGTCGCGCAGCCGCGAGGGCAGCCGGGTCATCGGCCGTGCGACGGGGTCTGCGCGGGCGCTGCGAAGCGGGTGAAGGCGCTTCTCTCCGGCAGGCGGTAGGTCTCCCTCCCGGTGACGGCGTTCAGGATGGTGGCGTTGCGTACGGCGCCGATGTCGAGGTTCGGGGTCGAGACGCCGTAGGCGTGGAGCTCGGCGTTGGCCACGAAGATCCTTCCGGTCACGCCGTCGGCGAGCTCGACGGAGTGGTTGGCGCGGACCACGGGCCGTCCCCTGGCGTCGCGCCGGATCAGTTTCTCGACCGGGGTCAGGAAGGCCGGCGGACGGGCGCGGTAACCGGTCGCCGCGACCACGAGGTCGGTGACGTGCTCGAAGGCCTGGCCGGTGTCGAGGTGACGGCAGCCGAGCACGGTCCGTCCGGCGGGGTCGACGGCGGCGCTCTCGACGGCGGTGCCGAAGCGGAGCTCGACGTCGGCGAGGCCGGTTTCGAGCTGGCGGCGGTAGAGCAGTTCGTGGATCTCCTCGAGGGTGTCCGTGGAGATGCCCTTGTAGAACTGCCACTGTTCGCCGACCAGCCGGTCCCGTACGTCCTCGGGGAGCGAGTGGAAGTACCGCATGTACGCGGGGGTCGTCAGCTCCAGGTTCATCTTGGTGTAGTCGAGCGGCGCCCAGGAGCCGGTGCGGGTGAGCCAGCTGACCGCGGGGCCGCCGTCGAGGTTGCGGGTCAGCAGGTCGACGGCGACCTCCGCGCCGGACTGGCCCGATCCGACCACGGTGACCCGTTCCGCCCGTGCCACGTCGCCGGAGCGGTAGAGGTAGTCGGCGGTGTGGAGGATCCGCTCGCCGGGCAGCGCGGCGAGCGCGTCGGGGAGGTGCGGCGCGGTGCCGATGCCGATGACGAGGTGGCGCGCGCGCATCCGGACGGCGGTGCCGTCACCGCGTACCACGCGCACGGTGAACCGCTCCTCGTCGGCGTTCCAGTCGACTTCCTCGACCCGGTGGGAGAAGCGCACGGAGGGCAGCCTGTCGGCGGCCCAGCGCAGGTAGTCCTCGTACTCCCGGCGCGAGGGGAAGAAGTTCTCCCGCACGGTGAAGGTGTACAGCCGGTCCTTGTCGTGCAGGTACGCGAGGAACGACAGGGGGTGCCAGGGGGCGACCAGGGTGACGAGGTCGGCGAGGAAGTTCACCTGCATCGACGCGTCGCCGAACATCATGCCGCGGTGCCAGGTGAACTCGGGGCGCTCCTCCAGGACGACGAGGTCGAGGTCGTCCACGGTGGAGGCGAGGGCGGCGAGTCCCAGGTTGAAGGGTCCGCAGCCGACGGCGACCACGTCGTGTTCGGTGGTGCTGTCGCTCATCGGGGCAGGTCCTCCTCCGTGCGCGGGTGGATCATCAGGGCGGCGGTCTTGTCGGGGAACTCGACCGTGCCGGACGGCCGGAAGCCGGCGGCCTCGAAGGCGCGCAGCGAGGGCGCGTTGTTCACGTCGGGTTCGGCGACCACGCGGACGCAGGCCGGGTCGGCGGTGAGCAGTCCCTCGGCGAGGGCGCGCAGCAGGGTCCGGCCGAGGCCCATGCCGGTCCGTGCCCGCTCGCCGATGGCGATGTGGACGCCGAGGTCGTGGGGCAGTTGCGGGTAGTGTCCGGCGAGCCGGTCGCGTAAGACCCGGTAGACCTCGACGTACGCCACGGGCCGGCCGTCGAGGTCGACGATCAGGGGCAGGATCGCGTCGCCGGCGAGGTGGCCGGCGATCTCCTCGTACCAGCGCTCGCGCGGCCACGCCTGGTGCCAGAAGGCGTCGATGTGCGGGGACTGCATCCAGCCGTGCACGAGGTCCAGGTCGGTGCCCTCGGCCCGGGCGACGCGGGCGGACCAGCGGCCGGGGAGGACGGGGAGCGGCGGGCCGGGGATCGTGGCGTCGTCGGGTGTCTGCTCCACCGTGGGGTCCACCGTGGTCATGAGGCTGCCTCCTGCAGGGGGTTGGGGGCGTCGAGGTAGACGGACTGGGCGTCGAGGGGGGCGAGGACTTCGTCGATGCCGTGCAGCCGGGTGAGCAGGTTCCCCTTGCAGGGCAGGGTGTCGGCGGTGAGCCAGCGGCGGGCGAGCCGGTCGCCGTCGGGGCCGGCGGCGGCCAGGGCGGGCAGCGCCGCGCGCAGCCGGCCGGCGAGGACGGCGAGCAGGTCGCGCTCGTCGGCCAGGCCGTCGACGGCGAGGCAGCCGACCACGGAGAGGGCCTGGTTGCGCAGCAGGTAGTACGAGAGCCGGTCGTCGACCAGGGCGTCGTCGACGACGGCGAGGGTGGAGGAGTCGGCGCCGATCCGCTTGAGCACGCCGGGGAGGTGGGAGGTGGCGAGGTAGTAGCCCTGGTTGTCGCGGAAGGTGCTGCCGGTGACCCGGCCCCGCTCGTCGAGGCGGACGAGGGTGTTCTGCTGGTGGGCCTCCAGGCCGATGCCGGTGGCGGCGTACAGGTGCAGCATGGGGACGAGGACGTGGTCGGTGTAGTCGGCCGTCCACTGTTCGGCCGCGTCGGGGCCGAGGCCGGCGACCAGGTCGCCGAGCGCGCTGCGGCCGAGGCCGGGGCGCGGGGCGACGAGTCCCACCAGGCAGCGCAGGGAGTCGATGTCGCGGGGCACTTCGCGTACGGCGACGTCGAGGCCGGTGACGTCCGGGCCCTCGGGGCGGTCCGGTTCGTCGACGGCGATCCAGGCGGGGTCGCGGGTGATGGCGAAGCCGGGGTGGGCGGCGAAGGTGTCGGCCGCGTGTCCGGCGTCGAGGAGGCGGTTGATCTCCAGGCCGCGGCGCAGTTCGGTACGGGTGGACTCGCGGCGGGAGTTGGTGAGCCGCAGTCCGAGGGAGAGCTTGAGCATCACGTCGGCGTCGGGCCGGTAGACCGTGCGGACGCTGGACGTCGGCCACCAGGCGGGGCCGAGTTCGCCGAGCGGGGTGAGGGCGCCGGAGGCGACGAGGGCCTTGATCCGGGGGCGGTGCAGCAGGTCCCTGGCCTGCCAGGGGTGGGCCGGGATGAGGATCCGGCCGTCGTCGCGTCGCCGTCCGGCGAGGTCGGCGAGGAGGGCGACGGTGTCGCGGCCGGCGAGGGAGGGCGCGCCGTCGACGGCGTCGTGGGAGACGACCGAGGGGTCGGCGGCGAACCAGTGCAGCCGGAAGGAGCCGCGGAGTTCCGGTGAGAAGGCGGCGGCCTCGTGGTCGGAGATGCCGTCGCGGCTCTTGGGCGCGGGGTGGTTCAGGTGGCCGAGCAGCAGGGCCTGTTCGGCGTCGAGGAAGCCGTCCACGCCGGGCGGCGGTTCGGGGCGGGTGCGGCGGTCGGCGATGAACGTGGCGACCCGGCGTACGGATTCGGCGGTGCGCTCCACCAGGTCGGCGACCTCGCCGGCGGGGACGCCGCCGGGGCGGCTGCCGCCGCGTGCGGCGGCCTCGGCGGAGAGCAGGGCGACGGCGGTGACCGGGTCGGCGGTCTCGCCGAGCGGGCCGCCGGGGCCCTCCAGGCGGGTGGGGCCGAAGCGGTGCCAGCCGGTGGGCGAGCGGTGGGTGACCTCGGTGACGAGGGTGAGGCCCGCGGTGGGGAGTTCGACCCGGAGCGGGCCGGGGGTGACGGGCGTGCCGGTCTCGCGCAGCCAGCAGCGGAGCAGCGCCTCGATGTGGGCGTGTTCGGAGGCGCCTCGGGCGTCCCGATCGTGCAGGGGGTCGGCCTGGGTGGTTGCCGCCGTGGTGGTGGTGCTCATGCGGCGTTCTCCTTGATGAGTCGTTCGCAGGTGCGGCCGGCGTCGAGGACGGCGTCCACGAGTCCGTCGATGTCGTCGGTGGTGGCGGTGGGGTTGAGCAGGGTGAACTTCAGGCACACCTGGCGCGGTGCGCCGGGTTCCGCGGCGTCGACCTCGGTGCGGCCGATGAGGGCGGTGCCGGTTTCCAGGAGGTGCCGGCGCAGTGCGCCGTTGACCTCGTCGGCGGCGGCCGGGTCGGCGCAGCGGTAGCGGAAGACGACGGTGGTGAGTTCGGCCGGCGCGACCAGTTCGAGGCCGGGTTCGGCGAGGATGCGGCGTTCGGCGTGCCGGGCGAGGTCGTGGCAGGTGTCCATCAGCCGGCCCATGCCGGTGCGGCCGTAGGTGAGGAGGGTGGCGGCGGCCTTCACGGCGTCCGGGCGGCGGGTGGTCTGGAGGCTGCGGCCGAGCAGTCCGTCGTAGCCGGCCTCGGAGTCGTCGGTGGGGTTGAGGTAGGCCACCTCGCGGTCGAGCGCGGTGAACGCGGTCGTGTCGGAGACGAGCAGCACGCTGGCGGCGGCGGGCAGCCAGCCGGTCTTGTGCAGGTCGAGGGTGATGGAGTCGGCCAGTTCCAGGCCCGCGAGGCGGCCGGCGAGGCGCTGCGAGAACAGCGCGCCGAAGCCGTAGGCGGCGTCGACGTGCATCCACATGCCGTGTTCGGCGGCGATCTCGGCGATCTGCGGGAGCGGGTCGACGGAGCCGAAGTCCGTGGTGCCGGCGGTGGCGACGACGGCGACGGGCGTCCGGTCGGGGCCGAGCGCGTCGAGGGCGGCGAGCAGGGCGTCGGGCCGCATGCGGCGCCGGTCGTCGACCGGCAGGGCGTGGACGGCGGCTTCGCCGAGGCCGAGCGCGGCGCAGGCGCGGTGGGTGGAGAAGTGGGCGAGTTCGGAGCAGAACACGACGGGTCCGGGCAGCGCCGCGACGCCGTGCTGGCGGGCGTCGACGCCGCGGCGGTGGGCGGCGGCGTCGCGGGCGAGCAGCAGGCCCATGAGGTTGGACAGGGAGCCGCCGGGGGTGAGGACGCCGTCGGCGCGCTCGCCGAGGCCGGCGAGCCGGGTGAGGACGCCGATGAGCCAGCGTTCGACGGCGATGGCCGAGGGGCCGGAGTCGTAGGTGTCGAGCGAGGCGTTGCCGGCGTTCGCGAGGACGTCGGCGGCGACGGCGACCGTCAGCGAGGGCGGCTGGAGGTGGGCGGCGGCCCGGGGGTGGGAGAGGTCGATGCCGTGCTCGACGAGGACGGTGGCGAGGAGGCCGAGGGCGGCTTCGGCGCCGAGGCCTTCGGTGGGCAGCTCGGCCGGGCCGAGTGCGCGCGAGGCGGCGGCGAGCACCTCGGCGGGGGTGCCGGCCGGCAGCGGGCCGTCGGGGCGCCGGGCGTTGGACGCGGCGTCGACGGCGCCGGTCAGCGCGGTGAGGACGTCGGCGAGTCCGGTGCGGGAGCCGGCGAGCGGCGACGGTGCGAGGCCGGACCGTGGGGGCCGGGTGCGGGTCAGGGGCGTCACGGCGGGTGCTCCTCAGCCTTCGGCGAGCGGGTTGGGGTGCGTACCGTTCGGGAACAGGGCGTGGCGCAGGGCCCGGTCGCCGTAGCGGGTGACGACGATGCGGTCGCGGTTCAGGCCGTACCGGGGGATCTCCGGGGTCAGGAGGTCGTACTCGGCGAACCGACCGGCGAGTTCGGGGAAGCGCTTGCGGAATTGCTGCTGGAAGTCGAGGATCGTCTGCCGCACGAGTCGCCAGAAGGTCTGCTCCGGCACGCCGAGCTGTTCGGCGCAGAGCGGCGCGAGGTAGCGGAAGTGGCCGACGAAGACCTGGTCGACGACGTGCTGCTTGATGATCGACGGGTGCTTGCGGGGCAGGACGTGGTCGTGTCCGTCCGGCTCGGGGCCGCGTTCGGGTACGTCGGTGAAGGAGACGCACACGTCGTCGACGAAGTCCTTGAGGTAGAGGCGGACCGGTATGTCGTGGGCGTCGTAGCCGATGAGGGTGTTCTGGCCGTGCGGGTTGAAGGTGACGCCGTAGCGGTAGAGCACGTGCATGACCGGCACGAGGAGCGTGTCGAAGAGGCGGCGCAGCCAGTCCTGCGGGTCGAGTCCCGAGGCGCGGACGAGTTCGGCGACGAAGGCGTCGCCCGCGCTGTCGACGTGCAGGAGCGAGGCGAAGGTGCGGACGTGCTCGTCCGGGTCCTTGCGTGCGGAGACCGATTCGCGCCAGATGCAGCCGAGGGTCTCCAGGTGCTGGTAGGGCGCCTGGTCGAGGGTGGAGAGGTAGGGGTGGCGCACGGTCACGGAGGCGACCTCGCCGAGGAACACGGTGCGGCGTTCGTCGGTGAGGAAGGGGTCGCGCTCGACGAGGCCGCGCAGCCACTGGGTGACGACGGGGGCGCCCATGGTGCAGTGCGGCGGGATGCCGCGCCAGACCAGGGTGTTGAGGATCTTCAGCGGGAGTTTGACGTCGTACCGGTCGGGCGAGGTGACGTTGGCCATGGTGCGGATGGACTGGCCGGGCAGGTACGCGTCGGGGCTGTCGCCGAGCGGGATGATGCGGCGCTGGGCGACGTCGGCGGCGTGCAGGGTCTGGACGGCGTGGTCCCACTGCCAGGGGTGCACGGGCATCCACACGTAGCTCTGGGGATCGACGCCGGCCTGTTCCAGGACCGCGGTGAAGCGGCGGCGGGTGTCCTCGTCGAGTTCCGCTGACAGGATGCCGGTTTCGGACAGTTCGGAGGTGCCGCGGAATTCGGCGAGGCCGCGGTGGACGGCGACCCAGAGGAGCTTGAGCGACTGGGCCGACTCGGGGGCGTACTGCCGTACGTCGGTGGCGGAGAAGCCGATCCGGCCCTTGTTGGCGACGAGGAGGTTGTGGCCGGTCATGCGGCACTCCAGCTCGGAGTGGCCGAGGGCGCGCAGTTCGGCGACCGGCTCGCCGCCGTGCGTGAGGCGGGCGGCGTCGACGGCGAGGGTGGCCGAGAGCTCGGTGAAGTACGTGGCGACGGTGGAGGGGTCGCTGTCGATGGTGGAGGCCGCCTCCATGAGGAACTGCAGGGCGTCCCAGGCGGGTTGGGCGATCGAGTTGCCGAGCATGCTGGTGGCGGTGCGGGTGATCGAGTCGGGGTCGACGCGCAGCCAGCCGAAGGCGCCGGGCTCGGCGCGGAAGGCGTAGGTCGTGCCGCTGTCGAGGTCGATCCGGTAGCCGCCGTCCTCGGTGGCCGTCGCCTTGAGCATGTCTTCGAAGCACCACTCGCCCAGGGCCTTGGCGAGCAGGCGACGGTTGGCCTCCCGCCAGGCCGCGGGATCCACGTCGGGCAGGACGGGCACGGGATGGTCGGTCGGGGTCATCAGGCGGCTCCGGATTCTGTCTGGATTCGGTTCGCTCGAACGCCTGGACGCCCAAGCGGGCGTTACATTAGGTTAGGCTTACCTAATGAGCAAGGTCAACTTTCAGACAGAGAAGGCCAGTTACCGACCGGCGTAGCCCGACCGGCGCGCGAACGGCCCGCTCTCGAACCGCATACGGAGGTGTTCAGCGGTGCCCTCCCGACGGCACGGCCCCCGATGGACGTTCGCGCTCGTGAGCGCCGGCGGCGTCATGATGACCCTGGACGTGACCGTCGTGAACGTCGCGCTCTCCGACATCGCCCGCGATCTGGAATCCGGTCTCGGCCGGGTGCAGTGGACCGTCTCCGCGTACTCGCTGACCTTCGGGGCGCTGCTGCTCACCGCGGGCGCCCTCTCCGACCGGATCGGCAGACGAGCCGTCTTCATGGCCGGAATGGGACTGTTCACGCTCGCGTCGGCCGCGTGCGGACTCGCCCCCGACGCCGGCACCCTCATCGCCGCCCGGGCCGCCCAAGGGCTCGGCGGAGCGATGGTGTTCGCGCCGACCCTCGCGCTCCTGGCCGCCGCGTACGAGGGTGCCCGACGCCAGGCGGCGATCGCCTCGTACGCCCTCGTGGCCTCCGCCGCCGGCGCGCTCGGGCCCATCGTCGGCGGCGTGTTCGTCGAGGCGCTGGGCTGGCGCTGGATCTTCCTGGTCAACGTCCCCATCGGCGTCCTCGTCGTGGCCGGCGCGCTGACCCGCATGGCCGAGTCCGCCGCGCCCGGGGACACCGGGCGGCGGGTCGACGTGCCGGGCGCGGTCCTCGCCGTCGGCTTCCTCCTCGCGCTGCACTATCCGCTGGTCACCGGTCCCGAGGCCGGCTGGACGGCACCGGAGGTGCTGGCCTCCGCGGCCGCCTGCGTGGTGTTCGCCGTGGCCCTGGCCGCCGGCCAGCGGCGCGGCGGCGGTCTGATCGACATCACGCTGCTGCGGATCCGGGCCCTCTCGGGTGCCGCGCTGCTCGGCTTCCTCGCCCGGCTGTCCAGCCTGGGCATGCTCGCCTTCCTCACCCTGTGGCTGCAGAGCACCCACGCGTACACGCCGCTCCAAGCCGGCCTGCTCCTGCTGCCCCTGACGGGCAGTCTGCTGGTCGCGGGCATGTTCGTGAACCGGCTGCAGCAGGCGTACGCGCCCGACGTCCTGGTGGCCGCGGGCTTCGCCGCGCAGGGCCTCGGGCTCCTCTCGCTGGCCGCGGCCGGGGCGGGCTGGGGCCATCCGGCCCTGGTCACCGGTCTGGTGCTGCTCGGCGTCGGAGGGGCCGTCATCTTCCCGCCGCTGATGGGCGTGGCGGTGGGCACGGTGCCCGCCGAGCGGGCCGGTATGGCGTCCGGTCTCACGAACGCCTGCTACCCGCTCGGCACCGCGACGGGCGTGGCCGTCTTCGGCGCCGTGTTCTCCGTCCGCCTGGACAGCGGCCTCGGCACCGGCCCCGCGGGCGCCGCGCCGATGCGGGAGGCCGTGGAGACCGGACGGTTCGACCTCCTCGCCCCGGCCCTCCGCCCGCTGGCCCGCTCGGCCTTCTCCGGCGCCTTCACGGGAGTGTGCCTGACCGCCGCCCTGGTGTGCCTCCTGGGCGTGGTCGCCGCCCGCATGCTCAGGCCCGCGCCGGCCGCCGCGGGCGCCCGCACGGAACGCCCGCGGAGCCGGGCACCCCAGCCCTCCTGACGCACGGGCCCGCCCGGCGCACCGCCGCCGGCGGGCCTCCCGTGCCTCAGACGTCGCGGCTCCTGCGCAGGAGCCAGACGAGGTACGGGGTGCCGACCAGGGCCGTGACGATGCCCACCGGGATCTCCGTCGGCGCGAGCAGCCAGCGGCCCAGGGCGTCCGACGAGACGACCAGGACGGCACCGAGGACGGCGGCCATGGGCACCATGCGGGCGGTGCTGTTGCCGACGATCCTCCGCGCCAGGTGGGGCGCGACGAGGCCGACGAAGCCCACCGCGCCGACGGCGGCCGCCGTGCCCGCGGCGAGGACCGCGCCCGCGCCGAGGACGAGCAGCCGCGCCCGGCCGAGGTCGAGTCCGAGGGCCCGCGGCAGTTCCTCGCCGAGGGAGAGGAGGTTCACCGGGCGGGCGGCGACCACCAGCAGCACGGCCACGAGGGCGGGCAGCGCCAGCCAGCCCAGGGCCGAGAAGTCCCGGCCGTACGTGCTGCCGGCGAGCCAGCCGAGGGCGGCGGAGATGTTCATCTGCGCGCCCACCACCATGATGTTGACCAGCGCCATCGAGGTCGCGGCCGCGCCGATGCCGACGAGCACCACCCGGGTCGGGTCGATCCCGGACCGGCCGCCACCGCGGGTGCCGCGGGCCACGAGGAGCACCAGGAGCAGCATCAGCACACCGCCGGCGCCGGCCGCGGCGGGCAGGGCGACGAGCGGTGCCGAGGGGACGAGCAGGATGATCGTGATCGCGCCGAGGGACGCCCCGCCGGTCACGCCGACGAGTCCCGGTTCGGCCAGCGGGTTGCGGACGACGGCCTGCACGGCCGCACCGGCGACGGCCAGGCACGCGCCGGCGAGGGCGGCGACCAGGATGCGCGGCAGCCGGAACGAGACGACGGCCTCGGTGATCTGCTCGGCGGAGCCGGTCAGCGCGGCCCCGAGCTGGCTCCAGCTGACGGGCACGTCACCGACGCGCAGCGACACGGCCATCGCCACGGCCAGGGCGACGAGGCCGCCGCCGAGCGCGACGGCGTATCCGGGCGCGCGCCGCCGGTCGGACACCACCACGGCGGCGCCGGTGTCGGCGTCGCCGGTGCTCACCCGCCGGGCCAGGGCCATGAAGACCGGTCCGCCGATGAGTGCCGTGACCACGCCGACCGGGATCTCGGCGGGCTGGGTCGCGGACGGCGTCACGATCAGCTGGGCCGCGGCGTCCGCGCCCAGGACCAGCGCGGAGGCGAGCAGGGCCGCCATCGGGACGAGCAGAGCGTGCCGTCGCATGCCCAACTGCCGTACGATCACGGGCCCGATGAGGCCCACGAAGCCGATCGGGCCGGCGAGCGAGACGGCCGACGCGGACAGCAGGACGGCGAGCAGGAAGGCGGCGGGCCGGACCCGCTCGACCCGTACGCCCATCGCCTGCGCGGTCTCGTCGCCGAGCGCGAGCAGGTCCAGCGGGCGGGCCAGGAACGGGGCGGCCAGCGCGCCGACGAGGACGACGGCGCCCAGGGTGAGCGGCCGTTCCAGGCCGGACTGGAGCAGGGTTCCGTTGCCCCAGAAGAACAGTCCGCGGGTGGCCTGCACGTCGAGCATCTGCAGGAACTCGGCGGCCGAGGTGGCGGCCAGGGCGACGGTCGCCCCGGCGAGCAGCACCCGGCCGGGCGTCAGCACTCCCCCGCTGGTGAGCAGGTAGACCAGGCCGACCGCGAGCAGTCCGCCGAGGAACGCCGCGCCGCCGGCGGGCACCGGGCCGAGGCTCACGCCGGTGAAGGCCACGAGGACCACGGCGAAGTACGCTCCGGCGTTCACGCCGAGCGTGTCGGGCGCCGCCAGCGGGTTGCGGGTCGCGCCCTGGACGAGCACGCCGGAGACGCCGAGCGCGACGCCGACGACGAGGCCGGTCAGGGTGCGCGGCAGGCGGCTGCCGACCAGGACGTCCGCGGTACGGGCGTCGCCGTGTCCGAGCAGCAGGTCCAGGATGTCGCCGATGCCGACGCCGGACACGCCCAGGCCGAGGTGGATCACCACGACCGCGGCGAGGACGAGGGACAGGGCGCCGGACACCAAAAAGGGGCCCTTGTGGGGGGCAGGGTTTTCCTCCCCGGGGGGGGGCCTCCGCTCCTCCCCCACCCCCCCACACCCCAGATG
>NZ_JBHXFE010000024.1:0-124893 GCF_042722475.1 Streptomyces sp. NPDC127092
CCCCGGCAGGAGGGCTCGGCCGCGCTGGTGCCCCGCGCCCTGGAGTACCTCGCCTACGCCGAGTTGCGCGCCGGACGCCACGCCGAGGCACGTGCGCACGCCGAGGAGGGGCTGCGCGCCGCCCTTCGTGACGTGGTCGGTCACCATGGTCGTGCCGACCGGCTTGAAGTCGGCGACCTGGGTGCCGAGACCGTTGTCGAGCGGGTCGACGCCCGTGTTGGCCAGCGGGTCGAGCTGGAGCTGCGTCAGCGGCGCCACGCCGTGGCCGAGGCCCTCCAGGGCCGCGGCGCCGTCCACGCGGGTCAGCGAGTCGGGCGGCAGCGGCACGCCGACTCCCTCGGCGGCCTGGGCGCCGGCGCCCGCGCCGAACACGGCGGCTCCCGCCGCGGTGACGGTGAGACCGGCCTTCAGCAGGGCACGGGGCCGGGACGTCCGGGACTGTGCGTGACGCGCCATGAGGATCCTTCCGGAGGGTGGTCGAGCGGGCACCGACAGTAGTGGAGGTGTGATGCTCGATACCAACGGGCCGCCTCGGTGGTCCCCTGCACGGGGGAATGCCTCACACTGGTGTCCCGTGAGTTCCCAACCGATCCCGACCCGGGTCGTCCTGCTCGCGGGCCCCTCCGGCTCCGGCAAGTCGTCCCTCGCCGCCCGCACCGGGCTGCCGGTCCTGCGTCTCGACGACTTCTACAAGGAGGGCGACGACCCCTCCCTGCCCCTCGTCGAGGGGAGCACGGACATCGACTGGGACTCCCCGCTCTCGTGGGACGCGGACGCGGCCGTCGCCGCGATCGCCGAACTGTGCCGTACGGGACGGACCGACGTGCCCGTCTACGACATCGCCACCAGCTCCCGCGTGGACCACGAGGCCCTGGACATCGAGCGGACGCCGCTGTTCGTGGCCGAGGGCATCTTCGCCGCCGAGATCGTGGCGCGCTGCCGTGACCTCGGGGTGCTCGCCGACGCGCTGTGCCTGCGCGGCCGCCCGTCCACGACCTTCCGCCGCCGGCTGCTGCGGGACCTCAGGGAGGGCCGCAAGTCGGTGCCGTTCCTGCTGCGCCGCGGCTGGCGCCTGATGCGGACCGAGCGGTCGATCGTGGCCCGGCAGACCGCGCTCGGCGCCCACCCGTGCGCCAGGGACGAGGCCCTGGGCCGGCTGGCCGCCGCCGCGGCGGGCCGCTGCCGCGTCCCGGCGACCCGCGCCTGACCCGCAGGCCCCGTTCCGGCCCGCCGGACCCGTCGCCCCGTGAACGTGCCGAGGGCCGGGCAGGATCCCCCGATCCTGTCCGGCCCTCGCCCTTTACCCCGTACCCCCGTACGGTCCCCCGTGTTTCCCCCGTGCCCCCGTGTCCCCCCGTATCCCTCAGGCGACGAGCTCGCCGAAGGACTCCTCCTCGTCACGGCCGAAGCTCAGCACCTCGTCCTCGCGCAGTCGCCGCAGCGAGCGCCAGATGCTCGACTTCACCGTGCCGACGCTGATGTCCAGGATCTCCGCGATCTCCGGGTCGGTCCGGCCCTCGTAGTAGCGCAGCACCAGCATCGTGCGCTGGAGCTCGGGCAGACGGGCCAGCGCCTGCCAGAGGACCGCGCGCAGTTCGGTGCCGCGCATCGCGTCCGTCTCGCCCACCGTCTCCGGGAGCTCCTCGGTCGGGTACTCGTTGAGCTTGCGCCGGCGCCAGGCGCTGATGTGCAGGTTGGTCATCGTGCGGCGCAGGTAGCCGCCGACCGCGGCCTTGTCGCTGATCCGGTCCCAGGCGCGGTACGTGGAGAACAGCGCGCTCTGGAGCAGGTCCTCGGCCTCGAAACGGTCACCGGTCAGGTGGTAGGCGGTGGCGTACAGGGAGGCCCGGCGCTCCTGAACGTAGGCCGTAAACTCGGCCTCCGACCGGCTGGAGCGCTCCCCCGTGGCCTCCCCGTACACCGCTCCCCCGTCAGCCACGGCGACCATGTACGGCGCCTTGTGCTGACGCCCGACGCTGCGAACGCACCCCCGCCCGTTCACCGCGCCGGACTTCTCGGTGCTCCGCGTGACGTCGTGGAGACGCGTGACAACTGCGCTGGAGGTGGTGCTGTGCAGTGCGTTCATCTCGCGCCCCCCGTCGGTTGGAGTCCGTAGGTCCTTGATGTCGAAAAGCCTGCCCGGCCGACTTCATGGCGGTGTCCGCCGACTGTCACAGGCGTGTCACAGGCGGGGGGCGGAAGGGAGGCGTGTCCGCACGGTCGAACTCGGACGGGCGCATGCGACAGAATGAGGCCGTGCCTTTCCTGTTGCTGATCGAGGACGACGACGCCATCCGCACGGCCCTCGAACTCTCCCTGTCACGCCAGGGCCACCGTGTGGCCACCGCGGCGACGGGCGAGGACGGCCTGAAGCTGCTCAAGGAGCAGCGGCCCGACCTGGTCGTCCTCGACGTGATGCTGCCCGGCATCGACGGTTTCGAGGTGTGCCGCCGGATCCGGCGTACGGACCAGCTGCCGATCATCCTGCTCACCGCGCGCAGCGACGACATCGACGTGGTCGTGGGCCTGGAGTCCGGTGCCGACGACTACGTGGTGAAGCCGGTGCAGGGCCGGGTGCTCGACGCCCGGATCCGCGCGGTGCTGCGCCGCGGCGAGCGGGAGGCCACCGACTCGGCCACCTTCGGCTCCCTCGTCATCGACCGCTCCGCGATGACGGTGACGAAGAACGGGGAGGACCTGCAGCTCACGCCGACCGAGCTGCGGCTGCTCCTGGAGCTGAGCCGGCGGCCCGGACAGGCGCTGTCGCGCCAGCAGTTGCTGCGGCTCGTGTGGGAGCACGACTACCTCGGCGACTCGCGCCTGGTCGACGCCTGTGTGCAGCGGCTGCGCGCCAAGGTCGAGGACGTGCCCTCCTCGCCGACCCTGATCCGTACCGTGCGGGGCGTGGGCTACCGGCTGGACGTTCCTGCGTGAGCAAAGGGATCGTCTCGGTGCTGAGGTTCACCAGCCTGCGGCTCCGCCTCGTCGTCGTCTTCGCCCTGGTCGCGCTCCTCGCGGCCGTGTCGGCCTCCGGCATCGCGTACTGGCTCAACCGCGAGGCCGTGCTCAAGCGCACCCAGGACAGCGCGCTGAACGACTTCCGCCAGGAGATGCAGAACCGGGCGGCGACGCTGCCGTCGCGGCCCACCGAGGAGGAGCTGCGGCGCACCGCCGAGCAGATGGCGAGCGGCAGCGCCGGCTACAGCGTGCTGCTCATCGGCGAGCGGGCCGCGGGCAAGCCGATCGTGGGCGCCTCCGACCCGGACGTGTTCACGCTCGCGGACGTGCCGCGTCCGCTGCAGACCGCCGTGACCACCGAGCGTCCGGTGTCGGACGCCAACCCGTACCCGTACCACCTGTTCTGGCAGCGCACCCAGCGCGGCTCGACGCCGTACCTGGTGGGCGGCACGAAGATCGACGGCGGCGGGCCGACCGGCTACATGTTCAAGTCGCTCGCCGCGGAGAAGGCCGACCTCAACTCGCTGGCCTGGTCGCTCGGCATCGCCACCGGTCTCGCCGTGCTCGGCTCGGTGCTGCTCGCGCAGGTGGCGGCGACGACCGTGCTGCGCCCGGTGCACCGGCTCGGGGAGGCGGCCCGGCAGCTCGGCGAGGGCAAGCTGGACACCCGGCTGCGGGTCTCGGGCAACGACGAACTGGCGGACCTCTCCCGTACGTTCAACAGCGCCGCCGAGTCGCTGCAGAAGAAGGTCGCGGACATGAGCGCACGGGAGGAGGCGAGCGCCCGCTTCGTGGCCGACATGTCGCACGAGCTGCGCACGCCGCTGACCGCGCTGACCGCCGTGACGGAGGTCCTGGAGGACGAGCAGGACGCGCTCGACCCGATGATCGCGCCCGCCGTCGCCCTCGTGGTCAGCGAGACCCGCCGGCTCAACGACCTGGTGGAGAACCTGATGGAGGTGACCCGCTTCGACGCGGGCACCGCGCGTCTCGTCCTGGACGACGTCGACATCGCCGACCAGATCACCGCCTGCATCGACGCGCGGGCCTGGCTGGACGCCGTGGACCTGGACGCCGAGCGCGGGATCGTCGCGCGGCTCGACCCGCGCCGGCTCGACGTGGTCCTGGCCAACCTGATCGGCAACGCCCTCAAGCACGGCGGTTCGCCGGTGCGGGTGTCGGTGCGGACGGAGGAGACCGAGGAGGGCGAGGAGCTGGTGATCGCGGTGCGCGACCACGGGCCCGGCATCCCGGTGGAGGTCCTGCCGCACGTCTTCGACCGCTTCTACAAGGCGAGCGCGTCACGGCCGCGTTCGGACGGCAGCGGTCTCGGTCTGTCGATCGCGATGGAGAACGCGCTGATCCACGGCGGTTCGATCACCGCCGCCAACTCCACGGACGCCGACGGCCGGGTGGACGGCGCGGTGTTCGTGCTGCGGCTGCCCCGGGACGCCTCGGGGATCGCGCGCGAACTGCGGACCCGCAGCAGCCAGGGCGAGGTGGAGGAGAGTTGAGACTGCGCCGTACGTGGGGACGTCGCCGTACGGGGCTGCTGGCCCTGGGCGCCGCCGTCCTCCTCTCGGGCTGCGGCATCCGTACGACCTCGGTGCCGGTCGACGCGGGCGCGGCGCCCTCGCGGGTGCCGTGCACGGTGCCGGGCGAGGCGTCCGCGACGGGCGTGCAGAGCGGGGTGCCGCTGCGCGTGTACCTGGTGTGCGGTGCGCAGCTGGACGCCGTGGAACGCAGGTCGCCGCTGCCCGAGGAGAAGGCGGCGGGCGACCGGGTGCGCACGGCCTCGGCGCTGCTCGCCCAGCTGGAGAGCGAGCCGTCGGACGAGGAGCGCCGGGCGGGCTTCGCGACGGCGGTGAAGGGCCCGCTGGTGGTGAGCGCGGGCCGCGCGGGCGACCCGAAGGGCACCCTGCGGCTCAGCCGCCAGCCCGAGGACCTGCCGCCGACGGCCCTGGCCCAGATCGTCTGCACCTTCGCGGAGAGCGCGGCCGGTGAGCCGGGCGGCTCCGGCGCCGCGGCCGACTCCGTCGTCCTGGGCGGCCCCGGCCCGTACGGGCCGCGCCGCTACAGCTGTACGACGGAGCTGAAGGAACGCCCGGAGTCGGCGGTCCCCTCGTCCCCGGCGGGGCGCTGACGGGACGGCGGGACCGCGGGCGGCCCGTCTTACGGGGCCGTGGCGCTGTTCCAGGTCCGTGACGGTCGGGCGGAACCGATGCCGCCGGAGGGCGCGTCTTGGGGGGCGTGCAACGTCAAGGTTCGGGTGGGTCGGGCAGTTCCGGCGGCTCTGTCGCCGTGGTCGTACGCGTGGCGGGGTTCGTCCTTCTCCTCGCGCATCTGCTGCTCGTCGCCTGGGTGACGCTCCGCCCGCGCGACGTGGCCTGGGTGACCGCGCCGAACCTGACGCCGCTGGCCGGGATCCGGGGCGATCTGGCGCTCGGTCCGGCCGAGGCCGCGCGGCGGATCGCCGGCGGACTGCTGCTCCTGGCCCCGCTCGGGGTGCTGTTGCCGATGGCCGACGGACGGCTCGCGGTGTCGCCCTGGGCGTCGCTCGCCCGGACGACGGCGGCCGGGGCCCTGGTGTCACTGGCGGTGGAGCTGCTGCAGACGGCGGTGCCCGGGCAGGTCGTGGACGTCGACTCGGTGCTCCTGAACACGGCCGGCGTGGCACTCGCGCACCTGCTCCTCGTCCCGGCGGGGCGGGCGCGGCTGCGCCGCGGCCCGCGCGGGCGCCGTCCGTCCTCCCGGCCGGGGAAGTCCTCCTCCGGGAGGAGGAGGCAGCAGGCCTCCCAGCGGGCTTCTCAGGGGACGACCCCGACGATTCCCAGGGTCGGGATCGCCCCGTAGAGGGACGCTTTGTCCACGGGTCCGGCGGCACGATGGGGACATCGGAAGAACCGGACACCCGGACTGAAGGAGCCCACCATGGCCGCACTTGCCCGCCCTCGTGACGGACGCGTGATCGGCGGAGTGTGCGCGGCGCTGGCACGGCGCTTCGGCATCTCCGCCTGGACGATGCGCACGATATTCCTGGTCTCGTGCCTGCTGCCGGGCCCGCAGTTCCTGCTGTACCTGGCGCTGTGGGTGCTGCTGCCCGCGGAGAAGACGGCGAGCACGGCCTGGTAGCCGCGGACCCGTCGTACGTACGCCGAAGGGGCGCTCACCCGGACCGGGTGGGCGCCCCTTCGGCGTAGGGGGCTCAGAGGCCGATGCCGCCCAGCGGCAGGCCGTTCACCGGGAGGCCGCCGAGGAGGCCGGTGGCCGCGCCGAGCGGGGTGGAGCCGAGGCCGGCCTTGGCGCCGTCCAGCGGCAGGTCCTGCGCCTGCTTCTGCACCTCGCCGGGGAGGTTCTGGGCCTGCTCGACCGCGCCGGGCAGGGTCTTGGCGCCCTCCTCGACACCGGTTCCGAGGGCACCCTGGCCGCCGACGAGGGCCTCGGAGGCACCCGCGGGGAGCTCGGTGAGGCCGTCACCGAGCGGGACGACGCTGGTGACCGTGCCGAGCGCGTCGGAGCCGACGACCGGCAGCCCGGGGGCGGCGGAGGCCGTTCCGGCGGCGGCAGCGGCGAAGGCGGCACCGAGGGCGGCGACACCGAGCGTCTTGGCGGCAGACTGCTTCATCAGAAAATCTTCCTCAGGAATCTCGGGTGCGTCTCGGGGCGACGGGGAAGGCCCTGAGAGCGGGGATTTTCGGGGAAACGGGGAATGCAGAGTGGCTATGCAAACTAACCACCGAAAGTCCCGGCCGCAAACACCGGACGGCGGCCGGGCGTGGTGCGCCCGGCCGCCGTCCGTCCCGTCCCGAGGGCGGCTGATCAGTCCGACTGGCGGGAAGACTCGCTGGTCGTGGCGGTCTGCTGGAACAGCCATTCGGATTTCAGCTCGGCATAACCGGGCTTGATGACGTCATTGATCATCGCGAGTCGTTCATCGAAAGGAATGAACGCTGATTTCATCGCATTGACCGTGAACCACTGCATGTCGTCGAGCGTGTAACCGAATGCCTCGACCAGGAATTCGAATTCACGGCTCATGCTGGTGCCGCTCATCAGCCGGTTGTCGGTGTTGACCGTCGCGCGGAAGTGCAGCTTGCGCAGCAGCCCGATGGGGTGCTCCTTGTACGACTCGGCGGCGCCGGTCTGCAGGTTGGAGGTGGGGCACATCTCCAGCGGGATGCGCTTGTCGCGCACGTACGCGGCGAGCCGGCCGAGGCTGACCGTGCCGTCGTCGGCGACCTCGATGTCGTCGATGATCCGCACGCCGTGGCCGAGCCGGTCGGCGCCGCACCACTGCAGGGCCTGCCAGATCGAGGGCAGGCCGAAGGCCTCGCCCGCGTGGATCGTGAAGTGGTTGTTCTCGCGCTTCAGGTACTCGAAGGCGTCGAGGTGCCGGGTGGGCGGGAAGCCGGCCTCGGCGCCCGCGATGTCGAAGCCGACGACGCCGGAGTCCCGGTAGCGGTTGGCCAGTTCGGCGATCTCCAGGGCCCGGGCGGCATGCCGCATCGCGGTGAGCAGCGCGCCCACCCGGATCCGGTGGCCGCTGGCCCTCGCCTGGCGCTCGCCCTCGCGGAAGCCCTCGTTGACCGCCTCGACGACCTCTTCGAGGCTGAGACCGCCCTCCAAGTGCTGCTCGGGCGCGTAGCGGACCTCCGCGTAGACGACGCCGTCCTCGGCGAGGTCGACGGCACACTCGGCGGCGACCCGGACCAGGGCCTCGCGGGTCTGCATGACGGCGCAGGTGTGCGCGAAGGTCTCCAGGTAGCGCTCCAGGGAGCCGGAGTCGGCGGCCTCCCGGAACCAGATGCCGAGCTTGTCCGGCTCGGTCTCGGGAAGGCTGCCGTAGCCCTGGGCCCGGGCGAGTTCGATGATCGTGCCGGGGCGCAGGCCGCCGTCGAGGTGGTCGTGCAGCAGGACCTTCGGGGCGCGGCGGATCTGATCCGCCGAGGGGGTGCTGGGGATCTGGCTCGTCATTGCCGCACTCTAGCGCCTACGCGCGTAGAGCGCGCCTCTTCTGCGCCGCATCCTTCGGCCGGATTTCCGGGCGGGTGCCACCCGAAACCCGGGTGCGGGCACCTCCGCGGACACCTAGCCTGCCGGTATGACCACGGCCACCAGCGACTCCGAACTGCGCCGGATCATCGGCTTCCTGTCCGCCTTCACGCGCCGGCAGGCCGAACGGACCGTCGACTTCCCCGGCGGGTTCGCCGCGCTCGACGACACCTACGCGCTCTCCCACGGCAACAACCACGTCCTGGTGGACGGGCGGACCGATCCCGAAGCCCTGCCGGGCCGGGTCGACGAGCTGATGGCCCACCTCTCGCACCGCACCGTGTACATCCCGGACACGGCGGTCGCCGAGGCCTGCGCCGGGCCGCTGGCCCGGGCCGGGTACGAGTGCTCCGAGGTCCTCCTGATGGTCCACACCGGCCCCGTACCGGAGCTCGGCGGGGCGCGCGAGGTCGACCTGCCCGCCCTGCGCGGCCCGCTGACCGAGAGCCAGCGGCGCTTCCTCCCGGACGTCGGGGACGACGTCATCAGCGACCTGGTGGAGCGCCGTGCGGCCCGGCGCCGGGGCGCCGACGACGTCCGCTTCCTCGCCTCGCACGACGAGTTCGGCGAGGTGGCGTCCTGGGCCGACCTGTACATCGACGCGGCCTCGGGGACGGCCCAGATCGAGGACCTGGTGACGGCCGAGACCCACCTGCGCCAGGGCCACGCCGGTGTCGTCCTGGACACCGCCCTGCGCATGGCCGACGCCGCCGGCTGCACGACCGTCTTCCTGACGGCCCTCGCCACGGACTGGCCGCGCCACTGGTACGCGCGCCGCGGCTTCGTCCCCACGGGCACCGTGCACTGCTTCGAACGGGCGTGAGGGGTACGGGCGTTCGGTCAGCGGACGATACGTAACAGAGACCGCGCGTACCACTCGCGTACACCTCGGCTTCTGAGACTGTTCTGCCATGGCGCACAACGCACTCGTGGGAACGGCCGGCTCCCGGACACCCCGCCTCGGCCGGCCCGTCGCGGCGACGACAGCGGTCACCGAAGCGGGCGGGGTGGTGCTGCTGCTCCCGGACGGCGAGGTCGCCTCCGGGCGGCGGCACTCCGTACGGGCCCACGCCGCGGTCCTGCCGCTGGGGCGGCAGCTGGTGCGGGCGGGGCGGGCCGACGGGCTCGTGTCGCACGTGGTGCGGTACCGGGGGCGGGGCTGGAACGGAACGGACGCGCAGCTGGCGGCCGACGCCCGGTGGGCGGTCTCGGAGGCGGTGCGGCGCTACGGCGACGTGCCGGTCTGCCTCGTCGGCCGCGGGATGGGAGCCCGCGCCGCCCTGGCGGCCGGCGGGCACACGGCGGTGACGGCGGTCCTGGCGCTCGCCCCGTGGCTGCCGGAGGAGGACCGGGCGGCCGAGCCGGAACCGGTGCGGCAGCTCGTGGGACGGCGGGTGCTGATCGTGCACGGCACCAACGACGCCCGTACCGACCCGGAGTTGAGCTACCGGTTCGCCGAGCGGGCCAAGAAGTCCAACCGGGACACCTGCCGCTTCGAGGTCCACGCGGACGGGCACGCGCTGCGCCAGTACCGCGAGGAAGTCCACGCCCTGGCCGCCGACTTCGTACTCTCCGCGCTCTTCGCCCGCCCGCAGAGCCGCCCGCTCGCGGACGCGATGGCCGCACCCCCGCCGCTGGGACTCCGGATGCCGCTGGCGGCCGGGTTCGGGCGGTCGTTCGGCTGACGGCCCCGCGCGGCCGGCCCGTCACTCCGGCAACAGGCTGCCCCGCTTGCTCAGCAGGAACTTCTTGAACGCGGCCACCGGCGGCGTGTCCGGATGACCGTCGAGCCAGGTCACGCCGATCTCGCGGACCGCGCGCGGCGAGGTCACGCCGAGCTCGACGACGCCGGGGCGGGCGACGGCCGGCGGCGGCAGCAGGGCGACGCCGAGGCCCGCGGCGACCAGGCCGCGCAGCGTCTCCGCCTCCTCGCCCTCGAAGGCGATGCGCGGCTTGAAGCCGGCCTGCGCGCACAGGTCGTCGGTGATGCGGCGCAGCCCGTAGCCCGGTTCCAGGGTCACGAAGGTCTCGTCGGCGGCCTCCGCGAGGCGGATCCGCTTGCGGGTGGCGAGCCGGTGGTCGTCGGGTACGACGAGCCGCAGCCGCTGTTCGTCGAGGCGGCGGCCGACCAGGTCGGGCGCGTCCGGCACGGGCGAGGTGAGGCACAGGTCGAGTTCGCCGGCCCTGAGCCGTTCGATCATCGCCTCGCCGTAGTTCTGGACCAGGGTGAAGCGGACCTTCGGGTGGTCGACGCGGAAGGCGCGGATCAGCCCCGGCACGGTCTCGGAGCCCATGGTGTGGAGGAAGCCGAAGGCGACCCGGCCGGCGGTGGGATCGGCGTCCGCCCGTACCGTGTCGGCGGCCCGCTCGACCTCGGCGAGGGCCCGCTCCGCGGCGGAGAGGAAGCGGCGGCCGGCCGGGGTCAGCGCGACCGTGCGGCCGCGGCGGGCGAACAGGGCGACGCCGAGGTCCTCCTCCAGCCTGACCATGGCCCGCGACAGCGTCGACTGCGGGACGCCCATCTCGGCGGCGGCGCGGGTCACGTGCTCGTGCCGGGCGACCGCGGCGAAGTACGCGAGCCGCGGCGCGAGCAGCAGTCCCATGTCTTCTTCGTTACTGTTCGGTGACAGGCGATGCTGTGACCTGTACTCATGCACCATGGGAACGATTACAGCAGTTCCGTGCATTGGACGCATGAAGCGGACCGTCCTACGTTCGAGGCATGCCTTCCGCCAGTACCAAGGCGGCCGCCACCCGCGCGGTCGCCGACACCGGTCATGACTCCGCCGACACCCGCCTCTCCCCCGGTCGCCCCGGCTACCGCCGGATGAGCCTCGCGCTCTTCGCCGCCGGAGTGGCCACCTTCGCCCTCCTCTACTCCACCCAGGCCCTTCTCCCCGCCGTCTCGGCCGAGTTCGGCGCGAGCGCGTCGGCCGCCTCCTGGACGGTCTCCGCCGCGACCGGCGCGCTGGCCCTGTGCGTCCTCCCGCTCAGCGCGCTCTCCGAGCGCTTCGGACGCCGCTCGACGATGACGGTCTCGCTCGCGGTCGCCGTGGCCGTGGGTCTGCTCGTGCCGCTCGCCCCGAACCTGGAGAGCCTGGTCGCGCTGCGCGCGGTGCAGGGCGCGGCGCTGGCCGGCGTGCCGGCCTCGGCGATGGCCTTCCTCGCCGAGGAGGTACGGCCGAAGGCACTGATCGCGGCGATCGGCCTGTTCGTCGCGGGCAACTCCATCGGCGGCATGAGCGGCCGGATCGTCACCGGCTGGGTGGCCCAGCTGTGGGGCTGGCGGGCGGGTCTGGCGGCGGTCGGCCTGATGGCCGTGGCGTGCGCGGTCGCCTTCCGGGCGCTGCTGCCGAAGGCGCGGCACTTCACCCCCGGCACGCTGAACCCGAGGGCGCTGGCGCGGACCGTGCGCGGGCACCTCGCCGACCCGCTGCTGCTGCGTCTGTACGCGATCGGCGCGCTGTTCATGACGGTGTTCGGCGCCGTGTACACGGTGATCGGCTACCGCCTGGCCGAGGCCCCGTTCTCGCTGCCGCAGGGCGTGGTCGGCTCGATCTTCCTGGTGTACCTGGTCGGTACGGTCTCCTCGGCGGCGGCCGGCAAGCTGGTCGGCCGGCTCGGCCGGCGCGGCGCGCTCTACCTCGCGGTCTCCACGACGGCGGCCGGTCTGCTGCTCTCCCTCGCGGACGCGCTGCCCGCCGTCCTCGCGGGCCTGGTGCTGATCACCGCGGGCTTCTTCGCGGGGCACGCGGTGGCGTCCTCCTCGGTGAGCCGCACGGCGCGGACGGGCCGGGCGCAGGCCTCGGCGCTGTACCAGTCGGCGTACTACCTCGGCAGCAGCGCGGGCGGCACGCTCGGCGCGGTCGCCTTCCACGCCGGCGGCTGGGCCGGGACGGTGCTGATCGGCCTGGTGGCGGTGCTCGGCGTCGTGTCGGTCACCCTGTACGGGACGCACAGCGCCCGGGTCGAGGCCCGGCGGGTGAAGGCCCTGCGTCACGAAGTCGCCACGGCCGCCTGAGGACTGCAACTGTCGGGCTCCCCCGAGCGTCAAACGGGTCAGGACTCTAGGGGGAGTTGACGATCATGAACGGGATACGCAGACGCGCGGGCATCGGGCTCGCCGTCACGTCTCTGGTGGTACCCATGACGGTGGCGCTCACCGCCGCCCCGGCCCAGGCCGCGTCGTGCAACGTCACGACCGGCCCCTACCAGAAGCAGGTGGAGAAGTTCCTCGGCCGCCCGGTCGACGGGAAGCAGTCGCTCGCCGACTGCAAGGCCACCCAGGCCTTCCAGGTCAAGCACGGGATCACCCCGTCGGCGGGGTACGCGGGGCCGGTGACCTGGCGGACCATGTCGACGATGCTGGCGCAGAAGGCGGCGGGGACCAACCCCAACAAGGCCGGGAAGTGCCCGACCAACAAGGGCCGGATCGCCTGTGTCGACCTGACCCGGCAGCTCAGCTGGATCCAGGACGGCGCCAGGCTCAAGTACGGCCCGGTGCCGGTGCGTACGGGCCGGGACGGCTCGGAGACGCGTACGGGCGCCAAGAAGATCTACTGGCGCAACATCAACCACTGGTCGACGCTCTACCACGTGTCGATGCCGTACGCGCAGTTCTTCGACGGCGGGCAGGCCTTCCACTCGGTCACCAAGTCGATGTGGAACCCGCCGGGTTCGGCCGGCTGCGTCAACATGACGCAGAAGGACGCCAAGGCGTACTGGAACCTGCTCCGCAACGGTGACGACGTCTACGTCTACGGGCGCAAGCCCGGCACCTGACCGGCGGCCCGACCGGCAACCTGACCGGAGTCGGCCCCGGTTGTCGGTGCCCTGCGATAACTTCCCCTCATCGGTGCCGAACGGGCGCCGGTGAGGGGCGAGCGGGGTGGACGCGATGGCACGGACGGCCGAGGACCTGAAGTCGGACGACCTGGAGAAGTACCGCACGGAGCTGACCGGTTACTGCTACCGGATGCTGGGCTCCGCCTTCGAGGCGGAGGACGCCGTGCAGGACACCATGGTGCGCGCCTGGCGCTCCCTCGACTCCTTCGAGGGCCGCTCCTCCCTGCGGTCCTGGCTCTACCGGATCGCCACCAACGTGTGCCTGGACTCCCTCAACGCGGGCAACCGGCGGGCCCGTCCGATGGACCTGACGGATCCGACGCCGGTCGCCCAGGCCCGGCTCAACGAGCGCCCCGAGGTCACCTGGCTGGAGCCGGTGCCGGACGGGAGGGTGCTGCCGTCGGTGGCGGACCCGGCGGAGACGGCCGTCTCGCGCGAGACGGTGCGGCTGGCCTTCGTGGCGGCCCTCCAGCACCTGCCGCCGAAGCAGCGGGCGGTGCTGATCCTGCGCGAGGTGCTCGCATGGAAGGCGGCCGAGGTGGCCGAGCTGCTCGGCCTGACCGTCGCCTCGGTCAACAGCGCGCTGCAGCGCGCCAGGGCCACCATCGCCGAGCAGGCCCCGGCCGCGTCCGACGCGGCGGACCCCCTGGACGAGGAGCAGAAGGCCCTGCTCGACCGCTACGTGGCGGCCTTCGAGGGCTACGACATGCAGGCCCTCACCGCGCTCCTCCACGAGGACGCGACGATGTCCATGCCGCCGTACGACCTCTGGCTGCGCGGCCACGAGGACATCGTGGGCTGGATGCTGGGCGTCGGCGAGGTGTGCCGCGGCTCGAAGCTGGTGCCGACCGTGGCGAACGGCCAGCCGGCCTTCGCGCACTACCACCCGGACCCGGAGGGCGGGTACGCGCCGTGGGCGCTGATCGTGCTCCAGGTGAACGACGGGAAGATCGGCGGGATGGACTTCTTCCTGGACACCAAGCGCTGGTTCCCGCTGTTCGACCTGCCGGAGCGACTGGAGGCCTGACCTCCTCCGGGGTGCTCACAGCAGCTCCCCGAGCCCGAAGAGGTCGAGCATCTCACGCAGCTCGGGCCCGGCGCCCGTGAACACCAGACGGTGTCCGCGCCGTCGTGCGGTCAGCCGCAGCCGTGCGAGGGCGTCGACGCCGGCGAGCCCGGCGGGCTCCAGGCCGCCGATCTCGCAGACGACGACGGTCGGCTCGGCGGCGTCGAGCAGCGCGCAGAGCCGCCCGACGTCGGTGGGCGCGGGCGGCCCGGAGAGCCGCAGTTCAAGAGGGCGTGAGGTGTCCACACGTGGTGGACCGCCGCCGCGCCCGGAATTCATCGCGGGGCGCGGCGGGGCACTCAGCCGAGCGGGAAGACGCTGGTGTCGATCGTGAGGTCGAAGGGCTCGGGGAGGTGGATCTCCTCCCCGAACTTCACCTTCTGGAGCTCCTGGTAGACGTCGATCTTCGGCTCCCCGTAGAGCGTGACGGTCGGCCCTGCTGGCGCGAACCGGTCGATCAGCAGGTAGAGGGGGACCTTCGCCTCCGCGTAGGCAGCCGCCTTGTTCATCCGGTCGTAGCTCGCGTTGGACAGCGACGTGACCTCCACAATGAGCTCGGCCGCTGTGAGGGGCGCGTACTCGCCACCTTCCAACTCGGCCACGACCCCATCAGGGACCACTACGAGATCGGGGACGTACAGGCGGCCACGCGAAGGGTGGGCGACACCGAGCGTCTGGTAGATGCCCCAGTCCTCTGGGATCACCGTGTACAGCCTTCGGTGAACCTTCTCGGCAATGCGGTTGTGAGGTGCGCCAGGCGGAGGTGTCACAACAATGATCCCATCGATGATCTCCACCTTGCTGCCCTCGGGCCAGTCCGACTCCTCCCAGAAGCGGACGAGCTCGTCCCAGTGCGGGCCCGGATCGGGATCGACGGGGAGTGCACTCATGGCGGTCTCCTTTTCGGTGTGACACCGATCCCAGCATGCCGAACGGGGCCGGTGGAGGTCCACCGGCCCCGTTCACCCGAAGGTGTCACTGGCACATGCCAGCGGCGAAGGGCGTCACGCGATGCGGTCCAGGACGATCGGGTTCGGGGCGAACGCCGTGCCCGCCGGCGCGATGTCCCAGGCGCCCTCCAGGGACTTCAGGGCGTAGTCGAACTTCTCCGGGGTGTCCGTGTGCAGGGTCAGGAGCGGCTGGCCCGCCGTCACCGTGTCGCCGGGCTTCGCGTGGAGTTCGACGCCCGCGCCGGCCTGCACCGGGTCCTCCTTGCGGGCGCGGCCGGCGCCGAGGCGCCAGGCGGCGATGCCGATGTCGTAGGCGTCGAGGCGGGTGAGGACGCCGGAGGACGGGGCCGTCACGACGTGCTGCTCGCGGGCGACCGGGAGGGCCGCGTCCGGGTCGCCGCCCTGCGCGGCGATCATGCGGCGCCAGACGTCCATCGCGGAGCCGTCGGCGAGGGCCTTCGCCGGGTCGGCGTCCTTGATGCCGGCCGCGTCCAGCATCTCCTTCGCGAGGGCCACCGTCAGCTCGACGACGTCCGCCGGGCCGCCGCCCGCCAGGACCTCGACCGACTCGCGGACCTCGAGCGCGTTGCCCGCCGTGAGGCCGAGCGGGGTCGACATGTCGGTGAGCAGGGCCACCGTCTTCACGCCGCTGTCCGTGCCGAGCGCGACCATCGTGGAGGCCAGCTCGCGGGCGTCCTCGATGTTCTTCATGAAGGCGCCGGTGCCGACCTTGACGTCGAGGACGAGGGAGCCGGTGCCCTCGGCGATCTTCTTCGACATGATCGAGGAGGCGATCAGCGGGATGGCCTCGACCGTGCCCGTCACGTCGCGGAGCGCGTAGAGCTTCTTGTCCGCCGGGGCCAGGCCGTCGCCCGCCGCGCAGATGACCGCGCCGGTCGTGTCGAGGACGTGCAGCATCTCCTCGTTGGACAGCAGCGCCCGCCAGCCCGGGATGGACTCCAGCTTGTCGAGGGTGCCGCCGGTGTGGCCGAGACCGCGGCCCGAGAGCTGCGGCACGGCCGCGCCGCACGCGGCGACCAGCGGGGCGAGCGGCAGGGTGATCTTGTCGCCGACGCCGCCGGTGGAGTGCTTGTCGGCGGTCGGCCGGGAGAGGGAGTCGAAGTTCATGCGCTCGCCGCTCGCGATCATCGCGGCCGTCCAGCGGGCGATCTCCTCGCGGTTCATGCCGTTCAGCAGGATCGCCATGGCCAGCGCGGACATCTGCTCGTCGGCGACCACACCGCGGGTGTAGGCGTCGATGACCCAGTCGATCTGCTCGGGGCTCAGCTCGCCCTTGTCCCGCTTGGTGCGGATGACGGAGATGACGTCCATGTGATGGTGCCTCTTTCTACGCGCATAGAGGGGGAAAGGAGGAGCGGCCCTTCCCATCGTGCCGGAAGGGCCGCTCGGAGGTACTACTGGGCGAGGTGGTCCGGGCCGAAGGCCTGCGGGAGCATCTCCGCCAGGGTGGTGAACCCGGCGGGCGTCTCCAGGACGAGCCCGGGGCCGCCGAACTCGTACAGGAGCTGCCGGCAGCGGCCGCACGGCACCAGCGGGCCGCCGCTGCCGTCCACGCACACGAAGTGCGTGAGCCGCCCGCCGCCGGTCGCCTGCAGCTGCGAGACCAGGCCGCACTCGGCGCACAGGCCGAGGCCGAACGAGGCGTTCTCCACGTTGCATCCGGAGACCACCCGCCCGTCGTCGACGAGGGCCGCCGCGCCGACCGGGAACTTCGAGTACGGGGCGTAGGCGTGGGACATCGCCTCGCGCGCCGTCGTACGCAGCAGCTCCCAGTCCGGCTCGGATCCGGCCCGGGTCACTTGCCCTGGCCCTTCCGGTACGGCAGACCGTCCGCCTTCGGCATCCGCAGCCGCTGCGCCGAAAGGGCGAGCACGAGCAGCGTGGTGACGTACGGGGCGGCGTCCACGAACTGGCTCGGGACCTCGTCGGTGAGCGCGTACCAGAGGAAGAAGCCGGCCGAGAAGAAGGCGGAGAGCGCCGCGGCCACGTACTTCTTCCTGTACAGCTGCCACAGGGCGGCGATCACGAGCACCATCGCGACCAGCAGCAGCATCGCGTGGACGTTCTCGGCGCCGCCGCGCAGCTTGAGGCTGTCGGTGAAGCCGAACAGGCCGGCGCCCATCGCCATGCCGCCCGGCATCCAGTTGCCGAAGATCATCGCCGCGAGGCCGATGAAGCCGCGGCCGCCGGTCTGGCCCTCCTGGTAGATGCCGGTGGAGACGATCGCGAGGAACGCGCCGCCGAGACCCGCGAGACCACCGGAGACGACGACGGCGATGTACTTGTACTTGTAGACGTTGACGCCCAGCGACTCGGCGGCGACCGGGTTCTCACCGCAGGAACGCAGCCGCAGGCCGAAGGCCGTACGCCACAGCACCCACCAGGTGACCGGCACCAGCAGGAGGGCGACCACGGTCAGCAGCGACAGGTTGGTGACCAGACCGCCGAGGATGCCGGCCACGTCCGAGATCAGGAACCAGTGCTTGGCCTGGAGGTCGGCCAGCCAGTCCGAGAGCCCCGGGATGGTGATCTGGGTGATCTGGTCGATGCGCGGGGACTGCTTGGAGGAGCCGCCCTCGGCCTCGGCGAAGGTGAAGTTCGACAGGTACTGGGTGAAGCCCACCGCGAGGATGTTGATCGCGACACCGGACACGATGTGGTTCACGTTGAACGTGACGGTGATGACCGCGTGCAGCAGACCGCCCAGCGCACCGCCGAGCAGACCCACGACGACGCCCGTCCAGGGGCCCCACTGGTAGCCGGCCCAGGCGCCGAACCAGGTGCCGAGGACCATCATGCCCTCGAGACCGATGTTGACGACGCCCGCGCGCTCGGCCCACAGACCGCCGAGACCGGCGAGACCGATCGGCACCGCGAGCTGCAGCGCGCCGGAGACCTGGCCGACCGAGGTGAGGTCGTTGGCGCCGGAGATGGCGCGGACCATCGAGAAGAGGACGAGGCCGGCCGCGACGATCAGCAGGATCCAGGGCCAGGTGAGCTTGCGGCGGCCGCCCGCCTTCTTGGGCGCGGCGCTCGGCTTGGTGACGGTGCCCGTGCTCATGCCGCAACCTCCTTGTCGGTCTTGAGGGCGCCGCCGGCGGCGAGTTCCTCGCCGACCTTCTGCTGCTGGCGGCGGAGGCCGTAACGGCGGACGAGTTCGTAGGAGACGACCACGGCGATCACGATGATGCCCTGCATGATCTTGGTGATCTCCTTCGGGTAGCCCTCCACGTCGAGCGACGACGAGGCCTTCTCAAGGAAGGCGAAGAGCAGGGCGGCGAAGAAGATGCCGACCGGGTGGTTGCGGCCGAGCAGCGCGATGGTGATGGCGGTGAAGCCGACGCCCACGGGGAAGTCGAGGCTGTACGTGTGGGTCTCGCCGAGCAGGGTCGGCATGCCGGACAGACCGGCGAGGGCGCCGGAGAGCAGCATCGAGGTGAGGATCATCCTCTTGGCGTCGACACCGCTGGCCTGGGCGGCGGACTCGCTGGCGCCGGTGGCGCGCAGGTCGAAGCCGAAGCGGGTGCGGTTGAGGACGAACCAGTAGACGACACCGAGCGCGAGCGCCACGAAGGTGAAGCCGTAGATGACGCCGTTGCCCTCGCCCATGTCGATGCCGGGGAACCAGCCGGACTCGGAGATCTCACCGGTGGTGAGGTTGTTGGAGCCCTCGGGCTGGACGCCGAAGTTCTTCGGCAGGATCAGCCAGGCCACCAGCGAGGTCGCGATGGCGTTGAGCATGATCGTCGAGACGACCTCGGAGACACCGCGGGTGGTCTTCAGGATGCCGGCGATGCCGGACCAGAAGGCACCGGTGAACATCGCGACCAGCACGATCACCAGGATGTGCAGCGGACCCGGCAGCTCGATGGACGCGCCGACCAGGGCGGACACCATCGCGGCGAGCCGGTACTGGCCGTCGACACCGATGTTGAAGAGGTTCATCCGGAAGCCGATGGCCACGGCCAGGGCCGCCAGGTAGTAGATCCCGGTCTGGTTGACGATCAGCACCTGGATGTCGGCGAAGCCGGCCTGGTCGATCATGATCCGGATCGGCTCGATCGGGTCCAGACCCGTGGCGAGCAGCACCAGCACGGTGAGCACGAACGAGGAGACCAGCGCGAGCACCGGGCCCGCGGCCCCGATGATCAGCTTGTCCTTGTCGAATTTCATCATCGGGCGTCACCGTCTTCGGGGTGCTCTGCGGAGGGCGCGTCGGTGCCTTCGAGGTGGCCGGTGGCCGCGCCGGTCATGGCGGAGCCCAGCTGCTCGGGCGTGATGGTGGCGGGGTCGGCGTCCGCGACGAGCCGGCCGCGGTACATGACCTTGAGCGTGTCGGACAGGCCGATCAGCTCGTCGAGGTCGGCGGAGATCAGCAGCACCGCGAGGCCCTCGCGGCGGGCGTCACGGATCGCGTCCCAGATCTGCGCCTGCGCGCCGACGTCCACTCCGCGGGTGGGGTGGGCGGCGATCAGGAACTTGGGGTCGTGGCTCATCTCGCGGCCGACGATCAGCTTCTGCTGGTTGCCGCCGGAGAGCGAGGCCGCGGTGACGTCGATGCCGGGCGTGCGCACGTCGTACTCGCGCACGATCCGCTCGGTGTCCTTGCGGGCGGCCTTCGGGTCGAGGACACCGCGCTTGGAGTTGGGCGCCTCGGTGACGTGGCCGAGGATGCGGTTCTCCCAGAGCGGGGCCTCGAGGAGCAGGCCGTGGCGGTGGCGGTCCTCGGGGATGTAGCCGATGCCGCCCTCGCGGCGCTTGCGCACCGAGGTGGCGGAGATGTCCCGGCCGTCGAGGGTGATGACGCCCGCGTCGGGGGCGTTCATGCCCATGAGGGCCTCGATGAGCTCGGTCTGGCCGTTGCCCTCGACACCGGCGATGCCCAGGATCTCGCCCTTGTGGATGGTGAGCGAGATGTCGTCGAGGAGCTTGCGGCCCGCGCCGACCTCCTGGAGGGCGACCGCGCCGGACGGGTCCGGCGGGGCGGCGCTGGTCAGCGGCGCGGCCGCGGCGGCGCCGGCCTCGGTCAGGGTGAGGCCCTTGACCTGGAGCATCGGGACGTCCGTGACCGTCGACTCGCGGGTCTCCGGCGACGGCAGCTCGGTGCCGACCATCAGCTCGGCGAGCTGCTTGGTGGTGGCGGTCTTCGGGTCGGCGGTGCCGACCGTGGTGCCGCGGCGGATGACGGTGATGTCGTCGGCGACCTTCAGGACCTCGCCCAGCTTGTGCGAGATGAAGATGACGGTCAGGCCCTCGGACTTGAGCTCGCGCAGGTTGTCGAAGAGCGCGTCGACCTCCTGCGGGACGAGCACGGCGGTCGGCTCGTCGAGGATGAGGATCTTGGCGCCGCGGTAGAGGACCTTGAGGATCTCCACGCGCTGCCGGTCGGCGACGCCGAGGTCCTCGACGAGCGCGTCGGGGCGGACGCCGAGGCCGTACGCGTCGGAGATCTCCTGGATCTTCCTGCGGGCCTTGGCACCGATGCCGTAGAGCTTCTCGCCGCCGAGGACGACGTTCTCCAGGACGGTGAGGTTGTCGGCGAGCATGAAGTGCTGGTGCACCATGCCGATGCCGCGCGCGATGGCGTCACCGGGGCTGGAGAAGGAGACCTGCTCGCCGTCGATGGCGATGGTGCCCTCGTCCGGCTTCTGCATGCCGTAGAGGATCTTCATCAGGGTCGACTTGCCGGCACCGTTCTCACCGATGAGGGCGTGCACGGTGCCCTTGCGAACGGTGATCGCGATGTCCTTGTTGGCGACGACGCCGGGGAAGCGCTTGGTGATGCCGTGGAGTTCTACGGCAGGGGGGCTGGACGCGTTGATGGCGCACTCTCCTTGGCCGGAAGGAGTGGGAGCGGAGGGCAGGGCGGGGCGAAGTTATCGTGCCGCTGGGACATCTACACGCGTAGCACTGCCGAAAATTGAAAACCCGTACGGGATTGGGTCCCGTTCCGGGGGAATGGGGCCGGGGCCCGGTTCCGGTGGGGTGCCACTGGAGCCGGGCCCGCAGGCTCAGGTCAGGACCTGGGGTCGCCGTTACGGCGTGGTCTTGACGGTGATCTTGCCGTCGACGATGTCCTTCTTCGCCTTGTCCACGGCGGCGACCATCTCGGTCATGCTGGAGTACGCCGGGTTGGACGTGGCCAGACCGACGCCGTCCGTCGCGAGGCCGTAGCGGACCTCGCCGCTCTGCGGCTTGCCGTCCTTGACCGACTTGATCAGGTTGTAGACGGAGTCCGAGACGTCCTTGGTGACCGAGGTCAGGATGTGGTCCTTGTAGGCGGCCAGACCCTTCTGGTTGTACTGGTCCGAGTCCACGCCGATGGCCCACTTGCCGGCCTTCGCGGTGGCCTCGATCGCGCCGGAGCCGGCGAGACCGGCGGCGGCGTAGATCACGTCGGCGCCCTTGTCGAGCTGGCCCTGCGCGGCGGCCTTGCCGAGGTCGGGCTTCGAGAAGCCGTCGAAGTTCGGCGGCTGGGTCAGGTACTGGGTGAGCACCTTGGCCTTGGGGTTGGTGTCCTTGACGCCCTGGACGAAGCCCGCCTCGAACTTCTTGATCAGCGGGACCTCGACACCGCCGATGAAGCCGACCGTGCCGGTCTTGGACGCCTTGGCGGCGGCGACGCCGGCCAGGTAGGAGCCCTGCTCCTCGTTGAAGACGAGGTTGGCGATGTTCGGGCCGGTCTTCGACGTGTCGTCGATCAGGCCGAAGGTGGTCTTCGGGTAGGCCTTGGCGACCTTCTCGATGGCCGGCGCGTAGGCGAAGCCGACGCCGATGACCGGGTTGTTGCCGGCGCGGGCGAGCGCGGTGAGGCGCTGCACCTTGTCGGCGTCGCCCTCACCCTCCGAGGGCTCGGCCTCGGCGCCCTTGACGCCCAGCTCGTCCTCGGCCTTCTTCAGACCCGCGTAGGCGGCGTCGTTGAAGGACTGGTCGCCACGGCCGCCGATGTCGTAGGCGATGGCGGCCTTGACGGCCTTGGAGTCGGAGGAGGAGCCCGAGTCCGTCGACGACTTGCCACAAGCGGTGGCGGACAGGGCGAGCGCCGCGGAGGCGATGCCCACGGTCGTGATCCTGGTGATCCGGCGCAAGAGGAGGTCCCTTCAAGACTGACCGAAAGCGCCTCTTCCGGCGCTGGTTTCGCGGCGATCGTAACGCGCGTAGATGTCAGTTAAAGACCCGTTCATGAGTCGTTATCGGATCGACGCGAACCAGCCAGGCCGGACACCGGCGGCGTCCGGCCCGATACCGCCCGTCATACACGCTGGTACGGGCGTACGGGCCGGGCCACGAAGCGACACGCCGGGCCTTGGGCCGGGCGGATGAACCGCCTCCGCTCGCTCGTTAAGTCGTACTTAAAAGTCCGGATTTCGTCGTTTGCGCCGAAGCCCGGCCCGGCCCCCGATCGACCGCCGATCGACCCGCCGGCCGGCGGCCCGGTCAGCGCTTGGCGGCCTTCGGCGTGGCGTCGAGCAGCGCGGCCGCGGTGAACAGCTCCACGCCGACCCCGATGGCCCGCTCGTCGACGTCGAAGTCGCCGGCGTGCAGGTCACGGACCCGCGTGTCGCCCGGCGTGCGGACGCCGAGGCGGGCCATGGCGCCGGGGACGTGCTCCAAGTACCAGGAGAAGTCCTCACCGCCGAGCGACTGCTCGGTGTCCTCCACCGAGAGCGGGCCGCGGCGGGCGGTCATGGCGTCGCGGAGCAGCTCGGTGATCACCGGGTCGTTCACGACCGGCGGGACGCCGCGGACGTAGTCGACGGTCGACTTGGCGCGGTGCAGCGTGGCGATCTCGTCGATCGCGGCGTGGACCAGGTCGGGGGCCTCGCGCCAGGTCGGCAGGTCGAGGCAGCGGATGGTGCCGGAGAGCTCCGCGTGCTGCGGGATGACGTTGGGCGCGTGGCCGGACTCGATGCGGCCCCAGGTGACCGAGAGCCCGGAGCGGGCGTCCACCCGGCGGGCCAGCACGGCGGGCACGTCGACCGCGATGCGGGCGGCGGCCGTGACCAGGTCGGTCGTGAGGTGCGGGCGGGCCGTGTGGCCGCCGGGACCGTCGAGGGTCACTTCCAGGCGGTCGCAGGCGGAGGTGATGGGGCCGGGCCGCAGCCCGATCTTGCCGGCGTCGACCCGGGGGTCGCAGTGGACCGCGAGGATCCGGCCCACGCCGTCCAGGACGCCCGCCGCGACGGCGTCGGCGGCGCCGCCGGGCAGCACCTCCTCGGCGGGCTGGAAGAGCAGTCGTACGGCCGCGGGGAGGCGGCCCTGGCGGTCGAGCTCGGCGAGGACGAGTCCGGCGCCCAGGACGGCGGTGGTGTGGACGTCGTGGCCGCAGGCGTGGGCCCGGTTCTGCTCCTGGGAGCGGTACGGGACGGTCTTGACGTCCGGGATGGGCAGCGCGTCGAGGTCGGCGCGGATCGCCAGCATGGGCCGTCCGCGGTCCCAGGTCCCGATGTCACAGATCAGCCCCGTGCCGCCGGGAAGCACCTGCGGTCGCAGTCCGGCGGCCTCCAGGCGGGCTCTGACCGCGGCGGTGGTACGGAACTCCTGGTTGCCGAGCTCGGGGTGCATGTGCAAGTCCCTGCGGAACGCGATCAGTTCGGCGCGCAGGGGTTCGGACAGCGTTCCGGGCAGTGCTGCGGGCGCCGCGCCGGGACCGGGCTCTCGGGACTTCAACTGGTTCACCTTTTGAAGGGTAGGCCCCCAGTGAGATCAACTGCCCGTTGATCACGAAAAGTTCAGCCCGATAGGGGAAAGAAATCTTGTTCCTTGGGCATGACGGTCACCCTCTGTGGGTATGGTTACCCGAATTCGAGTCTCTCGGTGCGGGTGGCGGTGCCGGCGACGCCGGCCAGGAAGCCCTGGGCGCGGGGCGAGGCGTTGTCGCGCAGCCACTCCGGGGCGATCTCGCAGACGGCGACCTTCACGCCGGTGCCGGCGAGGGCCAGCGGCAGGGTGTGCACGACCGTGGACGGAAAGCTGACGATCGTGCGGCCGACGGGGCCGCGGCGGGCGATCAGCTCCAGCGGCAGGTCGGGCCGGACCACTTCCAGACCGGTCTCCACCGCGATCCGGTGCAGCTTCTCGGCGCTCTCGCGGCGGTGCGCGAAGTAGCGGGTGGCGCCGTGGGTGCGGGCCAGGACGGTGACGGCCCGCAGGTACTCGTCGGGGTCGACGACGCCGGTCTCGACGAGGGAGGTGCCGACCAGGTCGGCGCCGCGGGTGAGCCGGGGCGGGCCGAAGCGGGACCGGGTCCAGGCGAAGTCGTTGGCGGTGACGATGGTCCCGGGCGGCGGTTCGACCGGCAGCGAGGTGAAGATCTCCACGGTGCGGCGTCGGCCCGGCGCGAGCTTGCGGCGGGCGAGCGTGGTGACCGGCGCGAGCACCAGCTCGCGCGGCCCCCGTCCGCTGCCCCGCCGGTGCCAGCGCACCAGCCGCTCGCCGCGCGCGAGTTGGGCGGCGAACTCCATGGTGGCGGTGCCGTCGTCGACGACGGTGACCCGGCGGGGCCCGAAGAGGGTGAGCAGCAGCTGGACGTAGCGTGAGAACGGATCCCCGACGATCACCCGCTCCGCGGTCCGCAGCGGCGCCGCGAGCTCGCGCAGCGTGCTGGCCAGCGCCCCCCGGCCCTGCCGCGCGTCCTGCCACTTCACCGTGACCCCCTCGTCCCGCGCCAGCTGGGCCATCCGGCGCAGCTGCCCGCGGGACATGGGGTCGGTGGGCGACAGCACGACCACGGTGAGCCCGAGCCCGGCGAGCGGCCCGACCGGGGCGGTGCCCCGCCCGGTCACGACGACCGGGCCGTCGTCGGCACCGGGAGCCGGGGCGGCGGCCCCGGCCCGGCGCCCGCCGGCCGGCTGGGCCGGGACGGCGGGCAGGGTCGGGGCGGGGCGGTGGGCCGTGGCGTGGGCCCACTCCAGGACGTTCAGCAGCTGGACCGGGCTCTCGACGAACGCCAGCTGGCCGGTCATGCGGAGACGAGTCCCTGGACCCGGCGGAGCTTCTTCATCGGGCCGAGCTCCGACTCGTAGACCTTCTTCACGCCGTCGCCCAGCGCGGTCTCGATGGTGCGGATGTCGCGGACCAGGCGCTGCAGGCCCTGCGGCTCGACGGAGGCGGCCTGGTCGGAGCCCCACATGGCGCGGTCGAGGGTGATGTGGCGCTCCACGAAGGTGGCGCCGAGGGCGACGGCCGCGAGGGTGGTCTGCAGGCCGGTCTCGTGGCCGGAGTAGCCGATCGGGACGTTCGGGTACTCGTCCATCAGCGTCTGGATGACGCGCAGGTTGAGCTCCTCGGCCTTCGCCGGGTACGTGGAGGTGGCGTGGCAGAGCAGGATGTTGTCGGAGCCCAGGACCTCCACCGCGTGGCGGATCTGCTTGGGGGTGGACATGCCGGTGGAGAGGATCACCGTGCGGCCGGTGGCGCGCAGCTCGCGCAGCAGCTCGTCGTCGGTGAGGGAGGCGGAGGCCACCTTGTGGGCGGGGACGTCGAACTTCTCCAGGAAGGCGACGGCCTCGGTGTCCCACGGGGAGGCGAACCAGTCGATGCCGCGCTTCCTGCAGTGCTCGTCGATGGCCCGGTACTCGTCCTCGCCGAACTCGACGCGGTGGCGGTAGTCGATGTACGTCATCCGGCCCCAGGGCGTGTCGCGCTCGATGTCCCACTGGTCGCGCGGGGTGCAGATCTCCGGGGTGCGCTTCTGGAACTTGACGGCGTCACAGCCCGCCTCGGCGGCCACGTCGATGAGCGCGAAGGCGTTGTCCAGGTCGCCGTTGTGGTTGATGCCGATCTCACCCGTGATGTACACGGGCATGCCCGGGCCGGCGGTCTTGCTGCCGAGGGTGCGGAGACGGTTGCTGCTCATGGTGGTGGTTCCTTACGAGTTGGGGGTGCGGGGCTCGGGGATGGTGAGCTCGGGTCCGAGGAGCCAGGCGGCGATCTCGCGGATCGCTCCGGAGCCGCCGGGGGTGTGGGTGACCGCGCGGGCGGCGGCCCGTACGGCGTCGTGGGCGCTGCCCACCGCGACGGGCCAGCCGACGAGGTGGAAGCAGGGCAGGTCGTTGACGTCGTTGCCGGCGTAGAGCACGCGCTGCGGGTCGATGCCCTGCTCGTCGCACCACTGCTTGAGGGCGAGGTCCTTGCGGTCCACGCCGTGCAGCACGGGGATGCGAAGCTTGCGCGCGCGGGCGGCGACGACGGGGTTCTGCTCGGTGGAGAGGATCAGCAACGGCACGCCGGCCCTGCGGAGGGCGGCGATGCCGAGGCCGTCACCGCGGTGCACGGAGACGAACTCGCGTCCGTCGGCGTCGATGTGGACCCGGTCGTCGGTCTGGGTGCCGTCGAAGTCGAGGACGACGGCGTCGACGTCGGCGAGGACGGGCGTCGCCGGGGTGTCGAGCAGCGGCGCGAGGACCCGGGCGCGTGCCAGGTCGTGCGGGTCGTCGATCTCCAGGACCCGGGCCGGGTCGGTGACGACGAGCGCGGTGCGGCCGAAGAAGCGGTGGCCGTGGGTGCGGAAGCCCTCGGCGGCCATCGCGTAGACGGCGCCGGTCTCCAGGTACTCCGGCTCGCGGTCCTGGCGGCGCGGCCGGTGGGCCTTGTCGTGGTTGACGCCGGTGGCGTCGCCGTCGGCCTCCCGCCACAGGAAGCCGTGGCTCGGGGCCGCGGTGAAGGCGGTGTCGGCCGCGCCGGAGGTGATCCGCCCGGCGGTCTCGGCCACCTCCTCCGGCGTGAGGAAGGGGCTCGTGCACTGGACGAGCAGCACCACGTCCGCGCCGCGGCCCCGGGTGGCCTCGAAGGCGTCCATGGCGTGCAGCACGGCGGACTCGCTGGTCGCGGTGTCGCCGGAGAGCTCGGCGGGGCGGTGGACCGCCTCCGCGCCGAAGGCGCGGGCGGCCTCGGCGATGGCCGGGTCGTCGGTGGAGACGACGACGTCGGTCACGCCGGGGGCGCCGAGGCAGGCCCGGACGGCCCGGCCGACCAGCGGGATCCCGGCGACCGGGGCGAGGTTCTTGGCGGGAACGCCCTTGGAGCCGCCCCGTGCGGGGATGACGGCGAGCACGGTCGGCGTGTCGGTGGTCATCAGAGTTCTCCCAGGCGGCGGATGACGGGCGCCACGCGCTGGACGCCGTGGCGGTAGGCGCCGCGTGCCGCCTCGCGGACGATCCGGCGCACCCCGCTCTCGCGGGGCTGGGGCGCGGTGACGTCGAGGCGGTGGCGGGCGAGGATGCCGGGCAGGTAGCCGCCGGCGGTCTCGGCCGTGTAGTACGGGGCGACCGGCGGCAGCGCGGGCCCGGCGAGGAGTTCGGCGACCCGCTCGCGGGCGGCGTCGAAGGCCTTCTCGTACGGGACTCCCCCGGGCAGTCCCGCGGCGCCGACGCCCTGGCGGGCCAGCCAGTGCTCGTCGGGCCGCGGTACGGCGCCCTCGTCGAGCGCGTCGAAGGACGTGAGCAGTCCGGAGCCGATGAAGTGGTGGTTGCCGAGCGCCTCGCGCACGCCGAGGTCGGTGAGGATCGCGGTGGGGACGCGCCGGTGCAGGGCTTCCAGGGCGGCCGTGGAGGACACGGTGACCAGCAGGTCGGTGCGGTCCAGCACCTCGCCCATGTGCCCGTACACGAGGCGGAAGTTGGGCGGCACCGGCAGGTCGCGCACCAGCTTCTGGTACGGGAACTCCTCCAGGTGCGTGGTGTGTTCGCCGGGCCGGGAGCGCAGCTTGAGCAGCACCTCGCGGTCCGGGCGCAGCCGGGCGTGCTCGACCAGCCGGCGCAGCACGTAGGCACGTTCGGCCTTGGTGACGGGCACGGAGGGCTGGGCGGCGAAGACCAGGGTGTCGCGGCCGGGTTCGGGGCGGTGCGGGGCGCCGCCCAGGAAGGGCAGGGCGGCCTCGACGACCGAGCCGGGATCGGCGCCGACGCCCTCGTACACGGCACGGAAACGTTCCGCGTCGTGGCGGGAGTTGGCGAGGACGACGTCGGCGCCGTGCCGCAGCAGGAGCCCGTCGGCGAGCTTCTCGTAGACGACGCCGACATAGCCGGTGACGAGCACCGGGCGGCGGTCGAGGGCGAGGTCGGCGAGGCCCTGGAGCATGGCGCGGACGGTGCCGCCGACGAGGGCGAGCACCACGACGTCGTAGCCCTCTCCGCGGTCGGCGGCGTCGCGTACCTCACGCAGGAACTCCGTGCCCGTCACCTCGCGCGGTGCGGTGTCGGACACCGCCGTCTCGGCGAGCTGGCGGGAGGTGGGGGTGGCGCGGCCGCGCAGCACGAATCCCGTGGGAGCGGGGGCGTCTTCGGCGCTGATTCTGCGTGCGGTGAGCACGCCCCATTTCCACCGGGTGTCGGAGTCGGCGAGAACGGCGACGCGCACCGCTCGATCGGTACGTGATGGCACGTCCAGGACGCTAGGAGGGCCCGGGGATTCGCAGCCCAACTGGGCCACAACAAATGGTTAACAGCACCATGACGCATTGCGGGAAACGGACAGAAAGAGAAGCGGATCCGGGGCGGTTAAGGGGCTCGCCGCTTCGTGTTCACCGAGCATCCCCTTGCCGGTCAGGACGAATGCCGGGGCGCCGCCTAGCGTCGGTTCCGTGGTCAAGCTCTCCGTCGTCGTGCCGTTCTACAACGTGCAGACATATGCCCCCGACGCCCTCAGAAGCCTGCGCGCGAACGCCCGTGAGGACTTCGAGTTCCTGCTGGTCGACGACTGTTCGACGGACGGGACCCCGGAGCTCCTGGCACGGGCGGAGCGCGAGATCCCGGGGGCCCGGCTGCTCCGGCACGCGCGCAACGAGGGACTGGCGACCGCCCGCAACACCGGTCTCGACCAGGCCCGCGGCCGGTACGTGGCCTTCCTGGACGGGGACGACTGGCTCTCGCCCGGCTTCTACGCGGGCCTGGTCGCCGCCATGGACGAACTGGACTGCGACTTCCTGCGCACCGACCACGTCCGGGTGACCGGCCGCAGCCGCTCCGTGCGGCGGGCGCCGGTGGGCCGGCGCGGGGAGCTGCTGCGCCCCCGGGACGCGATCCTGCCGGCCGACCGGACGACCTCGGTGGACTACCCGTACGCCTGGGCCGGGATGTACCACCGGCGGCTGCTCGACCGGGGGCTCCTGCACTTCCCGCACGGGCTGCGGACCGCCGAGGACCGGCCGTGGATCTGGCGGCTGCACCGGGAGGCGGAATCCTTCGCCGTGACCGGTGATCTGGGAATCTTCTACCGGCGCGGGGTCGCCACCTCGCTCACGCAGATCGGTGACGTCCGGCAGCTCGATTTCATCCGCGCTTTCGATCAGGTGATCGACGAGACAAAGAACGATCCCGATGCGGATCTCCTGCTTCCGAAAGCCGTCCGTACCTATTGCGCGGTGATTTCCCACCACATCGGCAACATGGCGAAATTCGAACCCGAGGTCGGCAGGAAATTGCGGGCCATGAGCTCGGGCGCGCTGCGCCGGCTGCCGCAGGACGTGCTCGCCGAGGCCCTGTCCGCGATGGGCGAGGACCGCGCGGGCCCGCTGCGCCGGCTCAAGCGCCGCCGCCCCGCGCCCGCCCCGGCCGCACCCGCCGCCCCGGCCCAGGAAGAGAACGCCGCATGAGCAGCGAGAACCGCACCGGAACCACCCAGATCTTCTACGCCTCCACCCTGTACGGGGCGGTCACGCTCGCCGCGGCCCTCGACAGCGGCTGCTTCCGCCCGGCCGGGCGGCGCCTCCTGCTCGTCTCCACCAACGCGGCCGTGCCGGAGACCACCACCCCGGTGGACCGGATGCCCGGATTCGAGCGGCTGCGCGGCCGGTTCGACGAGGTCCTCGACTGGAACGAGACCATCGAGCCGCTGCACCCCGGCGGCTGGACCCCGCGCCCGGACGACCTGCCGCTGCTCCAGCGGCACCTGCGGCGGCTGTGGGGGCTCGGCACCGACCGGGTCGAACTCGTCGTGGAATCCCTCCAGGTCGCGCCCGCCCTGACGATCGCCCAGCTCTTCCCCGACGCGCCGATCGACGTCTACGCGGACGGCCTGATGAGCTACGGCCCGACCCGCAACAAGATCGACCCGCTGGTCGGCGAACGGGTGCGCCGGCTGCTCCACCTGGACCTGGTCCCCGGTCTCGCGCCGCTGCTGCTGGCCGAGTTCGGCGCGGCCCCGGAGACCGTGCCGACGGAGGCCTTCACCAAGGTCGTCGAGGAACTCTCCGGTCCCGAGGCCACGGATCCCGGCGCGGAGCGGGGCCCCGCCCTGCTGCTCGGCCAGTACCTGGCGGCGCTCTCGCTCCTCACCGCCGAGGAGGAGGGCGAACTGCACCTGCGGATGGTGCGGGGCGCGGTCGCCCGCGGCCACCGCCGGCTGGTCTTCAAGCCGCACCCGACGGCCCCCGACGCCTGGTCGAAGGCCCTGGTCCGGGAGGCGGAGACGCTGGGCGCCGAGCTCACCGTCGAGGACCGGCCGGTGCTCGCCGAGGTGCTCTACCGGGAGCTGCGGCCCGCGCTCGTCGTGGGCTGCTTCTCGACGGCGCTGTTCACGGCGAGCGCCTTCTACGGCATCGAGACCGCCAGGGTCGGCACCCGGCCGCTGCTGGCCCGGCTCTCGCCGTACCAGAACAGCAACCGGGTGCCGGTGGTCCTGGTGGACTCGCTGGTGCCCGACCTGGAGGACCCCGGGCAGCCGGCGCTCGGCCTGCCGGAACTGACCGGCCTGGTCGCGGCGGTGGGCTTCGCGATGCAGCCGAGGATCCGGCCGGACCTGCGCGAGGAAGCCGTACGGCACCTGTCGGGCCCGCTCGCGGCCGGCACCCGGCACCACTTCACCCGGCGCCGGCTCACCTCGCTCGGCCTCCCCGGCGGCCTCCCGGTCCCCCGCCACCCGGGCCTGCGCCGCCTGGCCCGCCGCGCCCTGAAGCTGAAGCGACGGGCCCTCGGCGGCCGGTGAGACCCGGGGACCCGGCCCGCGCGCCGGACCGGGCCCGCCGGCCGGACGGGGCCCACGCGCCGGACCGGGTCAGCCCCGGGTGATCGGCTCCTGGATCTCGGCGATCCAGCCGGCGGGGTCCTCCGGGCACTCCAGGTACAGCTCCCGGGCGTAGCCGGCGGAGCGGTAGCCGTTGGTGTCGA
This sequence comes from Streptomyces sp. NPDC127092, assembly GCF_042722475.1. Lineage (NCBI taxonomy): Bacteria > Bacillati > Actinomycetota > Actinomycetes > Kitasatosporales > Streptomycetaceae > Streptomyces > Streptomyces sp. NPDC127092. Next base: position 30,999 of record NZ_JBHXFE010000024.1, read on the forward strand.
TCCAGGAGGCCAGGGTCTGGGCGGTCGGGAGGATCCCGTCCATGGAGCCGCGGTGGACGATGGTGGCGGCCTCCTCGATGCCCGGCAGGACGTGCACCAGCACGCCCTCCGCGGCCGTCCCCTCGGGGACGGTCATGCCGGCGTGCACGACGACCGATCCGTCGCCCCTGCCCGCGTCCTCGTAGTAGGCGATGCCCGGGCCGAACCCGGTGACGCCCGCCGCCTCCAGGCGGCCGCACAGCTCCTCGTACAGCGGGCCGATGACCGGGCTGATGTCCTTCGGCCCGAAGCTGCCGGCGGTGCCGCTGAGCTCGGCGATCCGGACGGCGGGGATCTTCTTGACGACGACGTCCTGCGTGGACATGCGTCCCTCGCTCTCGATGGCTCGGAGCCGCGCACCGACCTGGGCGAGCCGGGCCCGCGCCTCCTCCAGGGCCGTCTCCAGCTCGGCCTGGCGCAGGCGCAGCATTCCGCGCAGCTCGTCCGCGCCGATCTCGTCGTCGAGGATGGCCGCCACCTGTTCGAGGGTGAAGCCGAGGTCCTTGAGCGCGATGACGCGGTTGAGCCGGGCGAGCTGGTCCGCGGAGTAGAAGCGGTAGCCGCTGTGCGGGTCGACGTGGGCCGGGCGCAGCAGTCCGATGGCGTCGTAGTGACGCAGCATGCGGACCGACACCCGCCCGTGCCGGGCGAAGTCTCCGATGGTGAACATGACGTCTCCTACGGAACGGCCTCACACGGTGTCAGGGTCAACCGGTCAGGCGGCGCTGCTGAGCGAGAGCTTCACGGCGAAGCCGAGGAAGAGCGCGCCGGCGGCGGAGGTCGCTCCCGCCGAGAGGCGCTTGCGGCGGCGGAAGGCGGCGGCGAGGCGGGTGCCGCCGAATATGAGCGTCGTCAGGTAGAGGAAGCTGCCGAGCTGCAGCAGGGTGCCGAGGACCAGGAAGGACAGCGCCGGGTAGGCGTAGGACGGGTCCACGAACTGCACGAAGAAGGAGATCAGGAAGAGGATCGCCTTGGGGTTGAACAGGCTGATGATCAGGGCGCGGCGGTAGGGGCGCTCCACCGGACCCGCGGCGCCCTCGGTGGCCGGCTCGTCCGCGACGGCCTGGCCGCGGGTGCGCCACATCTCGCGGGCGGCGCGCAGCATCCCGTAGGCCATCCAGGCCAGGTAGCCCGCGCCCGCGTACTTGACGATCATGAAGAGCAGCGGGGTGGTCTGGAGCAGCGAGGCCGCGCCGAGGGCGGCCAGGGTCATCAGGACCGTGTCGCCGGTGAACACGCCGGCGGCGGCCTTGTATCCGGTCCTGGTGCCCTTGCGGGCGGCGACGGACAGCACGTACAGCGAGTTCGGCCCCGGGAGGAGGATGATGAGGACGAGCCCGGCGAGATAGGTCGGCAGATCGGTGACACCCAGCATGGAGCGGAGTGTCGCACGTGCGTACGACACTCTGCTCCGGTGTTTCGCATCGCGGAAGATCGGAAGGCGGGCGGCGGGCAGCGTCAGAAGGCGTCGGTGGGGACATAGGTGCCCCAGACCTGGCGCAGCGCGTCGCAGACCTCGCCGACCGTGGCCCGCGCCCTGAGCGCCGTCTTCATCGGGTAGAGGACGTTCTCCGTGCCCTCCGCCGCCTTCCTCAGCTCCGCGAGCGCCGTGTCCACGGCCGCCTGGTCACGCTCGGCGCGCAGCCTCGCGAGCCGTTCGGCCTGCTGGGCCTCGATCGCCGGGTCGACCCGCAACGGCTCGTAGGGCTCCTCGACGTCCAGGGTGAAGCGGTTGACGCCGACGACGACCCGCTCGCCGGAGTCGGTCTCCTGCGCGATGCGGTAGGCGGACCGCTCGATCTCGTTCTTCTGGAAGCCGCGCTCGATCGCGTTGACGGCGCCGCCGAGGTCCTCGACCTTCCGCATGAGCTCCAGGGCCGCGGCCTCGACGTCGTCGGTCATCTTCTCCACGACGTACGAGCCGGCGAACGGGTCGACGGTCGCGGTGACGTCGGTCTCGTACGCGAGGACCTGCTGGGTGCGCAGCGCGAGCCGGGCGGACTTGTCCGTCGGCAGGGCGATGGCCTCGTCGAAGGAGTTGGTGTGCAGCGACTGGGTGCCGCCGAGGACGGCCGCGAGGCCCTGGACCGCGACCCGGACCAGGTTGACCTCGGGCTGCTGGGCGGTGAGCTGCACGCCGGCGGTCTGGGTGTGGAAGCGCAGCATCAGCGACTTGGGATCCCTGGCCCCGAACTCCTCCTTCATCACCCGTGCCCAGATCCGGCGGGCCGCCCGGAACTTGGCGACCTCCTCGAGGATCGTCGTGCGCGCGACGAAGAAGAAGGAGAGCCGTGGCGCGAACTCGTCCACGTCCATGCCGGCGTCGAGCGCGGTGCGGACGTACTCGATGCCGTCGGCGAGGGTGAAGGCGATCTCCTGCGCGGGCGAGGCGCCCGCCTCCGCCATGTGGTAGCCGGAGATCGAGATGGTGTTCCACTTCGGGATCTCGGCCCGGCAGTACTTGAAGATGTCGGCGGTCAGGCGCAGCGAGGGCTGCGGCGGGAAGATGTACGTGCCGCGGGCGATGTACTCCTTCAGCACGTCGTTCTGGATGGTGCCGGTCAGCCGGTCCGCGGGGACGCCCTGCTCCTCGCCGACGAGCTGGTAGAGCAGGAGCAGCAGCGCGGCGGGGGCGTTGATCGTCATCGACGTGGACACCTTGTCCAGCGGGATCCCGTCGAAGAGGACCCGCATGTCGTCGAGCGAGTCGACGGCCACGCCCACCTTGCCGACCTCGCCGTGCGAGATGGGCTCGTCGGAGTCGTGGCCCATCTGGGTCGGCAGGTCGAAGGCGACCGAAAGGCCCGTGGTGCCGTTCGCGATGAGCTGCTTGTAGCGGGCGTTGGACTCGACGGCCGTGCCGAAGCCGGCGTACTGGCGCATCGTCCACGGCCGGCCGGTGTACATCGACGGGTACACGCCACGGGTGAAGGGGTACGCGCCGGGCTCGCCCAGCTTCTCGGCCGGGTCCCAGCCCTCCAGGGCCTCCGGCCCGTAGACCGGCTCCACGGGCAGCCCCGACTCCGACTCGCGCGCCATGTGCTGTGCCTCCCGATCGACGTCGTGCTCGCTCCCAGCATGCCCGTCTCTTTTCGGTCACGTGCGCAACCACTCGGGCGCGGGAAGCATCACTTCGTACACACGTCATTCTTCCCGGGGGGCTCCGATGAAGCGTTCGTCATCCGTCATACGCAGAGCAGTGCTGGCCGCCGCGGCCGTCGCGCTCGCCGCCGGCTGTACGGCCCAGGCGGCGGGCTCCGGTTCCGGCGGGGGCGCGGGCGGTACGACGACGCCGTCGGCCGGCACCACGGCTCCGCCGGCGACGCCCTCGTCCGACGACAAGCCGTCGGCCACGCCCACGACGGAGAAGCCGAAGCCCAAGGTCCTGATGGACGACGGCGACGAGAACGAGCAGGTGCGCGAGCTCCAGGCGCGGCTGCGCCAGATCGGCTACTTCGACCGGGCGCCCACCGGTTTCTACGGGACGATGACGGCGGGTTCGGTGAAGGCCTTCCAGAAGAAGCGGGAGCTGCCGCAGACCGGTTCGGTGGACGAGGTCACCTGGCAGCGGCTGCTCGCCATGACGCACCGGCCGACGGCCGACGAACTGAAGCCGTCCACGACCAACAAGCTGGACACGCCCGACCCGCGCTGCATGACCGGGCGGGTGCTGTGCATCAGCAAGGAGAGCCGGACGCTGGCCTGGATGATCGACGGCAAGGTCGTGTCGTCGCTCGACGTGCGCTTCGGCTCGGAGAACACCCCGACCCGCGAGGGCGAGTTCAAGGTGGAGTGGAAGGCCCGCAACTGGACGTCGACGATCTACCACACGCCGATGCCGTACGCGATGTTCTTCAGCCGCGGCCAGGCGGTGCACTACTCGGCCGACTTCGCGGCCCGCGGCTACAACGGCGGCTCGCACGGCTGCGTGAACGTCCGTGACAAGGCCAGGCTCGCGGTGCTGTTCGACCAGGTGAAGGTGGGCGACAAGGTCGTCGTGCACTGGTGACCGCCGTGTGCGGGAGCCTCGTGCGAAGGACCGTCGTGCGCGGGTGACCCCGTAGGAGAGAGGGCGCGGGTGGGACCGGGGGAACGTCCCCCACCCGCCCCGGTGCGCCGAGCCGAAGGTACGGGGGGAACCCCGGCTCCTTGCGCTCGCCGATGACCAGTCGGCTCATTCAGTACTGCGTCGCGGGGTCGAAAAGTGTCACACCCCCGTCGGCGCCGTGAACGTCAGCGGTCCCTGCCGTGCGTTCCGCCGCCCGTTCCGCCCGCCGCGCCGTGCGTCCCGCCGCCCGCCGCGCCGGTCTTCCCGCCGCCGTGGTCGCCGTTCTTCCCGTGGTCCCGGTCCCGGTCGCCTCGGTCGCTCTTGTCGTCGCCGTCGGCGCTGCCCGAGTCGGAATCGCCGGAGCCGCCGCTGCCCGAGCCGCCGCTGGAGGACGTCCGTCCGGCGGTGGGCTTGGGCGTGGCGGTGGCCGTGGCCGGCGCGCCGGAGAGGATCCGGTCGCAGTAGCGCTTGACGGTCTCGCCGCTCCTGAGCGCGTTCGTGAGCCGGTCGCGGCCGCTGTCGGCCAGCCGGCCGGCGCGGTAGTCCTGGCAGGCCTGGATCACCTTGGCGCGCTCGTCGGCGTCCGGCGTGCGACCGTCGGCGGTCTCACCGGGCGTGGCGGTGGCGCCGTCGCCGCCGCCGGCTCCCGCCGAGGCGGTGCCGGGGCCGTCCGTGGCGCCGGGAGTGGCGGTCTGCCCGTCCCGGTCGGTCGGGACGCCGGGGACCTGCGTGCCGGCGCCGCCGCTGGGCGAGCCGGAGGTGCCGGGGCTGCCGGACTCGCCGGGCGGTGTGGTGCCGACGGACACGACCGACTTCCCGGGCTCCGGGTCGGTGGTCAGCGGCAGCATGCCGGTGCCCGCCGCGACGGCGACACCGCCGACCGTGACGGCGGCGACCGCGGCCGCCAGGCCGTAGCGCAGGGAGCGTCCCCAGCGGCGGCCGGTGAGCACGGGCGCGATCCGGACGCGGCCGAGATCGGTGGCGGCCTGGCCGGCGTATCCCGGTACGGCGGCGGCCGCACGCTCGGCGGCGGCCTTGCGGAAGGCGGCGAGCGCGGCGGCCTCGCCGGGGAGCTCCCCGCCGGATCCCGCGAGCGGGCCGACGGCGGGGGTGCGGGCCGTGTCGAGGACGCGCGCGAGGAGTTCGGCCTGCGCGCGGGAGGCGTCGTCGACGGGGTCGACCGGCTCGCCGCGCAGCAGCCGCTCCGCGGCCTCCTGGTCGAGCCACTGGTACCGCTCGTCGGCCATCACATGTCCTTCTGCGTCCGCGCGCGCGATTGCGTCACACCGCCGGGGGCGCCGGCCCCGGGCCGGGGGCCGCGCTGCGGAGGGACGCCGTCCAGCGGGGCGGTGTCGTCGGCACCGGCCGTGCCGAGGAGTTCGGCGAGTTTCTTGAGGCCGCGGTGTGCGGCGGTGCGGACGGCGCCGGGCCGCTTGCCGAGGGTGTCGGCAGCGCTCTTGGCGTCGAGTCCGACGACGACCCGCAGGACGACGGCCTCGGCCTGGTCCTGCGGCAGTTGGGCGATGAGGTGCATGGTGCGGCCGGTGGCCAGGGCTTCCAGGGCCTCGTCCGCGGTGTCGGAGTCGGCGGGCTTGTCGGTGAGCTCGGTCTCGTCGCCGCCGACGGCGGGGCGGCGGCCGCGCATCCGGATGTGGTCCAGGGCGCGGTTGCGGGCGATGCGGGCGGCCCAGCCGCGGAACCGGTCCGCGTCGCCGTCGAAGCGGTCGAGGTCGCGGGCGATCTGCAGCCAGCTCTCGGAAGCCACGTCCTCCGCGTCGGCCTCGCCGACCAGGGTGCGTATGTATCCGAGCAGCCGCGGATGCACCGCGCGGTAGACGGTACGGAAGGCGTGCTCGTCGCCCTCCTGCGCGGCGAGCACTGCGGCTGTCAGCTCCGCGTCGTCCCCCAGCACTCCCCACACCTGTCCGTCGTCGCGCTCATCGCGGCTGGTCGTCACCGCCACGCCGCCCGGGCGCAGCAGAACGCTACGTCCTTTTCGGGCGCCGCGTCCACGCGGGTCCGGTTCTTTGTGCAACTCGCAACTTCGGGGTGTGACAGAAAACGCATGCCCGGCGCTGTTAGGAGTACGGGGCCGTGCTGCGGCTCCGCGGACGACGACCGGGGCCTCTCCTGTGGGGGGTGGCGGCCCCGGTCGTCTTCCTTTCACCTGCGGTTACGGGCGCCCACGAGGGGCGCCCTTTTCTTTTGCCCGCGCCTTCGCCCGCACCTTTCGACCGCGGCCCGCCCCCAGACCCGCCACGACTGTCGACCACAACTGTCAACCGACCGTTGACAATCCAGGGGTGTCAACCTAGGGTTGCACTCATGACGAATCCTCTCGGCATGAACAACCCGGTGCGACTCGACGACCTGATCGAAGCGATCAAGAAGTCCCACTCGGACGCCCTCGACCAGCTGTCCGGCGCGGTCATCGCGGCGGACCACCTCGGCGAGGTCGCCGACCACCTCATCGGCCACTTCGTGGACCAGGCACGGCGGGCCGGCGCCTCCTGGACCGACATCGGCAAGAGCATGGGCGTCACCCGGCAGGCCGCCCAGAAGCGGTTCGTCCCCAAGGACGACAAGGAGGCGGACGCGGCGAAGATGGACCCGAACGCCGGCTTCAGCCGGTTCACGCCCCGGGCCCGCAACGTCGTGATGGCCGCGCAGAACGAGGCCTCAGCCGCCCGCAACGACAAGACGGTCCCGGCCCACCTGGCCCTCGGCCTGCTGGCCGAGCCGGAGGGGCTCGCGGGCCACTGGATCGCCGGCCAGGGCGTCACCGCGGAGCGGCTCCGCGAGGCGGTCACGGCGACGCTGCCGCCGGCCGTCGAGGAGGTGCCCGCGCTCATCCCGTACGACGCGGACGCCAAGAAGGTCCTGGAGCTCACCTTCCGGGAGGCCCTGCGGCTCGGCCACAACTACGTGGGCACCGAGCACATCCTGCTCGCGCTCCTGGAGTTCGAGGACGGCAAGGGCGTGCTCGCCGACCTCGGCCTCGACAAGGCCAGGGCCGAGCGGGAGATCTCCGAGGCGATCGGTTCGCTGGCGATCGCGGACACCGAGCCGGAGGCCTGACGGGCGCACGGCTCAGGCGGTGCTACCCGGTCCGTACGGCCCGGAGTCGCACCGGTGCCACGCGGACGCGGCTCAGGCGGTGCGCGCCCTGCGCGAGACGACCGCGCGCAGGACGCGCCCGCCCTCGGTCGAGAGGTCGCGGGCGCGGCGCAGTCCGGTCGGCCCGTGCGCCACGGCCTCCAGGACGGCCTGCTGGCGCCGGAGCTCGCCCGCGTACAGCGGGCCCGCGTCGGTGGCGTCGTGGTGGGCGTGCGCGGTGAGCGCCGCCTCGGAACAGCGCCGGGCCCACTCCCGCAGCGGCTCCCCGGCCCAGTCGGCGGGCGCGCCGTCGAGCATCCCGCGCACCAGGGCGGCGGCCTCGTCACCGGCCCCGGAGCCCACGCCGTCGAGTTCGACCCGGGCCTTCGCGACGGCCTCGCCCCAGGCACCGCCGTCCCCGCGGGCGACGGCGGCCCAGACGGGCCGGAGGACGTCCGCACCGTCGGGCGAGAGCAGCGGCAGACACCGGTCGAGGCAGGCGAGCCCGGCGGCCGCGAGGCCCCGCTCGTCGGCGCGGTCGATCAGTTCCTGCAGGCTCGTGCTCGTCACGGACGTCATGGACGCCTCCTCGCCAGCTATGCGGAAGCAGTACTTCCACTACTGCGCCGCCCGGCGCGTTTTCGTCACTGCGCGGCCGGAATCATGCCAGTGGCCCTCGCGTGCTGCATAGAGGTCAGGCAGCGGACGAAGCGGATCGCGTACAGCGCGGCGACGATGTCCAGGCCGTAGCCCGTCGCCGACCACCAGGTCGCGGCGGTGTACGCCGCGGCGTCCGCCGCCCCGCGGAACAGCACCCCGGACATCCAGTTGACCAGCGTGCTCGCGACCCAGAAGCCCCACCAGGCGTTGATCAACGACAGCTCCCCCGGCCGGTCGGCCGCGGTCGGCGCGAAACGGCTGGCCCGCCAGATGTCGGCGGCGATCCCGCGCGGGATCCACAGATTGCCGATCGGGACGAACCAGCCGCCGATGGCCCAGCCGACACCGCGCTCCTGCTGGTCGCCCGCCCACACCTGGGCGTTCTGCCGCAGCCGGTGGAACCAGACGATGAAGACCACGCCGGTCGCCACGTACAGCATGAACGCGAGGCTGTAGAGCGGGTTCAGGTCGGCGCCGCCGATCACGGCGGCGTCGAAGTCACCGCTTTGGTCGCCCACGACGAGAAAGCGGATGTCGAACAGGCCGAGCACGACGTCGACGGCGGCATTGGCGGCGAGCAGCGGCACGACGGCGCCCGCCAGGCCACCGGGGTTTCTGAGCATGCGGAAAGCGGACCCCCACGGATGCGCGGCGCCCCCCTCCCCGAGCACGCCGGGCGGCCGCGCGGCCGCCGAACAGGGACCGTACGGCACCCCGGGCGCCGGAGTCCACGGAGATCAGCGGCAGCGTCAGCCGCGCACGCGTCCCGCCAGCGTCTGGAAGGCCGCCCAGCCGAGTGCCGGTTTCCTGGCGTCCCAGAGCTTCTGGGCGGTCGCCGCCAGCGGCATCCGGATGCCGGCCGCCACCTGCGCCTGGGTCTGGGCGTTCGGGAGGTCGCCCCAGACGGCGAAGCTGCCGCCCAGGATCTGGGGGTCGTAGCGGGCGGGCACCGGAGTGCTGCCGCGCAGGACGAGCGGCGTCCACTGCTCGTAGATGAGGCGCCCGGTCGGGTACACGAACTGGTTCGGCTGACCGAGCACGTAGTAGAGGTACTTGTCGTTGTAGTTGATCACCTTGCGGCCGGCGCTCAGGTACGAGACGGGCGTCCTGGCCCCGATCTCCTTGCCCGTCCAGTAGGCGACCTGGAGGTCCTTGTCGGCGCTGGTGACGCCGCCGGTGAAGAAGCCGTCGTTCCAGACGCGCATGGCCTTGCCGGTCGGGCGGACCACGGCCGCCCGGTCGTTCAGCCAGCCGGTCGCCAGGTCCTGGACCCGGCCCGACGCCCCGTACTTCGCGGTCGCGGCACGCGCCAGCTGGGGATACGTGGCCTCGGGGTTCTTCACCATCAGGGCCACGTACTCGTCGCCGCCCAGGTGCCAGAAGGCACCGGGGAACAGCCCGGCGTACTCGCGGAGCAGCTCGTCGACGATCTTCGCCGAGGCCGGCTTCGAGATGTCGACGGCGCCGCGCGGGGTGCGGCCGCTCGCGCTGACGAGCTGCAGCTCGGGGTGCGCGGCGATGACCGCGCCCAGGTGCCCCGGCGAGTCGATCTCGGGGACGACCGTGATGTGCAGGCTCGCGGCGAGGTCCACGATCCGCCGCACCTCGGCCTTGCTGAGGTGCCGCTGGGAGACCACCTCGGGGTGGCTGTCGGAGGCGATGCGGAAGCCCTGGTCGTCCGAGAAGTGCAGGCCGAGCTGGTTGAGCTTGAGGTCGGCCATCTCCCGCAGCCGGCCCTCGATCCAGTCGGCGGAGTAGTACTTGCGGGCGATGTCGACCATCAGTCCGCGCTGCGGCTTGGCCGGGGCGTCGGTGACCACTCCCTCCGGCATCGCGCCGGTGGACCTGACGGACTGTTTGAGGGTGCGGGTGCCGTAGAAGACCCCGGCCTGGTCGGGCCCGGTGATGCGGACCCCGCCGCCCTGGACGGTGAGGGTGTACGACTCGGCGGCGCCCGCCCCGCCGAGGGCGAGGCTGACGTCACCGGGCCCGGCGGCGGCGGTGCCCCCGTACGGGACGCGCAGCTCGGCGGCGATCAGCCGGGCCTCGTCGGCCAGCGCGAACTCGTCCTTCTCGGCGACCACCACGGCGGTGTCCCGGCCCGGCTTCCAGCCGGGGCCGCGGGCCGCCCGGTGGGCGACGACGGAGGGGACGACCTGCGGCGCCTTCGACAGCGGGTACGTCCTCGTCGGCGTCGGACTGGGCGGCGGGCTCGGCGGCGGACTGCTCACGGCCGGGCCGGCCGGGCTGGACGCGCCGCTCGCGGCGGTGCCGCCGGTGCCCTCCGGCGGCCCGGCGGAGGATCCGTTCGAACAGGCCGCCACGGTGGCCAGTGCCACCGCGGCCGCCACGAGTGCGGGCCCCCGGCGGGGCCCTCGTATGGAGTACCGCATCACCCGGAATCCTCCCTCACCGCGCGAACCACGGCATCCCGGGGCCTTCCGGCCCCTCCGTCCACCCCGCCGACACGGTCGACCTTCACGACGAAACCCACTCGTCCAGGTGAAATTCGCGCATCCGTCGGACGCTTCCCCCTTCCCGCCGATAGCGTGGCGTCACATCCTCCCCATCGTTCTCCCCGACACCTCCACGTCTCGCTCCCGGAGTCCCCGCTGACCAGCGACACCCACGCCGCCCCCTGCCGGACGCCGGTCACTCCCGCCATACCTGCCCAGCAGGGCACCGGCCGGCACCTCACCGGGCTCGTGCGCTTCAACGCGGACCCGCCCGGCGCGGCCGAGGCACTGCTGCTGGACTGCTGCGGCAGCCGCCGCTGGGCCGAACGGGTGGCCGCGCACCGGCCCTACCCGACCCTCGACGCGCTGCTCGCCGCCGCCGACGAGGCCGGGTACGACCTGTCGGGTCCGGACCTCGACGAGGCGCTGTCGCGCGAGACCTCGTCGCTGCCGCACCCGGACGCGCCGCCGGCCGCCCGCACCGCGCTCGGCGCCGCCCTCGCCGCGTACGAGAGCAGCTTCGGCCATGCCTTCGTGATCAGCCTGGACGGCGTCCCGGCGGGCGAGCGGCTCGACCAGGTGCTCGAAGGCATCCGGTCACGCCTCGGCAACGAAAGGGAGGAGGAACGGGCGATCGCGGCCGAGGAACTGCGCCGGCTGGCCCGTACCCGGCTCACGCGTTCGATCACCGCGCGGTGAGTTCGCCCGGAACGCGGCGATTCAGGGCCGGACGATAGCCCGTCCGTGCCTGTTTGATCACACCTATGGACCCCGCGCGAGCGAACCGACAAGTCGTCGCTACGATGACCGGGGCCGGTGGACCGTACCCGGCCGGGCCAGACCGACAGAGAAGCCGGCCGGCCCTGATCCCCGCTCCCGGAGGGTTTTTCCGTGCCGGCTGGAACGCTGTACCGCGGCCGGGAAGGAATGTGGTCCTGGGTGGCTCACCGAGTCACCGGCGTCCTCATCTTCTTCTTCCTGTTCGTACACGTGCTGGACACCGCTCTCGTCCGCGTCTCCCCCGAGGCGTACGACGAGGTCGTCGCGACCTACAAGACGCCGATCGTCGCTCTGCTCGAGTACGGCCTCGTCGCTGCCATCCTCTTCCACGCGCTCAACGGCCTCCGGGTCATCGCCGTGGACTTCTGGTCCAAGGGCCCGCGCTACCAGAAGCAGATGCTCTGGACCGTCGTGGGCATCTGGGTCGTGCTGATGGCGGGCTCCCTGTACCCCGTCCTCGGCCACGCCGCACGTGAACTGTTCGGGAGCTGACGCACATGTCCGCTGACACCTCTACCGCGATCGGCCCCGTCGAAGGCGCCGGCTACGACGTGGACAACCCGGCCCCGTACATCGAGGCCCCCCGCAAGCGCACGGGCAAGACCCCGCGGGCGACCCGAGGCAACTTCGAGATGGCCGCGTGGCTCTTCATGCGCCTCTCGGGTGTCGTCCTCGTCGTCCTGGTCCTCGGCCACCTGCTGATCCAGCTCTTCCTGGACGGCGGCGTCTCCAAGATCGGCTTCGCCTTCGTGGCCGGCCGCTGGGCGTCCCCGTTCTGGCAGGTCTGGGACCTGCTGATGCTGTGGCTCGCGATGCTGCACGGCGCCAACGGCCTCCGCACGGTCATCAACGACTACGCGGAGCGGGCCAACACGCGCCTGTGGCTCAAGGGCCTGCTGTACACCGCCACGGTGTTCACCATCCTTCTGGGCACGCTGGTGATCTTCACCTTCGACCCGAACATCCGCTAGGCACGGGGCTGAGGTAACCACGTCATGAAGTTCCACAAGTACGACACCGTCATCGTCGGCGCCGGTGGCGCCGGCATGCGCGCCGCCATCGAGGCGACGAAGCGCAGCCGCACCGCCGTGCTGACGAAGCTGTACCCGACCCGCTCCCACACGGGCGCCGCGCAGGGCGGCATGGCCGCCGCGCTGGCCAACGTGGAGGAGGACAACTGGGAGTGGCACACCTTCGACACGGTCAAGGGCGGTGACTACCTGGTCGACCAGGACGCCGCCGAGATCCTGGCGAAGGAGGCCATCGACGCCGTCCTCGACCTGGAGAAGATGGGTCTGCCGTTCAACCGGACCCCGAACGGCACCATCGACCAGCGCCGCTTCGGCGGTCACTCCCGCAACCACGGCGAGGCCCCGGTCCGCCGGTCCTGCTACGCCGCGGACCGCACCGGTCACATGATCCTCCAGACGCTGTACCAGAACTGCGTCAAGGAGGGCGTCGAGTTCTTCAACGAGTTCTACGTCCTGGACCAGCTGATCACCGAGGTCGACGGCATCAAGAAGTCGGCCGGTGTGGTCGCCTACGAGCTGGCCACCGGCGAGATCCACGTCTTCCAGGCGAAGGCGGTCATCTACGCGTCCGGCGGCACCGGCAAGTTCTTCAAGGTGACGTCCAACGCCCACACCCTGACCGGTGACGGCCAGGCCGCGTGCTACCGGCGCGGTCTGCCGCTGGAGGACATGGAGTTCTTCCAGTTCCACCCGACGGGCATCTGGCGCATGGGCATCCTCCTGACGGAGGGCGCCCGCGGTGAGGGCGGCATCCTCCGCAACAAGGACGGCGAGCGCTTCATGGAGAAGTACGCGCCGGTCATGAAGGACCTCGCGTCCCGTGACGTCGTCTCCCGCTCCATCTACACGGAGATCCGCGAGGGCCGCGGCTGCGGTCCCGAGGGCGACCACGTCTACCTGGACCTGACGCACCTCCCGCCGGAGCAGCTGGACGCCAAGCTCCCGGACATCACCGAGTTCGCCCGTACGTACCTCGGCATCGAGCCGTACACGGACCCGATCCCGATCCAGCCCACCGCGCACTACGCCATGGGCGGCATCCCGACCAACGTCGAGGGTGAGGTCCTCTCGGACAACACCACCGTCGTCCCGGGTCTGTACGCGGCCGGCGAGGTCGCCTGCGTCTCCGTGCACGGCGCCAACCGCCTCGGCACCAACTCCCTGCTCGACATCAACGTCTTCGGCAAGCGCTCGGGCATCGCCGCCGCCGAGTACGCCGCCAAGAACGACTACGTCGAGCTGCCGGAGAACCCGGAGGCCTTCGTCGTCGAGCAGATCGAGAACCTTCGCAACTCCACGGGCAACGAGCGGGTCGCCGACCTGCGCCGCGAGCTCCAGGAGACGATGGACGCGAACGTGATGGTGTTCCGTACGGAGCAGACCATCAAGACGGCCGTCGAGAAGATCGCCGAGCTGCGCGAGCGCTACAAGAACGTGTCCATCCAGGACAAGGGCAAGCGCTTCAACACCGACCTCCTGGAGGCCATCGAGCTGGGCAACCTGCTCGAGCTGGCCGAGGTCATGGCCGTCTCGGCCCTGGCGCGCAAGGAGTCCCGCGGCGGTCACTACCGCGAGGACTACCCGAACCGCGACGACGTCAACTTCATGCGCCACACCATGGCGTACCGCGAGGTCGGCGAGGACGGCTCCGAGACCGTCCGTCTCGACTACAAGCCGGTCGTCCAGACCCGCTACCAGCCGATGGAGCGTAAGTACTGATGGCTACCCCCGTTCTGGACAAGGTGGAGAAGGACTCCGCCGCGTCCCCGTACATCACGGTCACCTTCCGGATCCGCCGCTACAACCCCGAGGTGTCGGACGCGGCGGTCTGGGAGGACTTCCAGATCGAGATCGACCCGAAGGAGCGCGTGCTCGACGGTCTCCACAAGATCAAGTGGGACCTGGACGGCACGCTGACCTTCCGCCGCTCCTGCGCGCACGGCATCTGCGGCTCGGACGCGATGCGGATCAACGGCAAGAACCGCCTTGCCTGCAAGACGCTGATCAAGGACATCAACCCCGAGAAGCCGATCACCGTCGAGGCCATCAAGGGCCTCACGGTGATGAAGGACCTCGTGGTCGACATGGAGCCCTTCTTCCAGGCGTACCGGGACGTCATGCCGTTCCTGGTCACCAAGGGCAACGAGCCGACCCGCGAGCGGCTGCAGTCGGCGGAGGACCGCGAGCGCTTCGACGACACGACGAAGTGCATCCTCTGCGCGGCCTGCACCTCCTCCTGCCCGGTCTTCTGGAACGACGGCCAGTACTTCGGTCCGGCCGCGATCGTCAACGCGCACCGCTTCATCTTCGACTCGCGTGACGAGGCCGGCGAGCAGCGCCTGGAGATCCTGAACGACAAGGACGGCGTGTGGCGTTGCCGCACGACGTTCAACTGCACGGACGCCTGCCCGCGTGGCATCGAGATCACGAAGGCGATCCAGGAAGTGAAGCGCGCGCTCATCACCCGCCGCTTCTGACACCAGGTCACTACGGGGAAGCCCGCTTCTGACCCCTTTCGACGCTGGGCCCCGTCTCCCTCTGGAGGCGGGGCCCTTCGCCATGTACGGGGGGACACCAGCACCCTCCGGGAGCCGACCGGATGTGCCAGGATCTGAGGCAGCGTTGACGTGCAGGAAAGGACGGGGACTGATGAGCGAGCCGAACCCTTACAAGTCGGACGACTCCGGCAACTACGAGTGGGGGCCGGGCCAGCAGGCGGGGACTCCGGGTTACGGCTACCCGCAGACGCCGCCTGCCTACCAGCCCACCCTGCCGGGCGGCGTCCCGGTGCCGCCGCAGCACGCGCCGGTGCCGGCCATGCCGATGGCGGGCGGGGCTCCGCTGCTGAGTCTCGGTGACATCACCGTGGTCGGCGACCAGATCATCACGCCGGCCGGGTCGATGCCGCTCAAGGGCGCGGTGTGGAACGCGATGGACATGTCGCGGACCGAGGAGAAGATCCCGACGGTCGCGATCGTGCTCGCGATCATCTTCTTCGTGCTGTGTCTGCTGGGCCTGCTGTTCCTGCTGATGAAGGAGAAGCAGACCACCGGCTTCATCCAGGTCACGGTGACGAGCGGCGGCAAGCACCACTCGACGATGATCCCGGCGACCGGTCCGGACACCATCCACTGGGTGATGGGGCAGCTGAACTACGCGCGGTCGCTTAGCGTCTGAGCGGGTCTCAGGGTTCGGAGCCCGAACGGTTCAGGGGTGGACCAGGGTGGTCCCCGATGGTCCCGAGGGTCGGTCCGGCGGGAACCTTGATCCATGACGAACTCGTGGATGAACACGGCACGTTGGGCGACGGCTGCGGTGGTGGCCGCCCTGGTGGTGGCGGGTGCGGCCGTACCGGCGGGCGCGGCGGCGGCTCCTTCCCTGGCGGCCCCTTCCCCGGCAGCGCCGGCAGCGGTGGCCCCGGCAGTGGTGGCGCAGGCCGCCGGCCGGGTCGATGCCGCGGCGCTGCGGAAGGCGCTCGCCGGACTGCCCGACGACTACGTACGGGGCGCCATGGTGAAGGTGACCGGGCGGGACGGGCGGTGGAGCGGGACGGCCGGTGAGTGGACCGCGCCGGCCGAGGCCGAGTTCGCCATAGGCAGCGTCACCAAGCTGTTCACCTCCGCCGTGGTCCTCCAGCTCGTCGGCGAGGGCCGGCTGTCGCTCGACGGCACGGTCCAGGAGGTGCTGCCCGGCCTGCTGCCGGACTCCTACGCCCCGATCACCGTGGGGCAGCTCCTCAGTCACACCAGCGGGCTGCAGAAGCCCACCTGCGTCCGTCCCGGGACGCCGGTGGAGGTCGTCAGGTCCGCGGTCTCCTGCGGGACTCCGGGCGCCCCGGGGAGCGCCGTTCAGTACAACGGCATCAACTACTTCGTCCTCGGCCTGGTGGTCGAGAAGGTGACCGGCCGGACGTACGCGGAGGAGCTGGACGACCGGGTGCTCCGCCCGCTCGGCCTGCGGCACACCCGGCTGCCGGCCGGCGACTGGGCCTGGGCGGAGGGCGGGCTCGTGTCCGACGCCACCGATCTGCGCCGCTTCACGACCGCGCTGATACGCGGCGGGCTGCTGCGCCCGGCCGAGCGGCGGCTGCTGTTCGCGATGCCGGAGGTGCCGGGGGCCGCCTTCAGTTATGGCGGGCTGACCCGTGTCGAGCTGAAGGACGGAACGGTGGTCTGGGGCAAGACGGGTTCCCACCACGGGTACGCGAGCGGGGTGTTCGCCACGGCGGACCTGGGCCGGGTCCTCGTCTACTCGACGCTGCCGACCGGCAAGGACGCGGACCAGGAGGTCGCGCGGGTCCGGAGGATAGCCGACGCCGCGTTCCGCGGCGTGCCGCGCTAGACCCCCTGGGGGCCGCCCGGCAGGCGCGGCCACGGCCCGCCGGACGGGCGCTAGCCGTGCCAGTGGGGGACCGTGGGGTCCTCCTCGGCGGCGAGCATGATGCGGCGGAGCAGGTCGTTCAGGGTGGCGCGCTCCTCGGGGCCGAGGACGCCGAGGAGCCGGTATTCCTCGTGGCCGAGGAGGTCCATGGCGCCGAGCCAGGTCTCGTGTCCCGACTCGGTGAGTTCGACGATCACGCGGCGGCGGTCGGTCGTGGACTGGGTACGGCGGACGAAGCCGCGCTTCTCCAGGGCGTCGAGGCGGCCGGTGACGGAGGCCGGGGCGAGGTCGAGGTCCTGGGCGAGTTCGGAGGGCGCGGCGCTGCCGCCGCGGCCGGCGAGCTTGTGGAGCGTGTCGAACTCGTGGCGTTCGAGGTCGAAGTCGACGAGGGACTGTTCGCGCACGCGGCGGAAGTAGACGGAGAGCTTCTTCATCCGGGTGACCGCGCCCTCGACGACCGGGTCGAGGCCGGGCAGGACGGGCTGCCAGCGGGCGACGTGCTCGTCGGTCCAGTCGCGCGGCGGCGCGGGGGTGCCCTGCGGGGCGGGTTCGCCCGACCGCTCGGCGCTCGGCTGCTCCGCGCCGGGGTCCTCTGCGCTCGGTTGCTCGGTCGGTGCCATGGGGTGATCGTACGTCGGCGCGGGGGCGAAGCACCGGAGAAGTATTTCGTTGACGAATTATTCGGTACCGAAATACTCTGCGGTGCATGCCTGCCACCACCCTCGACCGGCCTCCTCTCCCCCATCCGCTGCGCACCCGTTCCTTCCGGCTGCTCTTCACCGGGCGCGCGCTCTCCCTCCTCGGCGACGCCGTCATCCCGGCCGCCCTCGCCCTCGCCGTCCTGAAGGCGACCGGCTCCACCTCGGCCCTCGCGCTCGTGCTCGCGTGCTCGATGGTGCCCAGGCTGCTTCTGCTGCCGCTCGGCGGTGTGGTCGGCGACCGGTTCGACGCCAGGACGGTCGCCCTGACCATGGACCTCGTCCGATGCGTCACCCAACTCGTCGTCGGCGTCCAGCTGTTGAGCGGCACACCGTCCCTCGCGGTCATCGCGGTCGTCGAGGTGCTCGGCGGTGCGGCGGGCGCCTTCGCGATGCCCACGGCCGCGCCGCTGGTCAAGGGCACGGTGCCGGCGGAGTCCCTGCAGCGGGCGAACGCAGCGATGGCCGTGGCGTACAGCGCGAGCCGGGTCGGCGGTCCGGCGCTCGCGGGGACGCTGATCGCGACCGTGGGTCCCGGCTGGGCCTTCGTCCTGGACGCCGCCAGCTTCGCGGTCAGCGCCGCGCTGCTGAGCGCCGTACGGGTCGAGCGGGTGGCGGCGCCGCCGCGCCGGTCGGTGTTCGCCGACCTCAAGGAGGGCTGGCGGGAGGTCCGCACCCGTGACTGGTACTGGACGAGCCTCGTCGGGCACAGCGCCTGGAACGGCGCCGCCGCCGTCCTGATGACGCTCGGCCCCGCGCTCGCCCTCGACCGGCTGGGCGGCGACCTCGCGTGGGCGGGTCTGCTCCAGGTGGGGGCGATCGGGCTGCTCGCCGGTTCGCTGGCCGCCGACCGGATCCGCCCCCGGCGCCCGATCCTCGTCGCCAATCTGGGCCTCGCCCTGTACGCGCTGCCGCTGCTGCTCCTGGCGGCCCACGCGCCGGCTCCGGCGGTCTTCGCCGCGTACGGGCTCGCGCAGGCGGGGCTCGGGTTCCTCACGCCGGTCTGGGGGACCGCGGTGCAGCGGGCCGTGCCGGAACACGCGCTCGCACGCGTGACCTCGTACGACTGGCTGCTGTCCTTCGCGGCGATGCCGCTCGGCTACGGCCTGGCCCCGCTCGCCGCCTCGGCCTGGGGGCCGGAACTCCCGCTGGTGGCGGCGGCAGTGACGGTGGCGGCGTGCTGCCTCGGGACGGCATTGGTGCCGGGCGTACGGAGGTTCAGGAGCGACTGACGGCAGGACCGGGGAGGACCGCCGGGCACGGCCTCTGCCAGGCCAGGCCTGGCCGCCGCCGGGCCGGGCCTCAGGTAGCGAGCGCGGGCCCGGGCGCTGGGCGCGGTCTCAGGCGCCGGGCACGGCCTCGGCCGGGCGGCCCCGGGCGGCGGGCACGGCCTCCGCCGGGCGGTCCTCCGCAGGGCGCCGCCCCGGCCGCCAGGCCCGGCCTCCGCCAGGCCCGGCCTCAGGCGGGCCCGGCCTCAGGCGGCGGGCGTGGTGAGGGAGGTGCGGGAGCCCAGGAAGTCGACGAGCAGCTTCGCGGTCTCCTCCGGGTGCTCCACGGCGGGCAGATGACCGGCCCGGTCGAGCTCGACGCGGCGTACGTCCGGGAAGAGCCGGGCGAGCCGGTCGCCGATCGCGCGGAAGTCCGGCACGTCGTGGGCCCCGGTGGCGACGAGCACCGGGACGCCGATCGCGGCGAGGTCGGCGTCGGTCACCTCGACGTCGCCGGGCGCGAACTCGTCGGGCGCCGGCAGCTGGAGTTCGAAGGCGCGGGTCTGCATGCGGCGGACGAGCTCGCGGGCGTCGGCGTCCGCGTCCGGGCCGAGCCAGAAGTCGACGTTGAGGTCGGCCGCGGCGGAGATGTCGCCGTCGACGAGCAGCGCCCGCTCGCGCGCGAAGAACTCGCGCAGCTCCGGCCCGGCCTCGTGGCCCGGGGCGGCGGCGCAGAGCAGGGCGAGGGCGGTGGTGCGGCCGGGGTGGCGGACGGTGAACTCCAGGGCCACCTCGCCGCCGAAGGAGGAGCCGACGAGCGCGGCGCGTTCGACGCCGAGGTGGTCGAGCAGCTCGCGTATGTCGTCGGCGTGGACGTGCGGGCGGTCGATCGGACTGTCGCCGAAGCCCCGGAGGTCGCACCGCACCACCCGGTGTCCGGCCTCGGCGAGGGCGTGGAACTGTCCGTCCCACATGCGCCGGTCGCAGACGCCGGAGTGGAGCAGGAGCACGGTGGAGGGGCCGTCGCCGGCCACGTCGTGAGCAAGTGTCATGGGCCTGACCCTAGATCGCCCAGGACCCGCCCCACCAGGGGTTTCCCCAGGATCGCCAAGCACGGCTTGAACACGTTCAAAGAGAGGTCTACAGTCATGCCTGTCAGCTTTGAACGCGTTCAAGGGAGCGTGGGGCATGGACCTCACTGTCGTCGCGTACGTCGTCTACCTGCTCGTCAGTGTCGGGCTCACCATCTGGGTCGCCCGCACCCTCAGCCGCAACGGAAAGGTCTTCCTCGCCGACGTCCTGCACGGGAACGAGAAGCTCGCGGACGCCGTCAACCACCTGCTCGTCGTCGGGTTCTACCTCGTCAACTTCGGCTTCGTCGCCCTCTACCTGAGCCAGGACGAGGCCGTCCCCGACGCCCGCGGGCTCTTCGAGGCCCTCTCCGTCAAGCTCGGCGTCGTCCTGCTCGTCCTCGGCGTGCTGCACCTCGCCAACGTCTACGTCCTCAACAAGATCCGCCGCCGGGGCGTCATGGAGCGCCGCCAGGTCCCGCCCGTGCCGCCGCAGGGCTGGATGGGCCCCGGCAAGGGCGGCCCCGGCAGCCCGCAGGGCCCCGGCCCCTGGGCGGCCCCGGCGACCAACGCCTGACGCCCCGCCCGGCCGGGAGCACCCGTGAACCCGAACGCGCCCGTGCGGCGCCTGACCGTCCTCTACGACGCGGACTGTCCGCTCTGCGTCCACCTGAGGCACTGGCTGCTCCGCCAGCCGCAGCTGGTGCCCCTGGACCTGGTCCCGGCCGGCTCCCGGGAGGCGCGGCAGCGCTTCCCGGACCTCGACCACGAGTCCACCCTGCGCGAGATCACCGTCGTCGGCGACGGCGGCCAGATCTACCGCTCCACCGCCGCCTGGATCGTCTGCCTCTGGGCCCTGGCCGAACACCGGCCCCGGGCCCACTGGCTGGCCACGCCCGCCGGGCAGCCGTTCGCCCGGGCCACCGTCCTCGCCGCCGCCAAGTGGCGCGAGGCGCTCAAGTCCGGCCGCGGAGAAGGTCCCGGCGAAGGCGGCGAGCACTCCGGCAACGGCTGCGCCGACGGACGGTGCGAGACTCACAGCTCGTCCGGCTAGGCTCAGGTCCCGTGGACGCGAGGGAAGAGATGGAAGAGAAGCAGGACAGGGCCGCCAAGGCGCCCAAGAGCGAGCAGACCCGCGCGCTCATCCTGGAGACCGCGCTCCGGCTGTTCAAGGAGCGCGGCTACGACAAGACGACCATGCGGGCCATCGCCCAGGAGGCAGGGGTCTCCGTCGGCAACGCGTACTACTACTTCTCCTCCAAGGAGCACCTCGTCCAGGGCTTCTACGACCGGATCGCCCAGGAGCACCAGGCGGCCGTCGAGCCGATCCTGGAGGGCGGCGAGAAGGACCTGACGGCCCGGATCCGCGGGGTGCTCCTCGCCTGGCTCGACATCGCCGAGCCGTACCACGAGTTCGCGTCCCAGTTCTTCAAGAACGCCGCCGACCCGGACAGCCCGCTCAGCCCCTTCTCCCCCGAGTCGGAGGGCCCGCGGGAGGCGGCGATCGAGGTCCACCGGCGGGTCATCCGCGGGGCCGCGGTCAAGGTCGACAAGGAACTGGCCGAGCCGCTGCCGCGGCTGCTCTGGCTCCAGCAGATGGGCCTGGTGCTGTTCTGGGTGTACGACCGCTCCGAGGGCGCCGCCAACAGCCGCCGCCTGGTGGAACGCCTCGCCCCGGTCACGGCCCGGGCCATCTCGCTGTCCCGCTTCCGGATCCTGCGCCCCCTGGTCACGGACGTCCACGACGTCCTGTCCGACTTCATGCCGACGGCGGCGGGAATGGCGGCCTCCGGCAAGCCGAAGCGAGCCGGCAGGAAGCCCTAGCGACCCCCAAGAGGAGGACCTGGGCGTCCGGGCTTCCCGGGGGCCCGGCCCTCGGGAGCCGTCCTCAGATCCAGCCGAGTTCCCACAGGCGCCACACGCCCGTGCCGTCCGACAGGTACTGCGAGCCGGCGACCTGGTCGGTGGCCAGCACGTAGTCCTTCTTCTGCCACAGCGGCACCAGCGGCACGTCCTTGGCGACCTCGCTCTGGATGTCCTTGAAGTCGTCGGTGGCCCGCGCCCGGTCGCTGTACTGCTGCGACGCGGCGATCAGCGAGTCGACCGTCTTGCTGGAGTACCCGTTGTGCAGCGCGTTGCCGGTGCCGACGAGGGGCGCGGCGAAGTTGTCGGAGTCCGGGAAGTCGGGGAACCAGCCGATCGGGTAGGCGTCGAACTTGCCCTGCGCGTAAGCCTTCTGGAAGGCCTTCCAGTCCACCGACTCGACCTCGACCTCGAACAGCCCGCTCTGCTCCAGCTGCTTCTTGATCTCGGCGGCCTCGGCGGCGTACGTGGCGTCCGCGCGGTGCCCGAGGGTGAACTTCACCGGGACGTCGACGTCCGCGTTCTTCAGCAGCCGCTTGGCGACGGCCGCGCTGGGCTCCGGGTAGGCGTCGTAGAAGGCGGTGCTGTGACCGACGAAGCCCTGCGGGACGAGGGAGTACAGCGGCTCGACCGTGCCCTGGTAGGGGCCGGTGGTGATGGCCGGGCGGTCGAGGACGGCGGCGACGGCCTGCCGTACCGCCTTGTCCGCCATCACCGAGCCGGACCGGAGGTTGAAGTTGAGGTTGCGGATCTCGGCGGTCGCCACCTCGGTGATCCGGGTGCCGTCGCTTGACGCGTCCTTCAACGAGTTGATGAAGCCGGGCGGCATCTGCCGGTGCGTCACGTCCACCTGCTTCGCCTTCCAGGCGGCGGCGAGCTGCTCCGACTCCTTGAAGTACTTCACGACGACCGTGCGACCGGCCTTGGAGACCGCGCCCCGGTAGCTCGGGTTGGGCTCGAAGCGGGCGAGCTCGCCCGGCCGGTACTCCTTGAGGATGTACGGCCCCGAGCCGTCCACCGCCGTGCCCTCGCGCAGCCTCTTCGCCGGGTACAGGGTGCGGTCGACGATCGAGCCGGCGCCCGTCGCGAGCTTCAGCGGGAAGGTGGCGTCCCGGCCGCTGAGGTGGAAGGTGACCTTCTGGCCGTCCGCCTCGACGTTCTTCAGGGTCGGGAAGAGGGGCGCCGGGCCGACGTCCGTCTTGATGGCGAGAATGCGTTCGACGGAGTACTTGACGTCCTCGCCGGTGATCTTGCGACCGTTGGAGAAGGTGAGGTCGTCGCGCAGCGTGCACTCGTACGTGGTCAGCTTGTTGCCGACGAAACGGCAGCTCTCGGCGGCGTCCGGGACCGGCGTGGTGAAGCCGGGCTTGAAGGTCAGCAGCGACTGGAAGACGTTGCTGTACATCGCCCAGGAACCGGCGTCGTAGGCCCCGGCCGGGTCCAGCGAGGTCACCTCGTCCGTGGTGCCGACGGAGATCGGATCCGTCCGCACGTCGTCGGAGGGCAGCAACTGCCAGCCTCCGATCCCGGCGACCACCAGAACACCGCAAGTGATCAGAATTCGCAGACGGACCGTCGACCGCATGAGTCGTGTTTCCTTCATCGCGTGCCCACCCCTGCCGCGGCGGAAAACGGCCGGCCGCGATGGGCGCCATCCCATCACACGAATTTCACTGGTGGAAGAGTAAACCTTCACACCGCACGCATATGTCCAGGGATAAGGGATTTCGACTACCTGAACCGTACGTACCGGTCACCAAGCACTCAGTAACGCACCAGGTCAGACGCTCGCAGCCGCCTCACGCCCGGCGACCCGCCGGCGCTCGCCGTCGCCCCCGCCGTCCCCGTCACGCCTGCCTGGACGCGAGCTCCACGACCGTGATGTCGGAGGGCGCGCCGACCCGGACCGGAGGCCCCCAGGCACCCGCGCCGCGCGACACGTACAGCTGCGTGTCGCCGTAACGCTCGAGCCCCGCGACGGTGGGATTGGCCAGCTCGGCGATGAAGTTGCCGGGCCAGAGCTGCCCGCCGTGGGTGTGGCCGGAGAGCTGGAGGTCGACGCCGTGCCGGACGGCGTCGTCGATGACGACCGGCTGATGGGCGAGGAGCACGGCGGTACGGGACCGGTCGCGGTCCCCGAGCGCCCTGCCGAAGTCGGGCCCCTGGCCCTCCCTCTCACCGGCGACGTCGTCCACGCCGGCGAGGTCGAACCCGGCGCCGATCTCGACGCGGGCGTTGCGCAGGGGGTGCAGGCCGAGCTCGCGGACGTGGTCGACCCAGGCGTCGGCACCGGAGAAGTACTCGTGGTTGCCGGTCACGAAGAACGCGCCGTCACGGGCCTTGAGGTGCGCGAGCGGCTCGGCGGCCGGCCCCAGGTCGGCCACGGAGCCGTCGACCAGGTCACCGACGACGGCGACGAGATCGGGCTGGGCGGCGTTAATCGTGTCGACGATGCGCTGGGTGTGGGCGCGCCCGAGGATGGGGCCGAGGTGGATGTCCGACACCACCGCGATCCGGTACCCGTGCGCCCGGCGCGGCAGCTTCGCCAAGGGCACGGTCACCCGCTTGAGGCGCGGCCCGCGCAGCACGCCGTACGTCCCCTGTCCGACCGTTCCGACGGCGACGGCGACGGCGGTCCCGGAGACGATCCGGTTGACGAACAGACGGCGGGAGAGGTCGGGGACCGGGTCCGGGGCGCTGGCAGGAGCCTCGACGGCGCCCTCGGCAGCCCGAGCCTCGGCGGTGCCCTCGGCAGCCCCCGCGGAAACGGGTGCCGGCACGGACACGGCATTGGCCGGAGCCTCGGCCACCGCCACGGGCCCCCGCCGGGCGAGCAGCCGCCGCAGCAGCGGCCGGAGCGGTTCCGTCACGACCAGCGCCAGCGTCACGTACAGGAGCACCGCGAGCCACAGGAAGCCCGGCCAGGCGAGGACCTGCTCCACGGCGAACGGCGCGCCGGCGCGCCCGGAGACGAGCGCCGCGACCGACAGCAACGGCAGCAGCACGGCGGCGCCCGTACCGATCCGCCGGGCCGCCCCGCCGGGCGCTGTGAGATCGCGCACCAGGCGCCGCCACACGTACCAGTGCACCGCGCCCAGGAGCGCGAGGATCACGACCAGTACCACCAGGAACACGACCACGCCCCGCCCCACCCTCTCCCTACCCCGTCAGCCGCGCTCGCGCCGAAGCGCGCGCACGCCACGCAACCCGACCACCCCGACCACCGTCCCCAAGACAAAGGACGTCACGGCCAGCAGCAGGTGAACCCAGAAGTAGCCCGTCGGATCGCCGGCGTCGTCGAAGGCGAGTCCGCTCGCGTCGTTCCACAGGTTCTTGACGAAAGTGATCCAGATGAACCAGCTCCACACGCCGAACGCGAGCAGGAACCAGGAGACGGGGCGGCTGAGCTTCATGGTCCCAGTATCACCAGAGGGTCCCGCGGCCCTGCGGACGGGTGGACGAGCGGGGGCGAACCGCCCCGCGGGGTTCGGAAGGAGGTTCCGGGGATGTACGTTCTCGGTCGTGTCCGCTTCGAAGATGACCGCGAAGGCCTCGACCACCGCGAAGGCCGCCCTGGCGGCGACCGCCGCCGCCGCGCTGCTCCCGCTGCTCGCCGCCGCCCCCGCGCACGCCGACGGCAAGCCCCCGCAGCCGCAGCCGCCCGCCCGGATGTCGAGCGTCGGCGGCGCGCTGCTTGCCCAGCCCGGCACTCAGGTGCGGCTCGGCCCGGGCGCCCCGGTGCTGCCCAAGGAGCTCAGCGCGCGCTCGTGGATCGTGGCGGACGCGGAGAGCGGGCAGGTCCTCGCCGCGCACAACGCGCACTGGCCGCTGGCCCCCGCCTCCACCCTGAAGATGCTGTTCGCGGACACCCTGCTGCCCAAGTTCCCCAAGACGCAGAACCACACGGTCCTGCCCCAGGACCTGACCGGTCTGGGCTCCGGGTCCAGTCTGGTCGGCATCAAGGAGAAGCAGACGTACAGCGTCCACGACCTGTGGATGGGCGTCTTCCTGCGCTCCGGCAACGACGCCGTCCACGTCCTCACCGCGATGAACAACGGCAAGGAGCGGACCGTCCAGGAGATGCAGCAGCGGGCGGTGGAGCTGCAGGCGCTGGACACCACGGTGAAGACCCCCGACGGCTACGACGAGCCGGGCCAGGTCTCCTCCGCGTACGACCTCACCCTCATCGCCCGCAGCGGCATGCAGAAGCCGGACTTCCGGGAGTACGCCGCGACCGCGCGCGCCAAGTTCCCCGGGGAGCAGAAGCCCGGCAAGAAGCGTGAGACCTTCGAGATCCAGAACACCAACCGGCTGCTCACCGGCGACCTCGGCGTCCCCGCGTACCAGGGCATCGCGGGCGTCAAGAACGGCAACACCACGCACGCCGGCGCGACCTTCACCGGCGTCGCCGAGCGCAACGGCCGGGTGCTGCTCGTCACCGTCATGAACCCGTCGTCGAAGGAGCAGCACGCCGTCTACAAGGAGACCGCGCGGCTGCTGGACTGGGGCTTCGCGGCGGCGGGGAAGGTGACGCCCGTCGGCGAGCTGGTGCCGCCGAAGTCGGCGCGTACGAGCCCCGGGACGAGCTCGGGAACCAGCTCGAACGGTACGGACCCCGCTCCCGGCAAGAACGCTCCCGCGGGTACGGAGCACGCGGCGGCCGTCGAGGGGAAGTCGGGCGGCGTGGGCATCGCGCTCGCCGTGGCGGGCGGTGTGCTGGTGTTGCTCGCCGGCGCGGTGTTCCTGGTCAACCGGCGCTGGCCGCTGGCGGGGTCGGCCCGTCGCCCCCGCCCGGCCGAGGAGCCCGCCGCTCCGGTCGACGAGAGCGTCAATCCGTAGGGTCATCCGCTCCCTTCGGCTCGGACTCGTCCGCCGGGGCCTGCTCCGTCTTCCTGCCCGTAGCGGTCCAGGCCGCGCAGAAGAGCAGCAGCTTCGCGGTGAAGTTGATCCACAGCAGCAGGGCCACCGGCACGCCGAAGGCCCCGTACATCGACTTCGCGGCGACGCCCCTCATGTAGCCGCCGAGCAGCAGTTTCAGGAGCTCGAAGCCGACCGCGCCGAGCAGCGCCGCGATCAGCAGGTCGCGGCGCTGCGGCTCGACGCCGGGCAGCAGCGTCAGCACGTACGACAGGATCAGGAAGTCCGCGACGACCGCCACCAGGATCGCGGCGGCCTCGATCAGCACCCGACCGGGGCCGGTGTGCGCGATGCCGAGCCGCTCGGCGCTCCAGCCCACGGCGGTGGAGCCGAGCCAGGACGCGGCGAGAGAGCAGAGCATCACACCGCCGAGGCCGAGCAGGACGACCGCGTCCTTGCCCTTGCGCAGGAACGGATTCCCCTCGTCGACGGCGTCCAGCTCCCAGACCGCGCGCAGGCACTCGCGCATCGAACCGATCCAGCCGATGCCCATGAAGAGCAGCACGGCGCCGGCGACCAGACCGACGGTGCCGGCGTTGTCGACGAGGCCCGCGATGTCGAGCTGGTCCGAGATGCCCGGGACCTGGTCGGCGATCTTGTCCTCGATCTTCTTGAGCTGTTCGTCGGAGAGCAGCGCGGCGCCGACCGCGGCGGCGACGGTGATCAGCGGGAAGAGCGCGAGGAAGCTGAGGAAGGTGATGGCGGCGGCGAGCCGGGCCCAGCGGACCTCGTCGAGGCGTTCGTAGGAGTGCCAGGCGTGGGTCTTCATCAGCCGTGTGACCCACGGGCCGACGACGGGGAGCTTGGTCAGCCAGTCCATGCCGTACGTGCCTCTTCCTCTGGTCCCTCGCGGGACGGAATCCGGAACACCAGGGTCCGAGTACCCCAGAATCGCAGACACGTGGCCAGGACCATGCCCAGACCGAGTCCTGACACCGTGTCGGCCCGGGCGGAGGTGAATCCGAGGCCGTGGTGCGAGACGAGGAGGCAGAGCAGCTGGACGACTGCTCCGGCGACGTTCACGGCGAAGAAGACCGCGTACTCGCGGAGGGCGACGGCCCGGCGGCGGTAGGTGCCGAGCGCGTTGCCGAGGTACGCCACGGTGCAGCCGGCGAGGAAGGAGGCGGCCTTGGCCGTGATCGGGTCCTGGCCGAGCGGCCCGCGCAGCCAGAGGAAGAGGGCGAGGTCGGCGGCGTACGCGGCGAGACCGGCGAGGGCGAAGCCGAGGATCTCGCCGCCCGGGCGGCCCGTCGGCTCGCGGCAGGGGCCGACCGTTTTCGGGCGGGCTCCGGCTCGTGCGGTGCTGCTCACAGGTCCGCGACCGCCATGCCGTACATCGCCGCCCACACCACGCCGATGACGGCGAGCGGCCGGTCGCGCAGGATCACGTCCTCGGGTTCGCCGGCCGTGCCCCGGTCGGCGAAGACCGCGTAGCGCAGCACCGCCAGGACGAAGGCGACGACGGACAGCTGACGCCATGGCAGCAGCGAGCCGTTCGCGACGCCGCCGCTCTCCAGGGCCCACAGGCAGTAGCCGAGGACGGCGACCCCGGCCGCCAGCTGCCAGACGAAACGCAGGTATCCGGCCGTGTACTGGGTGAGCAGCGCCCGGGTCGCCCCTTGGGCCTCCTCCATCTGTACGGCCTCCGAGTAGCGCTTGGCCGCCACCATGAACAGCGCGCCGAAGCCGGTGGTGATGAGGAACCAGCGCGAGAGCGGGATGCCGAGCGCGATCCCGCCGATCATCGCCCGCATGAGGAAGCCGGTGGTGACGACGGTGAGGTCGACGACGAGGACGTGCTTGAGGCGGACGCAGTAGGCGAGTTGCATGGCCAGGTACGCGGCGAGGAGCAGCGCCGTCATCGCGTTGCACAGCACGGCGGCGGCGACCGCCGCGCCGGTCCCGAGGACGGTGCCCGTCGCGTACGCGAGGGGTACGGGGACGAGGCCGGCGGCGACCGGGCGGTGCCGTTTGACGGGGTGGGCGCGGTCGGCGGCGGCGTCGCGGGCGTCGTTGACCAGGTAGACGGCGGAGGCGGCGGCCGTGAACAGGGCGAAGACCAGGCCGAGTCGGGCGGCGCTGTGCCAGGAGGCGAGCTGCCCGGCGGCGACGGGCGCGGCGACGACGAGGGTGTTCTTGACCCACTGGCGGGGCCGGGCGGTGCGGAGGAGGGCCACCGCGAGGGCGAGCGCGCCGGGCCGCGTGGCGGGCCGGGAGGGTTCGGCGGCGGGTGTGGCGGATGCGTCGGCTGTGTCGGGCGCGTCCGGTGTGTCGGGCGCGCCGGGTGTGTCGGGCGCGTCGGGTGTGTCGGGCGCGTCGAGCAGGGCGGTGCCGATGGCGGTGCCGGCGGCGGCCTCGGTGGTGGCGGTGGCGGTGGCGGTGGCGCCGGTGGTCGGGGCGCCGGCGTCGGCGGAGACGGCCGTGGAGGTGGAGGCGACCGGTTCAGCCACGGGTGCCTCCCGGTGGGGTCGCGCGCAGCCAGTCGCGGCCCGCCGCGGCCGTGGCCGCGCCGAGGAGCGCGCCCGCGGCGACGTCGCTCGGGTAGTGGACGCCGACGACGAGCCGCGAGAGGCACATCGCCACGGCGGCCGGGACGGCGACGTGCCGGAGCGGTGGGTGCAGGACGGTGAAGGCGACGGCCGCGGCGGCGGCCGAGCTCGCGTGCGAACTGGGGAAGGAGTGCCGCCCGGCGGTGCGGACCAGCGGTGCGTCACGCGCGGGGCGCGGCCTGGGGCGCCGTACCACCCGCTTGACGCCCATGCTGGCCAGGTGCGCGGCCCCGACCAGGGCCGTGCCGCGCAGCCAGGCCGCCCGGCGCGCCGGATCGAAGGCGGCGGCGGTGGCCCCGGCGGCGAGCCAGAGCGCGGCGTGCTCACCGCCGTACGAGAGACCGCGGGCGATTCCGCCCACGAGGGGCCACTGCCCGGCGCGGCGCGCTACGGCCAGCAGCCGACGGTCGACCGCGGCGGCGGAAGCGACGAGAGCGACCCAGGACGCGGTCCGCGCGGCCTGGGGCGGGGGGCTGGGGGCGGGTCTGGGCTCGGGGGCGGGTCCGGGCACGAGCGCCGTCCCGGGCGCGCCCCAGGAGGCAGCCCAAGGCGTGACCCGCGTCGGCTCCCGGTCCCGGTCGCCGGCCGTGTCGGTGGCCCGCGGTGCCGGCCAGGTCCGGGGCCGCGCCCGGTCCCCGCTGGGGCTCGGCCCGGCGGCGCCGGTGGCCTGGGGCTCGGGCGCCGTCCGCACCGTGCCGTGGGCCCCGCGTGCTGCACGCCTCCTAGCGGCGGTCCCGGGTGCGGCCCACTCCCCGTATCGCATGTCTCTCGCCCGCCTCCCCGGTGCGCCGCCGTCAACCATGGGCGACTCTGACGTCCAGAGGCGGCCTTCGGCACGGCACGCTTTCCTGACACTCGTTTAATCACCCATTTCGACGAACCGCCCACCAATCCCGGCATAAGCGACACTCCCGGCTATACGGTCGCTCCATGGCAGCCGAGACCGACTTCGAGACGGGCGTCGACACCCACGTCGCCCCCGCCCTCGACACCGACGTCGACACCGACATCGACACCGACGTCGACATCGACACCCTCACCGGCTGGGGCCGCACCGCCCCCACCCACGCGCGCGTGATCCGCCCGCGTACGTACGACGAGGCCGCAGCCGCCGTCCGCGCGTGCGGCGCCCGCGGGTCGATCGCACGCGGCCTCGGCCGGGCCTACGGAGACGCCGCCCAGAACGCCGGCGGGTCCGTGCTCGACATGACCGCACTCGCCCGGATCCGCGCCGTCGACGCCGAGGCCGGGCTCGTGGTCTGCGACGCCGGCGTCAGCCTGCACCACCTGATGGAGGTGCTGCTGCCGCTCGGCTGGTTCGTGCCGGTCACCCCCGGCACCCGCTACGTCACCGTCGGCGGGGCCGTCGGCGCCGACATCCACGGCAAGAACCACCACGTCTCCGGCTCCTTCTCGCGCCACGTCGTCTCCCTCGACCTGCTCACCGCCGACGGCCGGGTCCACACCGTCGGCCCCGGCACGCCGCTCTTCGACGCCACCGCCGGCGGCATGGGCCTGACCGGCGTGATCCTCTCCGTCACGCTCCGGCTGCTGCCCGTCGAGACCTCGCTGATGTCCGTCGACACCGAACGGGCCACCGACCTCGACGACCTGATGGCCCGGCTGACCGCCACCGATCACCGCTACCGCTACTCCGTGGCGTGGATCGACCTGCTCGCCCGCGGCGCCTCGACCGGCCGCGCCGTCCTCACCCGCGGCGACCACGCCCCGTACGACGCGCTGCCGGTACGGGCCCGGCGCGCCCGCCGCGCGCCCCTGGCCTTCCGGACCGGACAGCTGCCGCCCGCGCCCGCGTACGTCCCGGAGGGACTGCTCGGCCGCACCACGGTCGGTCTCTTCAACGAGCTCTGGTACCGCAAGGCGCCGCGCCGTTCCACCGGTCGGCTCCAGCGGCTCTCCTCCTTCTTCCACCCGCTCGACGGCGTGCCGCACTGGAACCGGGTGTACGGGCGCGGCGGCTTCGTGCAGTACCAGTTCGTCGTCGGCCACGGGCAGGAGGAGACACTACGCCGCGTCGTGCGCCGGATCGCGACCCGCGGCTGTCCGTCCTTCCTCGCCGTCCTCAAGCGCTTCGGCGAGGCCGATCCCGGCTGGCTTTCCTTCCCGCTGCCCGGCTGGACCCTCGCGCTCGACATCCCGGCCTCGCTCAGCGGGCTCGGCGCCTTCCTCGACGAACTGGACGAGGAGGTCGTCGCGGCGGGCGGGCGGGTGTACCTCGCCAAGGACTCGCGGCTGCGGCCGGACCTGCTCGCGGCGATGTACCCGAGGCTCGACGACTTCCGCGAGCTGCGCGCCGCCCTCGACCCGCACTCGGTGTTCATGTCGGACCTCGCCCGCCGCCTCGCCCTCTGATCCCCGTCCCCTGCCGTCCCCCGCCGTCCCTCACCCGCCTCATCCGCCTCCCGCGGCCCCCGTCCCGTCCCCGTCCTCTCCCGTCCTCCCCCCGTCCTCTCCCGTCCTCCCCCCGTCCTCCCCCCCGTCCTCTCCCCTCCGCTGTCGTCCCCTCCGACCTCTCCCCGTCCCGCTCCCTCCCTGGAGGCTGAACGCCATGAAGGACGCCTTCGGCGCACCCCAGTCCCTGCTCGTTCTCGGCGGCACCTCCGAGATCGGCCTGGCCACCGCCCGCCGGCTGATCAGCCGGCGTACCCGTACGGTGTGGCTGGCCGGCCGCCCCTCCCCCGCCCTCACCGCCGCGGCCGACTCGCTGCGCGCGCTCGGCGCGGAGGTGCGCACCGTCCCGTTCGACGCGCTGGACACCGAGGCGCACGAGGAGCGGCTCGGCAAGATCTTCACCGAGGGCGACATCGACATGGTGCTGCTCGCCTTCGGCGTCCTCGGCGACCAGGTGCGCGACGAGTCCGATCCGCTCGCGGCCGTACGGGTCGCCCAGACGAACTACACCGGTGCCGTATCGGCCGGTCTGGTCTGTGCCCAGGCCCTTCAGGCGCAGGGCCACGGCTCGCTGGTGGTGCTGTCGTCGGTAGCGGGCGAGCGGGCCCGGCGGGCGAACTTCATCTACGGCTCGTCGAAGGCCGGGCTGGACGCCTTCGCGCAGGGACTCGGGGACGCGATGCACGGCACGGGCGTGCACGTGATGGTGGTCAGGCCCGGGTTCGTCCGCACCCGCATGACCGCGGGCCGGGAGGAGGCGCCGCTCGCGACCACGCCGGAGGCCGTCGCGACGGCGATCGAGCTGGGGCTGCGGCGCCGCTCGGAGACGGTGTGGGTGCCGGGCGCGCTGCGGGTGGTGATGTCGGCGCTGCGGCACGTGCCGCGACCGCTGTTCCGGCGCCTCCCGGTGTGACCTGCCGTACGGGCGCGGCTCCGGGTCGCGGTCCGGGTCCGGGTGTCCGGGGTCCGAGTCCGGGGCCGGGTGTCCGGCTCTCCCGGTTCAGACCGCCGGTGTGGTGGCCGGCGCGTCGACCGGGCTGCCGCCCTGCGCCGGGACCGCCGTGACGGTCCGGCCGCTGCCGAACTCGTAGTCGTACAGCTTGCGCCACACCTCGTCCGCGCCCTGCTCGTACAGCGCGAAGGAACGGCAGGTCCACGTCGCCTCGTAGCCGGAGAGCTCCTCGAAGGCGCGGTCCATCGCCTCGTCGGCGATGCCGTGGGCGACGGTGACGTGCGGGTGGTACGGGAACTGCAGCTCGCGCGGGACGGGGCCGGCCGCGTCGCGGATCCGCTGCTGGAGCCGGTCGCAGCCGGCGGCGCCCTCGACGAGCTTCACGAAGACGACGGGAGAGAGCGGCCGGAAGGTGCCGGTGCCGTCGAGCCGCATCGTGAAGGGGTCGCTGAGCGCGGCGATGCCGGCGAGGTGCGCCTCGATCTCCGGCAGCCGCTCCTCGTCGACCTCGGTCGGCGGGAGCAGCGTGACGTGGGTCGGGATGCCGTACGCGGCGGGATCCCCGAAGCCCGCGCGCCGCTCCTGGAGCAGGCTGCCGTGAGGCTCCGGGACCGCGATCGAAACGCCGAGCGTTACGGTCCCCACGTCGTTCTCCTCCGTCGTGCGTCGTCCGTCGTGCGTGGAAATGTGTGTGGTGGTGCAGCCGCCAGTGTGCGGCCTGCACCACCGTTTGGGCCAGAGTCCTCGGACCTGGTGCCGGGCCGGTGTCCGGCTCAGTGCTTGGCGGGCAGGAAGCCGATCCGCTCGTAGGTCTGCGCCAGCGTCTCGGCGGCGACCGCGCGGGCCTTCTCCGCGCCCTTGGCCAGCACGGAGTCCAACGTCTCCGGGTCGTCCAGGTACTCCTGGGTGCGGGTCCGGAACGGCGTGACGAAGTCCACCATGACCTCGGCCAGGTCGGTCTTCAGGGCGCCGTACATCTTGCCCTCGTAGCTCTTCTCGAGGTCGGCGACCGACGTGTCGGTGAGCACGGACATGATCGTGAGCAGGTTGGAGACGCCGGCTTTGTTCTCCGGGTCGAAGCGGATGACCGTGTCGGTGTCGGTGACGGCGCTCTTGACCTTCTTCGCGGTGGTCTTCGGCTCGTCGAGGAGGTTGATCAGACCCTTGGGGGTGGACGCCGACTTGCTCATCTTGACCGACGGGTCCTGCAGGTCGTAGATCTTGGCCGTCTCCTTGAGGATGTACGGCGCCGGGATCGTGAAGGTCTCGCCGAAGCGGCCGTTGAAGCGCTCCGCGAGGTCGCGGGTCAGCTCGATGTGCTGGCGCTGGTCCTCGCCGACCGGGACCTGGTGGGCCTGGTAGAGCAGGATGTCGGCGACCTGGAGGATCGGGTACGTGAAGAGGCCGACCGTGGCGCGGTCGGCGCCCTGCTTCGCGGACTTGTCCTTGAACTGGGTCATGCGGGAGGCCTCGCCGAAGCCGGTGAGGCAGTTCATGACCCAGCCGAGCTGGGCGTGCTCGGGCACGTGGCTCTGGACGAAGAGGGTGCAGCGCTCCGGGTCGAGGCCGGCGGCGAGCAGCTGGGCGGCGGCGAGCCGGGTGTTGGCGCGCAGCTCGGCCGGGTCCTGCGGGACCGTGATCGCGTGCAGGTCCACGACCATGTAGAAGGCGTCGTGGGACTCCTGCAGCGCGACCCACTGACGGACGGCGCCGAGGTAGTTGCCGAGGTGGAACGAGCCTGCGGTGGGCTGGATTCCGGAGAGCACACGAGGTCGATCAGAGGCCATGCTCATCATTCTCTCAGGTGTGGGAACCGATCCCGGACTGCCGGTGTATCAGAGATGTGAGGACGAGGGAGGGGACCCGGGAGGGGGGCCGAGTCGTCGTCGACGAGGGGGCCGTGATCGCACGGGTGCGCGCCGGAGAGCCGGAGGCGTACGCGGAGCTGGTTCGCGCCCACACCGGGGTCGCGCTGCGGGCCGCGGTGGCCTGCGGGGCGGGCGCGGACGCCGAGGACGTCGTGCAGCAGGCGTTCTTCAAGGCGTATCGCTCGCTGGGCGCCTTCAGGGACGGGTCGGCGTTCCGGCCGTGGCTGCTCAGCATCGTGGCCAATGAGACGAGGAACACACTGCGCTCGGCGGGTCGGCAGCGGGCCGTGGCCGGGCGGGAGGCGGAGCTGCTCGCGGGCGAGCCGCTGATACCGGAGGGCGCGGATCCGGCGGTGGCGCTGGAGGAGGACGAGCGGCGCAGACGCCTGCTCGTGGCGCTCGAAGCGCTGGGCGAGGAGCAGCGCGCGGTGGTGGTGCACCGCTATCTGCTGGAGCTGGACGAGGCGGAGACGGCCGAGGCCCTCGGCTGGCCGCGCGGGACGGTGAAGTCCCGGCTGAGCCGGGCGCTGAAGAGGCTGGGGACGGTGCTGAAGGGAGGTGAGGAGCATGGCTGAGTCGAAGCGGGAGCTGGAGGAGGAGCTGCGGGAGCTCGGGCGGGCGTTGAGGGTGCCCGATGTCGACGGGCCGACGATGGCCGAGCGGGTGCTGGCCCAGCTCCTGGCCGAGCGGGTGCCGGCACCGGCACCCCCGCCGCCGCCTGACCGGTGGGCGTGGCTGCGGCGCTGGTGGAAGGCGCTGGTGGCCTCGGTCTCGGGGCTGTTGATGGTCGTGGTGCTCACTCCTCCGGTGCGGGCGACGGTGGTGGAGTGGCTGGGCTTCGGCGGGGTCGCGGTGCGGTACGAGCCGGGGGCGCCGCCCGCGCCCGGCGCGGTGGCCGGGGTGCCGGGCTGCCGGAACCCGGTGCCGCTCGCCGAGGCAGGGCGCAGAGCGGGCTTCATGCCGCTGATACCCGGGGCGCTCGGGGAGCCGGACGCGGCGACGGTGACGGGCGTCCCGCCGCGGGGCGTGATCGGCCTGTGCTGGCGGACGGCGGAGGGCCGCGCGGTCCGGCTGGACGAGTTCCCGGCGCGGCTGGACGTCGGCTTCGGCAAGCAGGTGCGGGTGCCGCCGGAGTGGGTGGCGCTGCCGGACGGCACGGAGGCCTACTGGTTCGCCCGGCCGCATCTGCTGACCTTCCCGATGACGGACTCCGCCGGCTCGGGCTGGACCCCGTCGGTCCGGCCGGCGGGCCCCACGCTGCTCTGGACGAGAAGCGGGGGCGCCCTCACCCTCCGCCTGGAGGGCGTGACCGACCGGACGGAGGCGATACGCATCGCCGCGTCCGTCCGGTAAGGGCCGGACGGAGGCGGCGGGGGCCGGGGCTGGCCAGGGCGGGGCTGGGCCAAGGCCGGGGGCCGGGAGCCGGGCCGGGCCAAGGCCGGGGCAAGGCCGGGGCCGGGCCAAGGCCGGGGCCGGGCCGGGCCAAGGCAGGGGCCGGGGGGCCGGGCCGGAAGGTCGCCGGCCGGGGCCGGAGGGTCGCCGACCGGGCCGGAGGGGCGCCGGCCGGCGTGGCCGGGCAGGTCAGGTCGGGAGGCCGGGGGCCGGGAAGGCGGACATCAGGTCGGCGACCTCCGCGCGGATCACCGCGAGGGCGTCCTCGTCGCCCTTGCCGGCGGCGGTGACACCGCGGTCGATCCAGTCGGCGACCTGGGGCATGTGGGAGACGTCCAGGCCGCGGGAGGTGAGGGAGGGGGTGCCGATGCGGACGCCGGAGGGGTCGAAGGGCTTTCGGGGGTCGTAGGGGACGGTGTTGTAGTTGACGACGATCCCGGCCCGGTCGAGGGCCTTCGCGGCGACCTTGCCGGGGACCTCCTTCGGAGTGAGGTCCATGAGGATCAGGTGGTTGTCGGTGCCGCCGGACACCAGGTCGAAGCCGCGGGCCAGCAGGGCCTCGGCGAGGGCCTTGGCGTTGGCGACGACCGCGTGTGCGTAGTCACGGAAGGAGGGCTGGGCCGCCTCGCGCAGGGCCACGGCGATGGCGGCGGTGGTCTGGTTGTGCGGGCCGCCCTGGAGACCGGGGAAGACGGCCTTGTCGAGGGCCTTGGCGTGCTGCTCGCGGGACATCAGCATGGCGCCGCGCGGGCCGCGGAGGGTCTTGTGCGTGGTCGTGGAGATCACGTCCACGTGCGGCACGGGCGACGGGTGGGCGCCGCCGGCGATCAGGCCGGCGATGTGGGCGACGTCGGCGACGAGCACGGCGCCTGCCTCGCGGGCGATCTCGCCGAAGGCGGCGAAGTCGATGGTGCGGGGCAGCGCGGTGCCGCCGCAGAAGATGACCTTCGGGCGTCCGGCGAGGGCGAGTTCGCGGACCTGGTCGAAGTCGATGAGGCCGGTGTCCTGGCGCACGCCGTACTGCACGCCGCGGAACCAGGTGCCGGTGGCGGAGACGCCCCAGCCGTGGGTGAGGTGGCCGCCCATGGGCAGGGCCATGCCCATCACGGTGTCGCCGGGCTCGGCGAAGGCGAGGTAGACGGCGAGGTTGGCCGGGGAGCCGGAGTACGGCTGGACGTTGGCGTGGTCGACGCCGAAGAGGGCCTTGGCGCGCTCGATGGCGAGGCTCTCGACCTGGTCGATGTTCTGCTGGCCCTCGTAGTAGCGGCGGCCCGGGTAGCCCTCGCTGTACTTGTTCTGCAGGACGGTGCCGGAGGCCTCGAGGACGGCGGCGGAGACGTAGTTCTCGCTCGGGATGAGCCGGAGCGTCTCGGCCTGGAGCCGCTCCTCGGCGCCGACGAGGGCGGCGAGCTCGGGGTCGGCGGCGGCGAGTGCCGGGTGGTGGGCGGGAAGGTTCATGGCGTTCGTTCCTCCGGGCAGGAGGTCCCGGTGCGGGTGCCGCGCGGCGCCACACGGGACCTGACGGTTCCGTGGTGCCCAGGCGAGCGGCACCTCGTGTGGTCTGCCGCGCACGGTTCCCCCGGGGTCGCTTCCCCGTGCGCCAGTCGCCGTGCGTGTTCCCAGACTAGCGGGCGCGCCGTCACGGCAGGTTTCCCGGTCCGGCATGTGAGCGACGATAAGAAAAGGGAGCCACACCCTCCCCAGCCGCAGGACGAACGGAGATCCCGTGTCGAAGACGCAAGACGAGATCGCTGCCGCGGACGCGCACAGCGCCCACAACTACCACCCGCTTCCCCTGGTCGTCGCCACCGCCGAGGGGGCGTGGATGACCGATGTCGAGGGGCGCCGCTTCCTCGACATGCTCGCCGGTTACTCGGCGCTCAACTTCGGTCATGGCAACCGGCGTCTGCTGGACGCCGCGCGGGCGCAGCTGGACCGGGTGACGCTCACCTCGCGGGCCTTCCACCACGACCGGTTCGGGGAGTTCTGCACGCGCCTGGCCGAGCTGTGCGGCAAGGAGATGGTGCTGCCGATGAACACGGGCGCGGAGGCCGTGGAGACGGCGGTGAAGACCGCGCGGAAGTGGGGCTACGAGGTGAAGGGCGTGCCGGACGGGCACGCGAAGATCGTGGTCGCGGGGAACAACTTCCACGGCCGGACGACGACGATCGTCAGCTTCTCCACGGACCACGAGGCGCGCGACCACTACGGCCCGTACACGCCGGGCTTCGAGATCGTGCCGTACGGCGATCTGACGGCACTGGAGACGGCGGTCACGGAGAACACGGTGGCCGTGCTCCTGGAGCCGATCCAGGGTGAGGCGGGTGTCCTCGTCCCGCCGCCCGGCTATCTGCGGGGGGTGCGGGAGCTGACGGCGCGGCGGAACGTGCTGTTCATGGCGGACGAGATCCAGTCGGGCCTGGGACGCACGGGCAAGACCTTCGCGTGCGAGCACGAGGACGTGGTGCCCGACGTCTACGTTCTCGGCAAGGCGCTGGGCGGCGGTGTGGTGCCGGTGTCGGCGGTGGTCGCGGACCGGGACGTCCTCGGGGTGTTCCGGCCGGGCGAGCACGGCTCGACGTTCGGCGGCAATCCGCTGGCCTGTGCGGTGGCCCTCGAGGTGATCGCGATGCTGCGGACGGGCGAGTACCAGCAACGGGCGGCGGAGCTGGGCGAGCACCTGCACGCGGAGCTGAAGCTGCTGGTGGGCGGCGGCGCGGTGGAGGAGGTGCGCGGGCGGGGCCTGTGGGCGGGCGTCGACATCGCGGCCTCGAAGGGCACGGGGCGGCAGATCTCGGAGCGGCTGATGGAGCGGGGTGTGCTGGTGAAGGACACCCACGGGTCGACGATCCGGATCGCGCCGCCACTGGTGATCTCGAAGGAGGATCTGGACTGGGGGCTCGAGCAGTTGCGGGCGGTGCTGACGGAGGAGTGACGGCCGGCCGGCGCGCGACCGACCGGCGCGCGCCGCCCGGGTCCGCCAGCCGTGTGCGGCGGGTGGTGCGCGTGGGCCGTGCCCGGCGGGCCGTGTGTGGCCGTGCCCGGGCGGGCCGTTCCCGGCTGCCGCGCCCGGCTGCCGTGTCCGGGAGGTCCGCCTCCGCCGACCACGAGCGCGGTCCGGGTGCGCCAACCCGGTGCGCCGGCCGTGCCCGGGCGGGCCGTGCGCGCGCCGTGCCTGGCTGCCGCGCCGGGGCGGTCCGCGTGCGCCGGCCAGGAGCGCGGGCCGCGACCGCGCGGGCCCAGTGGGCCCCCTGGCCCGTACTGGACCCGCGCCGGGGCCGGGAGGTGGATGCCGGGGCTGGGGGGGGTGGTTGCGCCGGGGCCGGGAGGTGGATGCGCCGGGTCCGGTTCGCGGGCAACTCGAGCCGTTGACACGGGAGTTGGTCTAGGCCAATGTTGCGGCCATGTCGAGACCCCGTCTGCGCCGCGCCCTGCGCGGTGCGCTCGCCGCACTCGTCCCGCTCGCGCTGCTCGGCGCGTTCTCCGGCTCCGCCCATGCCGCCCCCGCGGCGGCGTGGCCCGAGCCCGTGCCGGTCGTCTCCCGTGTCGAGACCGCCGACCCGGTCGTCTTCATCACCGTCGACGACGGCTGGAACCACGACCCCGGCGCCGCGAGACTCCTGCTCGACCGCAGGGTGCCCGCCTCGCTGTTCCTGCTGCCGGGCGCGTACTCGTACGACTCCGGCTACTTCCACGGCCTGCTCGACCAGGGGCGATCCCGGGTCGAGAACCACACCGTCAGTCACCCGGACCTCACCACGCTCGACGCCGCGGGGCAGAAGGCCGAGGTCTGCGGGGCGCGCGAGGCACACCTCGCCGAGTTCGGGGACGGGCCGCGGCTGCTGCGCCCGCCGTACGGCGCGTACGACGCGACGACCCGGACGACCGCGCGGGCCTGCGGGGCGAAGGCCCTGGTGACGTGGACGTACGACCTGACCACCTGGGGTGCGGATCCCGTCCCGATGCCCCGGCTGAAGGCGGGCGACATCGTGCTGCTGCACTTCAACGGCACCGTCGAGCAGGACCTCCGCCGCGTCCTGGACGCGGCCGAGGCGGCCGGTCTGAAGCCCGCGCCCCTCAGGGACTACGTCACAGAATGACGTGCGGGACGAAGCGGGCGTACTCGTCCGTGACGAGTCCCGCCGACTCCCGGATCCCGAGCCCCGCCGACTCGTCGCCGACGGTCCAGGCACCGAGCACCACGCGGTTGCCGTCGAAGTCGGGCAGCGGGGCCAGTTCCTGGTAGACGCAGGGCTCCTCGCGCGCCAACGGCGCCGCGCCCGGCTCGTGCAGGGTCACGCCCGCGCCCTCGCGGCCGAGCAGCGGCTTGCAGACGTAGCCGGGGCCGCCGGCGGCGGCGAGTTCGCGCGGGCCGTCCAGGTAGGCCGGCAGCAGGTTCGGGTGGCCCGGGTACAGCTCCCAGAGGATCGCCAGGAGGGCCTTGTTGGAGAGGAGCATCTTCCAGGCGGGTTCGATCCAGCAGGTGGTGCCGGTGCCGCCGCCGTTGTCGAGGGTGTCCAGGACGTGCGGGCCGAAGCGGTCCGTGGTGAGCCACTCCCACGGGTAGAGCTTGAAGCACGCGCGGATGAAGCGGAGCCGGTCGTCGACGAAGCGTCCGGAGATGCGGTCCCAGCCGATCCGCTCGACGGAGAGCGCCTCCGTGGCGAGCCCGGCCTGCTGGGCGGTCTCGCGCAGGTACGCGACCGTCATCAGGTCCTCGCCGAGTTCGTCGCCGTCGGAGTGGACGAAGTGCACCGGGCTGCCGGGCGGCAGCAGATGGGCCTGCCGCTTCCAGGCGTCGACGAGCCGCTCGTGGAGCGAGTTCCACTGGTCGGCGCCGGGGAAGCGCTCCTCCATCCAGAACCACTGCGGGCTCGCGGCCTCCACCAGGGAGGTGGGGG
The DNA here is from genome assembly GCF_042722475.1 of Streptomyces sp. NPDC127092. Classification (NCBI taxonomy): domain Bacteria; kingdom Bacillati; phylum Actinomycetota; class Actinomycetes; order Kitasatosporales; family Streptomycetaceae; genus Streptomyces; species Streptomyces sp. NPDC127092. The sequence continues at coordinate 71,319 of NZ_JBHXFE010000024.1, forward strand.
TGTCGGCGTTGTACTCCAGCATCTTGGCCGGGCCCGTACCGTCGTAGCGCAGGTCGAAGCGGGCGTAGACGGTGGGGAGTTCGGCCCGGCGGCGCCAGGACTCGGCGACCCGGGCGGCGAGCCGGGGATCGGTGATGCCGAGCTCGGCGAAACGGTCCTTCTCGACGATGTGCGCCGCGGCCGCGAGGCACATGGCGTGCAGTTCCTCGACGACCTCCTCCAGCGCCTCGACCTCGGGCAGGCTGAAGGAGTAGTAGGCGCTCTCGTCCCAGTAGGGGCGCAGCGAACCGTCGGGATAGCGGGTCAGGGGGTAGATCAGGCCCTGCTCCTCTACGGTCTGCTGCCAGCCGGGGCGGGGCTCGATGGTATGGCGCTCCACGGCCGGATCAGCCGCCGGAGGAGGAGTGGTGGCCGCCGAAGCCGCCGCTGTCGACCGCGGACTTGTCGAAGCTGCCGCCGCTGACCTTGCCGTTGCTGGACGAGCCGCCGTAGTAGTAGCGGCCGTTGGAGCTGCTGCTGCTTCCGCTGCTGCCGTCGCCGTCGCACTTGTAGTCCGGCAGCTCCTTGTACGTCACCGGGTCGACGCAGCGCCGGTCGGGCTCCGAGGAGCAGGCGGTGAGTGTGGCCGCGAGCATGCCCACTCCACCGAGTACCACCGTGGTCGACCGCAGTCTGCGCATGACCCTGTCCTCCCCTGTTGCCCCTGTTCTCCGGACGGGGCGGCGGCCGCGCCCGGTTGCGATCGCACAGTGTAGGCCCGGCGTGAACGCCCGTCCGATCCCCGTCGCACTAGAGTCCCTTTCGTGCTTCTTGGGATGATGTGCGCACTCGGATCCGCCGTCTGCTTCGGGGCCGCCTCGGTCTTCCAGGCGCTCGGCGCCAGGGCCGCCGAGCCCGGCACGGGCAGCGGGGTCGACGTGGCGCTGCTGTGGCGGGCCCTGCGGCAGTGGCGTTACGTCGCCGGGCTCGGCATGGACGGGCTCGGTTTCGTGCTCCAGATCGTCGCGCTGCGGACGCTGCCGATCTACGCGGTCGGGGCCTCCCTCGCGGCCAGTCTCGCCGTCACGGCGGTGATCGCCTCGCGCATGCTGAAGGTGCGGCTCAGCCGTGTGGAGTGGGCTGCGGTCGCGGTGGTGTGCCTCGGGCTCGCGATGCTGGCGCTCGCCTCCGGCAGGGAGGGCCACGACAGTCCCGGTGCCGTGCTGGAGTGGGGGCTGCTCGCCGCGGCCTTCGGGGTGCTGCTCGTCGGGGCGGCGGCCGGCCGGCTCCCGGAGCGGCCGCGGGCCCTGACCCTCGGCCTCGCGGGCGGTTTCGGCTTCGGCGTGGTGGAGGTCGCCGTACGGCTGATCGACTCGGTCGACCTCACGGAGCCCGCCCTGTACGCCCTCCTCGTCGGCGGCGGTAGCGCCTTCCTGCTCTACACCTCCGCCCTGCAGCGCGGCTCGGTCACCACCGCGACCGCCGGCCTGGTCCTCGGCGAGACCATCGGCCCCGCGCTGGCGGGCGTCGTCTGGCTCGGCGACCGCACCCGCGAGGGCCTCGGCTGGCTCGCCCTGCTCGGCTTCGCCGTCGCGGTCGCGGGCTCACTGACCCTGGCCCGCTTCGGCGAGGCCCCGGCCGTGGAGCGGGCGGACGCGGAACTCCGGGGCTGAGCAGGGCCGAACGGGCCCGAGCCGGGCCGTGGCCGAAGCCGTCGCCGTCGCCGTCGGCACGGCCGAGGCCGCCGGCCCGAGCCGCCCGAGCCGGGCCGTGCGACGGGCCGGGACCACGCCAACGGCCCTACAGCCCAGCGGCTCCACGGCCCTACAGCCCAACGGCCCTACGGCCCTACGGCAGCACCCTGCACAACGCGTCCAGCGCGCCCGACCACGCGCTGTCCGTCGGGGTGCCGTAGCCGACGACGAGGGCGTCGCGGGTGCGGGGGACGGTCTCGTGCCGGAAGCGGTTGATGCCGTCCAGGGCAAGGCCCTGGAAGGCCGCGGCGCGGATCACCGACTCCTCGGTGCCCTCGGGGAGTTCGAGGACGGCGTGCAGCCCGGCAGCGATGCCGCTGACGCGGGTTCCGGGCGAGGAGCCGGCGACCGCCGCGACCAACTGGTCGCGCCGCCGCCGGTAGCGCAGCCGCATGGCCCGGACGTGCCGGTCGTACGCGCCGGAGGCGAGGAACTCGGCGAAGGTCAGCTGGTCGGTGACTCCCGACATCCAGTCGACCACGCCCTTGGCCGCCGCGACCTCGTCGACCAGGTGTTCCGGCAGCACCATCCACGCGAGCCGCAGACCGGGCGCGAGGGACTTGCTCGCGGTGCCGAGGTAGACCACCCGCTCCGGGTCCAGTCCCTGAAGGGCGCCGACGGGCTGGCGGTCGTAGCGGAACTCCCCGTCGTAGTCGTCCTCCAGGATCAGACCGCCGGAGGCCCGCGCCCAGTCGACGGCGGCCGCCCGCCGGTCGGGCCGGAGGGCGCCGCCCGTCGGGAACTGGTGGGCGGGCGTCATCAGGACGCCGCCGACCTCGCCCAGCGCGCCCGACCCCAGCTCCTCGGTCCGGGTGCCGCGTTCGTCGAAGGGCAGGGCCGGCATCCGGATGCCCTGGCGGCCGAGCAGGTCCCAGTGGACGTCGAGGCCGTACGACTCCACGGCCATCTCGCGCACCCCGCGGTCCCGCATCACCTGGCCCATGAGCATCAGGCCGTGCACGAACCCCGAGCAGACCACGATCCGTTCCGGCCGCGCGTGGACACCACGCGCCCGCGCCAGGTACTCGGCGAGGACCGTGCGCAGTTCGATCCGGCCGCGCGGATCGCCGTAGCCGAAGGCCTCGTGGGGCGCCGCCATGAGCGCCTTGCGGGCCGCCCTGAGCCACTCGGCGCGCGGGAAGGAGCCGACGTCGGGCGTGCCGGGCCGGAGGCTGTACGCGGGCTTCCCCGCCGCCGGTGTGACGGCCGCGGCGCCGCCCGACGGGGCCGCGCGGCGCGCCGCCGGCCGGGGCACCGAGCGCGGGGCCACCCGGGTCCCGGAGCCCTGACGTGCGGTCAGCCAGCCCTCGGCGACCAGCTCCGCGTACGCGTCGGCGACGGTGTTGCGGGCGACGCCCAGGTCGACGGCGAGCGAACGCGAGGACGGCAGCCGGGTCCCGGCCGCCAGCCGCCCGCTGCGCACGGCCTCCCGCAGCGCGTTCATCAGTCCGTCGCGCAGGCCGTGCCCGCGCAGTTCCAGGTGCAGGTCGGCGCCGAAAGTGGCCCATTCATCCGCCATGGAAATGGACCATACCCGGGCGCCATCCCGACCGTACGGTCGTCGGCATGACCACCACCACGACCGCCGCCCCGCAGGACCCGGCCCAGGCCGCCCGCGCCCCCGAGCAGCCGCCCCGGCTCGCCTTCGCCGAGCGGCACCCCGAGTTCTACAAGGCCATGATCGGCCTGGAGATCGCCGCGTCGAAGCACGTGGACCCGACGCTGTACGAGCTGGTCAAGATCCGCGCCTCGCAGATCAACAACTGCGCCTTCTGCCTGGACATGCACACCAAGGACGCGCTCGCGGCCGGGGAGAGCGTCGAGCGGATCGTGCAGCTGTCCGCCTGGCGCGAGTCGCGGCACTTCTACACCGAGCGCGAGCTGGCCGCCCTCGCCCTGACCGAGGCGGTCACCGTGCTCACCGACGGCTTCGTGCCCGACGAGGTGTACGCGGAGGCCGCCCGCCACTTCGACGAGACCGGGCTGGCGCACCTCGTCGGCGCGATCGTGACGATCAACGCCTGGAACCGGATCGCCGTGACCTGCCGCTTCACGCCGGGCCACCACACGCCCGGCGCGTACAAGCGATGAGCGCGGACCTCACCGGACCCGCCGGCGGCCCCTCACGCGTCGACGCCCTGCGCGCCCTGCACCTCGGCCGGCCCGCCGGGCGTCCGCTGGTCCTGCCGGGGCCGTGGGACCCGGCCTCGGCGCGGGTCTTCGAGGAGGCCGGGTTTCCGGCTCTGGCCACGCCCAGCGCGGCGATCGACGCGGCGCTCGGGAACCCGGACGGCACCACCCCGCCGGAGGAGATGCTGGCGGCCGTGGCGCGGATCGCGCGGGCCGTGTCCGTGCCGGTCAGCGCCGACCTGGAGGACGGCTACGGGCTCCCGGCCGACGAGCTCGTGGCGCGGGTCCTGGAGACCGGCGCCGTCGGGCTGAACCTGGAGGACTCCGACCGCTCCGGCCACCGGCTGCGGGACCCGCGCGAGCAGGCCGAACGGCTCGCGGCGGTACGGGCGGCGGCCGGGCCCGCGCTCTTCGTCAACGCCCGCGTCGACACGTACCTCCACGGCGGGACCGCCGAGGAGGCCGCCGAGCGCGCCGTGCTCTACCGGGCGGCGGGCGCGGACTGCGTCTTCCCGGTCCTCGCGCCGCCCGAGGACCTGCCCCGGCTGAGGGCGGCGGGCGTCGAGGGTCCGCTCAACTTCCTTGCCCGGCCGGGCGACCCGTCGTTCGCCGAGCTCGGCCGGCTGGGCGCCACGCGGATCACCTTCGGCCCGGGCCTGCTCCGCCGCACGCTCGCGCACCTCGCGGACCTGAGCGCCGGCCTGGCGGCGGAGACGGCCTGAGGACGACACAGCGTCAGGACGACACGACGGTGCCCCCGGCCGGAGCGGCCGGGGGCACCGTCACGTCACGGGTGCTGCTCTCAGATGAGGCCGAGCTCGCGGACCGCGTCGCGCTCCTCCGACAGCTCCTTGACGGAGGCGTCGATGCGGGCGCGGGAGAACTCGTTGATGTCCAGGCCCTGGACGATCTCGTACTTGCCGTCCTTGCAGGTGACCGGGAAGGAGGAGATCAGGCCCTCCGGGACGCCGTAGGAGCCGTCGGACGGGACGCCCATGGAGGTCCAGTCGCCCTCGGCGGTGCCGTTGACCCAGGTGTACACGTGGTCGATGGCGGCGTTGGCGGCGGACGCGGCGGAGGACGCGCCACGGGCGTCGATGATCGCGGCGCCGCGCTTGGCGACGGTCGGGATGAACGTGTCGGCCAGCCACGCCTGGTCGTTCACGACGTCGGCGGCGTTCTTGCCGGCGATCTCCGCGTGGAAGATGTCCGGGTACTGGGTCGCGGAGTGGTTGCCCCAGATGGTGAGGCGCTTGATGTCCGTGACCGAGGAGCCGGTCTTCTGGGCCAGCTGCGTCAGGGCGCGGTTGTGGTCCAGGCGGGTCATGGCGGTGAAGCGCTCGGCCGGGACGCCCTTGGCGTTGGCCTGGGCGATCAGGGCGTTGGTGTTGGCCGGGTTGCCGACGACGAGGACCTTGATGTCGTCCGCGGCGTGGGCGGCGATGGCCTCGCCCTGCGGCTTGAAGATGCCGCCGTTGGCGGCGAGCAGGTCGCCGCGCTCCATGCCCGGGCCACGCGGGCGGGCGCCGACGAGGAGGCCGATGTTGGCGCCCTCGAAGCCCTTGTTCGGGTCGTCGAAGATGTCGATGCCCTTGAGCAGCGGGAAGGCGCAGTCGTCGAGCTCCATGGCGGTGCCCTCGGCGGCCTTGACGCCCTGCGGGATCTCGAGGAGGCGCAGCTTGACCGGCACGTCCGCGCCGAGCAGGTGGCCGGAGGCGATGCGGAACAGCAGCGCGTAGCCGATCTGGCCGGCCGCGCCGGTCACGGTGACATTCACGGGAGTGCGGGTCATGGCGATCTCCGTAAGACAGCTGGCGGTGGGGTTTCCCTTGCCCCTGAGGAGGCCCCGGAGGCTGGACGTCCCTTCGTGATCGATCGATGTCTCGACGTGAAGAGATATCCGGCGTCAGGCTATCGGACCCGGGCCCCCGCGCACCTCCACCCCCTTGTGGTGCGGCTCACTGCCACCCGGGTACCGGACACGTAGCGGAATGGTCACCTCCGTCACCTCCGTGCCACAACGGCCCGGCGGACCTTGAACCGACGTTGGCACGTACATGACCCTTGATCGCAGCGGCGCCCGTCCTCCCACGGGGGAGAGGGCGGGCGCCGTCACCGTTTCGGGTGACCCACGGATCCCGGGCGACCGATGGACCGGAGCTTCAGGCCCCCGTCACCGGCGCTTCAGGCCCCGTCAGGTGACCGTCAGATGGAGGATGTCCTCCAGGAACGGGATTCGCAGCCAGGGCTCCGGCTGCACCATGAGCGCGAGCAGCACGATGAGCCCGCCCATCACGCCGTACGTGATCATGTCCGTGAAGCGCGAGCGCACCGCGAGCATCCCGACCGAGGGCATCGTCCGGCGCAGCACCGCGCCGGTCAGCAGCGCGGCCCCGACGAGCAGCGTGCCGATCCGGAACGCCTGCGGGAACAGGTCCGTGCCGACGATCAGCAGTCCGAGCACGGCCATGCCGAGCACGGTGAGCAGCGGCCACTGGCGCGCGGGCGCCGACGCGTCGCCGGGCGCCGCCCGGCCGCCGCCCTCGGGCCGGGCGGTCGTGGTGGTGAGCTTCGCCCGGGGGTGCCGGCGCGATGCCGTGCCGCCACCGCCCCCCTCGCCGGGCTCCTCCGGGGTCTCCGGGTCGCCGGAGGCGTCGGAGGAGGACACGGTCAGCGGACCCCGGCCGCGCGCTCGGCGGCCTCGACGACGTTGACGAGGAGCTGGGCGCGGGTCATCGGGCCGACACCGCCGGGGTTCGGGGAGATCCAGCCGGCCACCTCGGCGACACCGGGGTGCACGTCGCCGACGATCTTGCCCTCGTCGTTGCGGGAGACGCCGACGTCGAGCACGGCCGCGCCCGGCTTCACGTCCTCCGGCTTGATGAGGTGCGGCACACCGGCCGCCGCGACGATGATGTCCGCGCGCCGCAGGTGGGCCGCGAGGTCCTTGGTGCCGGTGTGGCACTGCGTCACGGTGGCGTTCTCGGAGCGGCGGGTGAGCAGCAGCGGCATCGGGCGCCCGATGGTGACGCCGCGGCCGACGACCACGACCTCGGCGCCCTTGATCTCCACGCCGTGCTCGCGCAGCAGCTGGATGATGCCGTACGGGGTGCAGGGCAGCGGGGCGGGCTCGTTCAGGACCAGCCGGCCGAGGTTCATCGGGTGCAGACCGTCGGCGTCCTTGGCCGGATCCATCAGCTCCAGGATGCGGTTCTCGTCGATGCCCTTGGGCAGCGGCAGCTGGACGATGTAGCCGGTGCACGCCGGGTCCTCGTTGAGCTCCCGGACGACCGCCTCGATCTCCTCCTGGGTGGCGGTGGCGGGCAGTTCGCGCTGGATGGAGGCGATGCCGACCTGGGCGCAGTCGCGGTGCTTGCCGGCGACGTACTTCTGGCTGCCCGGGTCGTCGCCGACCAGGATCGTGCCGAGACCGGGCGTGACGCCCCGCTCCTTGAGGGCCGCCACACGGGCGGTCAGATCGGACTTGATCGCGGCTGCGGTGGCCTTGCCATCGAGAATCTGGGCGCTCATGCGGCCATCCTCCCGGATGACCCCCGCCGGATTCCAATTCGGAACCGGAGATTGCACTTGCACAACTGCGCTGCCTATCGACTGGACAAGATGTGGACGTTCTGACCACGATGATCTGCGCAGTGCCGCGAGCAGTGCCGGGGGGCAAAACCGCTCATACGTCGTGAAACACGTGGTGACATCTCCTCCGCGCAGGGCCGCGTCGTCCCCGCACAGGAACCAACGGAGGAGTCTCCCGATGAGCTTCGGCGACCCGAACAACCCCTACGGCCAGCAGCAGGGGCAGCAGCCCGGCTACGGCTACCCCCAGCAGGCCCCGCAGGGCGTCCCGCCGCAGCAGGGCTACGGCTACCCGGCCGCCCCGGCGTACGGCGGCTACCCGGCCGGCCCGACCGAGATGCCGGGCGGCCTGAAGGCGGCCCGCGTGATGCTCTTCGTCATCGGCGGCCTCCAGGTCATCGGTGCGATCTTCGCCGCCCTCGCCGCCGTCGGCGTCTCCGCCGCGAAGAACGACCCGGCCCTGAAGGACGACGTGCAGTTCCAGCAGGTCGCCGACTGGTCGGCCGGCGCCGTCTGGGCGGTCGCGCTGCTGATCCTGGCCTGGGGCGTCCTGTCCATCGTGCTCGGCGCGAAGTTCGGCTCGGGCGGCAACGGCGTCCGCGTCACCGCGATCGTCTTCGGCGTCATCACGGCCGTGCTCGGCATCTACCCGTTCGTCGTGGTCGGCCTCGCGCACACCGTGATGGCGATCCTGGTCGTCGTCTTCGCGGCGAAGTCGGACGGCGCGGCCTGGTTCAACCGCCAGCGCCAGCAGTTCTGACACGGGCGGCGCACCGAGCAGTACGCGCAAGGGGCCGGGTTCCGACGGGACCCGGCCCCTTCCGCATGCGGGCGCGTGCGCTCCGCTCCGTCACTGCCGCTTCAGCACCACGAACTGCCCCGCCTGCTCGGTCACCGCGTACCGCGCCTCCGGGTGCAGCTGGGCGGCGAGCCCGACCGGGTCGGCGACCGGCTGGGACCAGCCCGAGTTGAGGTCGAAGGCCAGGTAGTCCGGGTTCACGCCCTGCGCGCCGCCGACCCAGTAGACGGTGTGGTCGCCGGTCAGGTGGGCCATCAGCGTCACGTTGGTCTCCACGCTGCTGCCCTCCGGCACCGCCGCCACCGCGCGCCGCGCGTCCAGCGTGCGGGCGTCCGTGCGGTAGGTCTCGGGCCGGGTCAGCTCGCGCAGCGGCATGTCCAGGGCATGCACGAGCGCGACCGCCGTGGCGACGGGGACGGCGACCTTCCCGTACGCCACGAGCCAGGGCCGCGGCGAGGTCCGCACCTCGCGGACGGCGTCGACCAGGGCCAGGAAGACCACCGGCATGAGGATCGCGCTGTAGTGCCAGAACATGCCCCAGTGGTTGGGGTCGTGGGAGAGGAAGCGCCAGGCGAGGGTCGGCAGCACGAGCAGCATCAGCGGGGAGCGCAGGCAGAGGAAGCCGGTGACGGCGACGAGGAAGAGGAGCATCTCCCACTTCTCGCCGTGCTGGAAGGCGCCGAGCACGGAGTCCAGGAAGGACACCTCGGCGCCGTCCCCGCCCTTCTCGATCTTGGCCCAGTAGTCGTACTGGCCGACCCGGCTCGCCGCCGGGATGAGCACGAGCACCGTCAGCGCGAAGAAGGCCGCCCCGAAGCCGGCGAGGGCCGCGCCGAGCCGCTTCTGGCCCTTCACGAAGAGGACCGCGCCGACCATGGCGACGGTCAGGCCCATGTCCTCCTTGACGAGGACCAGCGGCACGGACCAGCCGACCACCGCGTTCCAGCGGCCGAGCAGCAGGGCCCGGCAGGCCAGGGCGAGCAGCGGGACCGCGAAGGCGATCTCGTGGAAGTCGGACTTCACCGCCTCCTGGAGGCCCCAGGACAGCCCGTACGCCACGGTCAGGGAGATGCCGGCGGCCCGGCTGCCGAGCACCTGCTGCGCGGTGCGGCCGACCACGACCGCGGAGCCGGCGAACAGCGCCGCCTGGGCGAGGAGCAGGGCGAGCGGGGAGGACCACACCCAGTAGAGCGGCGCGAGGAGCGCCGTCACCGGGCTGAAGTGGTCCCCGAGTATGAGGAAGCCGGGGCCCTTGATGTCGACGATCGGCGCGCGCAGCTCCGCGTAGGCGCGGACGGACTGCTCGAAGATCCCGAGGTCCCACGAGGGCGTGCGGAAGCGCGAGTACTGCACCCAGGAGTACAGGAAGTACAGGGCGCCGAGGACGGTCGCGACGATCGCGTACGGCAGCGCGGGCGCCGGCGCGAGGCCGCCGTCCGGCGCGTCGCCGACGGCCTCCGGGGCGGAGGGCTCCGCCGCGGAACTGCTCTGCACATCCAACACCGCGCCCCCATGGACCAGCCGCCGACAAAAGAGCAACCCATTAGAACAGAGTCCACTCGACCGGCGGAATCGCCGGCGTCACGTCCGGCCGCCGCACGCGGAGGGCCCGCCGGCACGCATCGCGTACCGGCGGGCCCTCCGTCCGTCCGAGCGGCTGGGCTCAGTGGAAGAAGTGGCGCGTCCCGGTGAAGTACATCGTCACGCCCGCCTTCTTCGCCGCCTCGACGACCTGCTCGTCGCGGACCGACCCGCCCGGCTGCACGACCGCCTTCACGCCCGCGGCCGTGAGGATCTCCAGACCGTCGGGGAAGGGGAAGAAGGCGTCCGACGCGGCGTACGAGCCGCGGGCGCGCTCCTCGCCGGCCCGCTCGACGGCCAGCTTGGCGGAGTCGACGCGGTTGACCTGGCCCATGCCGACGCCGACCGAGGCGCCGTCCTTGGCGAGCAGGATCGCGTTGGACTTGACCGCGCGGCAGGCCTTCCAGGCGAAGGACAGCTCGGCCAGCTCATCGGCCGAGAGGGCCTCGCCGGTCGCGAGGGTCCAGTTCGCCGGGTCGTCGCCGTCGGCCTGGAGGCGGTCGGTGACCTGGAGCAGGGCGCCGCCGTCGATCGGCTTGACCTCGACCGGGTTGGCCGGGGCGCCTTCGGCGCGCAGCACGCGGATGTTCTTCTTCTTCGCGAGGATCTCGACCGCGCCGTCCTCGTAGCCGGGGGCCACGATGACCTCGGTGAAGATCTCGGCGACCTGCTCGGCCATCTCCACGGAGACCGGACGGTTGACGGCGATGACGCCGCCGAACGCGGACAGCGGGTCGCAGGCGTGGGCCTTGCGGTGCGCCTCGGCGACGTCGGCGCCGACCGCGATGCCGCACGGATTGGCGTGCTTGATGATCGCGACGCAGGGCTCGGCGTGGTCGTACGCGGCCCGGCGCGCGGCGTCGGTGTCCGTGTAGTTGTTGTACGACATCTCCTTGCCGTGCAGCTGCTCGGCCTCGGCGAGGCCGCCAGTGCCGTCGACGTAGAGCGCGGCGCCCTGGTGCGGGTTCTCGCCGTAGCGCAGCACGTTCTTGCGCTCGTACGTGGCGCCCAGGAAGCCGGGGAAGCCCGAGTCGTCGGCCGCCGCGTAGTCGTCGGCGAACCAGCCGGCCACTGCGACGTCGTAGGCGGCGGTGTGCCGGAAGGCCTCGGCGGCGAGCCGCTTGCGGGCGGTCAGGTCGAAGCCTCCGGCCCGGACGGCGGCAAGGACGTCCGCGTACCGCTCGGGGCTGGTGACGATGGCGACCGACGGGTGGTTCTTGGCCGCGGCGCGGACCATCGACGGGCCGCCGATGTCGATCTGCTCGACGCACTCGTCCGGCGTGGCGCCGGAGGCGACGGTCTCGCGGAACGGGTACAGGTTCACGACGACGAGGTCGAAGGGCTCGACGCCCAGCTCGGCCAGCTGCTCGCGGTGCGACTCGAGGCGCAGGTCGGCGAGGATGCCGGCGTGCACGCGCGGGTGCAGGGTCTTGACGCGGCCGTCCAGGCACTCGGGGAAGCCGGTCAGCTCCTCGACCTTGGTGACCGGGACGCCGGCCGCGGCGATCTTCGACGCGGTGGAGCCGGTGGAGACCAGCTCGACCCCGGCCTCGTGCAGACCGCGGGCCAGCTCCTCCAGGCCCGTCTTGTCGTAGACGCTGACCAGCGCGCGGCGGATGGGCTTAACGGTGTCCGTGTTCACCGACATGAACCTTTCGTCCCTCAATGCTGTAGCCGTTGCGGGCGAGGCGCCCCACGACCTCGACGAGCAGCGAGCGCTCGACTTCCTTGATGCGCTCGTGGAGCGCGGCCTCATCGTCCTCGTCCCGCACCTCGACCACGCCCTGGGCGATGATCGGGCCGGTGTCGACACCGTCGTCGACGAAGTGGACGGTGCACCCGGTCACCTTCGCCCCGTAGGCGAGGGCGTCGCGCACGCCGTGCGCGCCGGGAAAACTGGGGAGGAGCGCCGGGTGGGTGTTGACGACCCGGCCGCCGAAGCGGGCGAGGAACTCCTTGCCGACGATCTTCATGAACCCGGCCGAGACGACGAGATCGGGCTCGTACGCGGCGGTGGCCTCGGTCAGCGCGCGGTCCCACTCGTCGCGGCTCGCGTGGTCCTTGACGCGGCACACGAAGGTGGGGAGCCCGGCGCGCTCGGCCCGCTCGAGACCGGCGATGCCCTCGCGGTCGGCGCCGACGGCGACGACCTCGGCGCCGTAGCCCTCGGGGTCGGCGGCGATCGCGTCGAGCAGGGCCTGGAGGTTCGTGCCGGAGCCGGAGACCAGGACGACGAGGCGGGCGGCAGCCACTGGGTCACTCTTTCCGTGGTGTTTGTGCGGTCGTACGAACGAATCGCATCCCTGGATACGGGGAACCCTACGAAGGGTCCGACCGTCAGCAACGATACCGGCACACGGGAAGGCCCCCACGGGACGGGGGCGGGACCGGGGGGTAGCGTCAGGGTCCGACGACACGCCACACCAGCGCCGCGCCACAGTCCCACCCGCGCACACAGACAGAGGGAAGACGTCCAGCACATGCCGGATCGCCAGTCCACGAACGACAGCAACCCTTTCGCTCCGCCGCCGGAGGGGCAGCCGGACCAGCCGTGGCAGCCGCGGCTCCCGGAGGGCTCCCAGGGTTCCGACGACGGTTCGGGCTCGGGCCCGGGCTGGAGCAGCAGTCAGCCGGGCCGGTCCTCCGACGGCTTCGGCGGCCGCCCCGAGCGGTCCGGCGGCCAGGGCGGCGGCGCGGGCGGACCGGGCGGCGGGCCCGACGGCGGGCAGGGCCCCGGGCTCCGCTGGGACCCGACCGACCCGGCCCAGCGGCGCGCGCGGTACGCGGTGCTCTCGGGCATGTGGGCCTTCTTCTTCGCCTTCTTCGTGCAGGAGGTCGCGCTGCTGCTCGGCGCCCTCGGCGCGTACTGGGCGATCAGCGCCCTGCGCATGCGGACGAAGGTGCCGGAGGGCCCGGAGGGTGCCGCGGCTCCTGACGGGGCCGCCGGTCCGCCGTCGCCGGCGCAGGTGGTGGCCGCGGCGACCGCGAACCGCGCCAAGCAGACGGCGGCGATCAGCGGTCTGGTCGCGTCCACGCTGGCCCTGATGATCGTCGCGAGCGGTTTCCTGGTGCACCTGGTCTACCGCGACTTCTACGAGTGCCGGGCCGACGCCCTGACCAAGGAAGCCCAGCTGTCCTGCAACGACCTGCTGCCGAAGCCGCTCCAGGACACGCTCGGCGTGCGGGAGTAGTCACTCCGGATCCGCACCGGGGGGCCGGACGGGCGCCGCTGCCGGCGGCTCGGGTGCCGGCATCCCGCGGGGAGGCGCCGGTGCCGAGGGCTCGGGGCCGGACGGCTTCGGGGCGGGCGCCGGGGCCGGGGATTCCGGGGCCGGGGACTTGGGGGGCGAGGGCTGCGGGGTCGAAGACTTCGGGGCCGAGGACTTCGGATTCGGGGACTTCGGAGTCGGGGACTTCGGGGTCAAGGGCTCCGGGAGAGGCGGCCCCGTGGGAGCCTTCCCCGCCGGTGGTTCCCAGGCCGGTGGTTCCCAGGCCGCCGGCAGGAAGCCGTAACCCTCCTCCCCCGCGTCGTCGTCCAGCGCGTCGAGCGCCTCCAGGGCGTCGAGCGCGGCGAGGGCTCCCGCGCTGCTCCCCCGCGCGCCGTCCGGGGCCGCCGTGGCACCGGACTCCGGCGGCCGCTCCGCATCCGCCCCGCCGGGCGCGGGCACGGTCGGCGGTACGTGCGCGGGCGCGCTCCCGAACACGGCCCCGGACCCGGGACCGGACCCGTGTACGGCCCCGGGCGCCTTCCCAGGACCGGATCCCGGCACGGCCCCGAGAAGGGACCCGGGCGCCGGGGACGACGCCAGGGCCGCCGCCGCGGCCGCCCGTTCCGTCGCCTCGCGTGCCGCGCGGCGGCCCCAGGCCCGTACCGCGAAAGCGGCCGGAACTCCCACGACCGCGCACCACAGCACCGCCGCCCCGCCCGTCTGCCACCACACCGGGCCGAAGACCGCGAGCCGCCCCGAGCCCAGCGGGCCGCCGGCCAGGGCCGACAGGACGGCGACGGCCGCCCCGCACACCCAGGACGCGCCCAGCGCGGTCAGCGCCGTCTCCCGCCCCGACCGGTCACGGGACGCCAGGCCCACCCGGCGGCCGAGCACCAGCGCCGCGACGGCCGGGACCGCGGCCGCCGCCCAGTGCGGCCACCGGCCGGGCCCCTCGCCGGGCAGCGCCGCGAGCAGCGGGAAGTCCGGCACGGCCGGAGTGCCGGTGAAACCGAGCGGGGTCACCAGGGCGCCCGTACCGAGCGAGAAGCCGGGGCCGAGCCCGTAGGCCAGTCCCCAGACGACGGCGTTCGGCAGCAGCGCGAGGACGAGCAGCGCGACGGACGCCCGCCCCGACCACTCCCCCGCGAGCCCGTCGAAGGACGCCTGGGCCTCGCCCACGTGCCAGAACAGCGAGGCCGCCGCGAGCAGCGCGCCGCCCGCGAGGAGCACGACCAGGGCGCGGCCGGCGGCACGCAGGGCGACCTCGTACCGCTCGCGCTCCGGCAGTGGCCGGCCCTGGGCCGTCCAGACGCCCGAGCCCGCCGCGGCGAGGACGGTGACGGGCGTCCAGGCACCCGTGGCGATCAGGTCCGCGGGCAGCGTCCCGGCCTCCGTGTAGACCACGACCGCGGCCGCGACCAGCAGGTACCCGCCGGCGACGGCGGCCACCGCACCGAGCGGTGAGGGCGCCGGGCCGCCGTCCTCGTCGAGGGTGTCCCGGGCCGCCCGGTGCGCGAGCCACAGCGGCAGGGCGGTGATCAGCAGCGGCGTGACGCCGAGCGGGGCGGGGACGCCGGAGACGGTGCCGGTGCGGATCAGGTCCGCGCCGTGGGCGAGCAGCCACAGACCGGCGGCGGTGTGCAGGGCGCCGCCGGGGCCGCTGTCCGGGAACGGGGAGGCGATCCACGCCGCGATCACGAGCACGGCGAGCGCACCGAGACCGAGGCCCGCCGCGACGGCGCCGCGCACGAAGGCGGTGGCCAGGGGCGCGGCGGAAGCGCGGCCCTGGACCGGTGCGTCGGGCACCGCGGGCGGGCGCTGCTCGGTCACGTACGTCACGGAGGCCATGCTGCCAGCGACACGCGGTTTGCCCGCGTAACAGGCGAATGGCCGTTGTGTCGCTCAAGATACGTTTATGTACTTTTCCGCCCGGAGCCGTGCTGTGGGAGGTCGACGCCGATGAGTCCGACGAGCCCCTCCGTCTCCCTCCCTTCACCCAAGGAACGGCGCCGGCTGCGTGAGGCCCTCTCCTTGAGCGAGGACCAGGTCGCGGAGGCCCTGGGCGTCACCCGGGCCACCGTCCGCGCCTGGGAGACCGGCCGCAGTTCCCCCAGAGGGCGCAAGCGGGAGGCGTACGCGAGGCTGCTCGGCGTGTACGAGGAGCCGACCGCGCCCCGCACGGAGAAGCCCGCCCGCCCCTCGCCGGCGGGCACCCGCCCGCGACCCGCCGCGAAGGGCGCCGCCCGGCCGCCGAAGACACCCACGGCGCCGTCGGCCGCGACGGCCGCGACGGCCGCGAGGCCGACCCAGGAGCCCGTGGAGCCCCACCGCCCGTGGGAAGCCGCCCAGCCGCCGGAGGAGCGCCTGAAACCGGACCGCTCGCGCGCCGGTTCCGGCCGGCACGCCCGGACTCCGACTGACGGGAACGCAGGCGCCGGCACGGCACCCACGCCGGAGGCGACGGACGGACCCGCCGCGGACGCGGCGAGGGCCGGCACGGAGGGTGCAGGAGCGGTCGGCGCAGACGCGGGTGTCGACGGCGCGGAAGCGGTCGGCGCAGGCGCGGACGAAGCAGGCGCCGGTGTCGTCGGAACAAGCACCGACGGCGCAGGCGCGGGGGCGGCCGGAACAGGCACGGACGGCACAGGCGCAGGCACGGGTGCCGTCGACGCGGACGCGCGCGCCGGCGCACCCGGCCGCGAGGACGGCGCTGCCGCGGAGGCGGCTGAGGCGGCGGCCGGTGGCCCGGAGTTCACGCCCGAGGCCGCGTTCGACGCGCTCTACGCGTACGCCGCTCCCTCGCTCGTCCACCAGACCTATCTGCTCACGGGGCGCCGCCGGCTCTCCCGCGAGTCCGTCGAGTTCGCCTTTCACCACGCCTGGCAGCACTGGCCCGAGGTCGCCGTCGACCGCGACCCGGTGGGCTGGGTGCGCGCGGCGGCGTACGAGTACGCGCTGTCGCCCTGGCACCGGTTCCGGCGCCGCCACCGGCATCCCGACTCCGCGCCGACCGAGGCCTCCCGGCGCGCGCTACTCGGGGCGCTCCTGGAGCTGCCGCCGCCGTACCGCCGTACCGTCCTGCTCTACGACGGCCTCGGCCTGGACCTGCCGGAGACGGCCGCGGAGACCGAGGCGAGCACCCCGGCCGCCGGGAACCGGCTGCTGCACGCCCGTACGGTCATCGGGCAGCGGGTGCCCGAGCTCGCCGATCCGGAGGCGCTGCACCGCCGGCTGGCCGCGCTCGTCGCGGAGGCGCCGACGGCCACGCTCCCCGCGGCGCGCGCGGTGCGGACGGGCAGCGAGCGGCGGTCCCGGCGGCTGACGCGGACGGTGATCGGGGTGACGGCGGCACTGATCTGCGTCACGGCGGTCACCGCGGCGACCGCGCCGACCCAGTACATCCCCGTGATCGCACCGGGCGAGGTCGTCGAGGGCGTTCCGGTACGCGGTGGCCCGCAGAAACTCGGCCCGGAGGACCGGAAGCTCCGCGACCGGCTGCGCACGGCCCCCCACCCGGGCCCCGAGCGGCTGGTCCCTGCCGCCGAGTAGGGCGGCGCGTACGCGAGTGGGGCCCGCACCCCCCGGTCTCCCCGGTTGGGGGGGGCCCCTCCCGTGTGGTTGTCGCGCGTCAGCCCGCGAGGATCGCGCGCGCCAGCTTGGCGGTCTCGGTCGGGGTCTTGCCGACCTTCACACCGGCGGCCTCGAGGGCCTCCTTCTTCGCCTGGGCGGTGCCGGAGGAGCCGGAGACGATGGCGCCGGCGTGGCCCATGGTCTTGCCCTCGGGCGCGGTGAAGCCCGCGACGTAGCCGACGACCGGCTTGGTGACGTTGGCCTTGATGAAGTCGGCCGCACGCTCCTCGGCGTCGCCGCCGATCTCACCGATCATGACGATCAGGTCGGTGTCCGGGTCGGCCTCGAAGGCCGCCAGGCAGTCGATGTGCGTGGTGCCGATGACCGGGTCGCCACCGATGCCGACGGCGGAGGAGAAGCCGATGTCGCGGAGCTCGTACATCATCTGGTACGTCAGCGTGCCGGACTTCGAGACCAGGCCGATGCGGCCCGGCTTGGTGATGTCGCCCGGGATGATGCCGGCGTTCGACTGGCCCGGGGTGATGAGACCGGGGCAGTTCGGGCCGATGAGGCGGGTCTTGTTGCCCTTCTCCACGGCGTACGCGTAGAACGCGGCGGAGTCGTGGACCGCGATGCCCTCGGTGATGACGACGGCGAGCGGGATCTCGGCGTCGATCGCCTCGACCACGGCGGCCTTGGCGAAGGCCGGCGGGACGAAGAGGACCGAGACGTTGGCGCCGGTCTCCTTCATCGCCTCGGCGACGGTGCCGAAGACCGGGACCTCGGTGCCGTCGAAGTCGACGGTCGTGCCGGCCTTGCGCGGGTTCACGCCGCCGACGATGTTGGTGCCGTCACCCAGCATGAGCTTGGTGTGCTTCATGCCCGTGGCACCGGTCATGCCCTGGACGATGACCTTGCTGTCCTTGTTGAGGAAGATAGCCATGGCTGTTCTGTCCCTCTTCCCTTACTTCGCAGCCGCGAGCTCGGCGGCCTTGTCGGCCGCGCCGTCCATGGTGTCCACACGCTGCACCAGCGGGTGGTTGGCGTCCGACAGGATCTTGCGACCCAGCTCCGCGTTGTTGCCGTCGAGGCGCACGACGAGCGGCTTGGTGACCTCGTCGCCACGGGAGGCGAGGAGCTCCAGGGCCTGCACGATGCCGTTGGCGACCTCGTCACAGGCGGTGATGCCACCGAAGACGTTGACGAACACGGACTTGACGTCCGGGTCGCCGAGGATGATCTCCAGGCCGTTCGCCATGACCTCGGCGGAGGCGCCGCCGCCGATGTCGAGGAAGTTGGCCGGCTTCACGCCGCCGTGGTTCTCACCGGCGTACGCGACGACGTCCAGGGTCGACATGACCAGGCCGGCGCCGTTGCCGATGATGCCGACCTCGCCGTCGAGCTTCACGTAGTTGAGGCCCTTGGCCTTGGCAGCAGCCTCGAGCGGGTTGGCTGCGGCCTTGTCCTCGAGCGCCTCGTGCTCGGGCTGACGGAAGTCGGCGTTGGCGTCCAGGGACACCTTGCCGTCGAGGGCCAGGATGTCGCCGGAGGCGACCTTGGCCAGCGGGTTGACCTCGACGAGGAGGGCGTCCTCGGCGATGAAGGTCTTCCACAGGGTCACGAGGACCTCGGCGACCTTCTCGGCGACCTCGGCCGGGAACTGGGCCTGGGCGACGATCTCACGGGCCTTCTCGATGTCGACGCCCTTGTTGGCGTCGACCGGGACCTTCGCGAGCTTCTCGGGGGTCGTGGCGGCGACCTCCTCGATGTCCATGCCACCGGCGACGGAGGCCATGGCGAGGAAGGTGCGGTTGGTGCGGTCGAGGAGGTACGAGACGTAGTACTCCTCGACGATCTCCGGAGCGGTCTCCGCGATCATCACCTTGTGGACCGTGTGGCCCTTGATGTCCATGCCCAGGATGTCCGTCGCGCGGGCGACGGCCTCTTCCGGGGTGGCGGCCAGCTTGACGCCGCCGGCCTTGCCGCGGCCGCCGACCTTGACCTGCGCCTTGACGACCGACTTGCCGCCAAGCCGCTCCGTCGCAGCGCGCGCCGCCTCAGGCGTGTCGATGACTTCACCGGCCAGCACCGGTACACCGTGCTTGGCGAAGAGGTCCCTCGCCTGGTACTCGAACAGGTCCACGCGCGTCCCTTTTCTAGATGATCGCGGTTCGTTGTCTGCGTGGGCGTGCCGCGAAGGGCAACGTGACTGCGCTGTCACTAGGGAGGCGTACACGGTGTCCGTGGACGCGGCATGTCCGTCTCGCAGGTTATCCCCGAGGGACGTGGGTCCCTAAATCGCAGATCACAACCTGGCGGTGATACGGGTCACAGAACGTAGGCGCGGTGAGGCGGTCCGGAGTGGTGACCGCGGACGCCCGGCAGGGCCTCGGGGCAGGCGGGGTGCGGGGATCGGGCGCCTCACGGCGCGCCGGGCGGAGAGGTGAGGGCCGTGCGGCCGGTGGTGTGATATGGGCCTCAGTGACAGGGGGCGCGCCCGTCCGGGTGGTCGCGCGGCGACGGAATCCGCACCGCTCCGCCACCGTATCCGCACCGCGCAGCCCGGGCCTCGGTCCGGTCGGACCGCGTCCCGGGTCGGGTGGCCCGGGCCTCGGTCGGGTGGCTCAGGCCTCGGGTATCGGCAGCGGGCGCTTCTCCAGGGCGGCGGCCATGACCTCGGGGAAGAGGTCGGGGGTGCAGGCGAAGGCGGGGGCGCCGAGCGCGGCGAGGGCGGCGGCGTGCTCCCGGTCGTAGGCGGGAGCGCCCTCGTCGGAGAGGGCGAGCAGGGCGACGAACTGCACGCCCGAGGCCTTCATCGCCGCGACCCGCTTGAGCATCTCGTCGCGGATGCCGCCCTCGTAGAGGTCGCTGATGAGGACGACGACGGTGTCGGCGGGGCGGGTGATCCTCGACTGGCAGTAGGCGAGCGCCCGGTTGATGTCGGTGCCGCCGCCGAGCTGGGTGCCGAAGAGCACGTCGACGGGGTCGTCGAGCTGGTCGGTGAGGTCGACGACGGCCGTGTCGAAGACGACCAGGCGGGTGGCGAGGGAGCGCATGGAGGCGAGGACGGCGCCGAAGACGGAGGCGTAGACGACGGAGGCGGCCATGGATCCGGACTGGTCGACGCAGAGCACGACCTCCTTCTTCACCGCCTGGCTCGCCCGGCCGTACCCGATCAGCCGCTGGGGCACGACCGTGCCGTACTCCGGGAGGTAGTGCGCGAGGTTGGCGCGGACGGTGCGGTCCCAGTCGATGTCCCGGTGGCGCGGGCGGCTGATCCGGGCCGAGCGGTCGAGGGCGCCGGTGAGCGTCGCGCGGGTGCGGGTGGCGAGCCGCTTCTCCAGCTGGTCGACGACCTTGCGGACGACGGCCCTGGCGGTCTCCCTGGTGGTCTCCGGCATCGCCTTGTCGAGGGAGAGCAGGGTGCCGACGAGGTGGACGTCCGCCTCGACCGCCTCCAGCATCTCGGGCTCCAGGAGCAGCGTGGCGAGCCCGAGCCGGTCGATGGCGTCGCGCTGCATGACCTGGACGACGGAGCTGGGGAAGTACGTGCGGATGTCGCCGAGCCAGCGGGCGACGGACGGCGCGGAGGCGCCGAGTCCGGCCGTGCGGTCCCCGCCGGTCCGCCGGTCGCCGCCGCTCGTGCCGCCGTAGAGGGCGGCCAGGGCGCCGTCCATGGCGGCGTCGGTGCCGCTGAGGGCGCGGCCGGTGCCGTCGGCCGCGCCGCCGCCGAGGACCAGCCGCCAGCGGCGCAGCCGCTCGTCGTCCGTGCCGGTGCGAGTGCCGGTGCCGGTGCTGGTCATGCGGGTGCCTCCGTACCGAGGATGAGGTGGAGCAGGGGCAGGACGTCGTCGGCGCGGCGCTCGTCGAGGACGGTGGCGAAGCCGGGGGTGACGGCCGCGGCGCCGGCGGAGCCGCCGGTGGCGGGGCCGCGGGCGACGAGCTCGCCGAGGGTGCGCCGGACGCCCGGCTCGTATCCGCCGAACGTGCGCCGCAGCAGCGGCAGGACGTCGGTGAACGCCTCCGCGGACACGCCGCCCAGCCAGTCGTCGACCAGGCCGAGCAGCCGCTCGTCGTGGACGAGGAGCAGTCCGCCGCCGGAGGCGCCGCCGACGAAGCCCTCGATCCAGCCGGCGGCGTCGGCGGGCGGCGTCCCGGGCGAGAGCGCGAGCCCCATCAGCCGCGCCGCCTCGTCCACGCCGACCCGGCCCTCGTCGAGCAGCAGCCGGGCGGCCCGGCCCCGCAGCACACCGGGCACCCGGTCGCGCACGGTGAGCCGCCGCAGCACGGCGGCCCACCGCTCACCGAGCCCGGCGGCGGGGGCGGGGGTGGTCGTGGCTGTGGCTGTGGCTGTGGCTGTGGCCGTGGCCAGGCTCTCCGCCGCCTCCGCCGGCTCAGATGGCTCCGGCCGGCCGGTGGACCGGGTCGTCAGAAGGGTGATCGCCGTGTGGACGGCGTCGAGGCGGTCGCGCATCTCCGCGGCGGCGTCGGAGTCCAGGGCGGCGCAGGCGGGCGGCAGGCCGACGCATATCCGTTCGGCGAGACCGGCGGCGACCTCGCCGAGCGCGGTGGTGTCGGTGGCGCGGACGTCTCCGTAGCGCAGGGAGCGGGCGAGGGCGGGCAGGGCCTGGGCGAGGTGGGCGACGTCGGTGTCGAGGGCGGCGCGGTCGGCGAGCGCGCGCAGGACGGCGGGCAGGGCGTCGGGGAGTCCGGCGAGCAGGCACTGCTCGGCGAGCGCGGTGATGGAGGCGAGGTCGTCGACGGCGGCCGCCTGCGAGCGTGCCCTGGCGGTGGCGGCCGCCTCGACGGTGGTGCCCCAGACGCCCGCCTCGGCGACCTGCACGTGGAGTTCGGGTTCCCAGCGCAGCCGCCAGCTCTCCCGGAACGTTCCGGTGGAGCCGCGGCCCGCGACGGGGCTGCCCCAGCCGACCCCGAGCAGCCGGAGCCGGTGCAGGAGCCGGCTGCGGGCGGCGTCGTTGTCCTTGCGCAGGTCGAGGTCGAGCTCGCGCTCGTACGCCTCCGGTTTGAGGCGCAGCCGGCGCTGGAGCCGGTCGAGGTCGCGCTGGAGCGGCACGGCGGGGGCGCCGGCCGGGACCGTGCCGAGGACGTCTCCGACCACGAGCCGGTCGCGCACCAGGTTCAGCGGGACCTCGGAGCCCTCGCACATGACGGCGCGGACGGCGTCGGTGGTCTCGCCGAGGCCGGGCAGCGGGCGGCCGCGCAGGACGGCCAGGGTGTCCGCGAGCCGTACGGCCTCGATGACGTGGGCGGAGGAGACGGACAGGTCCTCGTCCCGCAGCAGGCCCGCGACCTTGGTCATCCAGCGCTCGACGGGCCGGTCGGGCGCGGAGAACAGGTGGGCGTACCAGCCGGGGGCGTCGATGCCCGCGCCGTAGCCGGAGCGGCGGGCGAGCCGGCGGTGGGTCCAGGGGACCCAGGTCAGCTCGGCCTTCACCTTGGGCAGGCCCTTGAGCAGGGCGCGGTCGGCGGTGACGGTGGTCCGGCGGCGCAGGGCGGGCACGTGCCAGGCGCCGCAGACCACGGCGACGTCGTCGCCGAACTCCTTCTGGGCGGCGCGCAGCCCTGTCCGCATGTGCGCCTCGCGCACCAGGTCCCGCGGGTGGCCGCCGTGCCCGTACGCCTCGCGGAGCGCGCCCATCGCCTCGGCCACGGCGTCGAACGGGGCGAACGGGTCGGCGGCGCCGCGCAGTTCGATCACGTCCTCCCACCAGCGCTCGGCGTCGTCGTAACCGGCGGTGCGGGCGAGCTCCGCGATCGGGTCGACGCGGAGCTCCCGGCCGCCGGCCGGTGGCGCCCCGGTGAACTCCTCCCCGTCGTCCCAGGTGGGGTCGAGGGCGGCGAGGGTGTGGGCGGCGGGCAGGTCCACGAAGCGGACCTCGGCGCCGTGGGCGAGGGCCCAGCGGATCGCGGTCCACTCGGGCGAGAACTCGGCCATCGGCCAGAACGCGGCCCGGCCCGGGTCGTCCACGGCGTGCGCGAGCAGCGCGACCGGGGGCCGCATCTCCTCGTGGGCGGCGAGCTCGACCAGCGCGTCGGCCTCGGGCGGTCCCTCGACGAGCACCGCCTTGGGCCGCCCGGCGTCGAGCGCCGCGAGCACGGCCCGGGCGGATCCGGGGCCGTGGTGCCGCACACCGAGCACGAGCGGCCCGGTCAGGGACGGCGCCGGCCGGCCGAGGGTGCTCGCGGCCGTCTCCACGGCATCGGCGGCGTAGGCGGCGACGGCGGGGCGCGTCATGCGCTCACCTCGCGGCAGGCGCGGTAGAAGTCCTTCCATCCGTCTCTCTCACGGACCACCGTCTCCAGGTACTCCTGCCAGATCACCCGGTCGGCGGCCGGGTCGCGGACCACCGCGCCGAGGAGCCCGGCGGCGACGTCGGCGGAGCGGAGCACACCGTCGCCGAAGTGGGCGGCGAGGGCGAGGCCGCCGGTGACGACGGAGATCGCCTCGGCCGTGGACAGCGTCCCGGAGGGGGACTTGAGCTTGGTGCGGCCGTCCGTGGTGACGCCGTCGCGCAGCTCGCGGAAGACGGTGACGACCCGGCGGATCTCGTCCACGCCGTCCGGCACGGCCGGCAGGTCGAGCGAGCGGCCGATCTGGTCCACGCGCCGGGCGACGATGTCCACCTCGGCGTCCGGCGTCGCGGGCAGCGGCAGCACGACGGTGTTGAAGCGGCGGCGCAGCGCGCTGGACAGCTCGTTGACGCCGCGGTCGCGGTCGTTGGCCGTGGCGATGAGGTTGAAGCCGCCGACCGCCTGCACCTCCTCGCCCAGCTCGGGGATCGGCAGGGTCTTCTCGGACAGGATCGTGATGAGGGTGTCCTGCACGTCGGCGGGGATGCGGGTCAGCTCCTCGACGCGGGCGGTCATGCCCTGCGCCATGGCCCGCATGACGGGACTGGGGACGAGGGCGGCGCGGCTGGGGCCGTGGGCGAGCAGCTGCGCGTAGTTCCAGCCGTAGCGGATGGCTTCCTCGGGCGTGCCGGCGGTGCCCTGGACGAGCAGCGTGGAGTCGCCGCTGACGGCGGCGGCGAGATGCTCGGAGACCCAGGTCTTGGCGGTGCCGGGCACGCCGAGCAGGAGCAGGGCGCGGTCCGTGGCGAGCGTGGTGACGGCGACCTCGACGATGCGCCGCGGGCCGACGTACTTGGGCGTGATCACCGTGCCGTCGGGCAGCGTGCCGCCGAGGAGATAGGTGGCGACGGCCCACGGGGAGAGCCGCCAGCGTGCGGGTCGCGGCCGGTCGTCGGCGGCGGCGAGCGCGGCGAGTTCGTGGGCGAAGGCGTGCTCGGCGTGCGGCCGCAGGGCCCCGTCCGCGCTGGTGGTCGTGGTGGTTTCGGGCAGGGTCATGAGTCCCCCTCCAGATCGTTCGACCTGCTGTGCGACCCACGGTGCACCATGCCACTGACATTCGGTCGCGGTCGGTGGAAATGCCAGGTCAGGGCCACGGCGAGGCCGTTGTCAGTGGCGACCCGTACGGTCGTTCGCATGACTGAGCAGGGGGTGCGCTGGACGTCGGAACAGGTGCTGGCACTGGCTCCTGACGCCGCGTCGCGCAAAGCGGGAGGCAAGCTGGGTTCGCCCGGCCCGTGGTCCGGAGCGGGCTGCGACGGCCGGGCCGTCTGGGGCCTGTGCGCGGGCAGCGGGAAGACGCCGTACCGCACGGTCGTGGACACCACGGGCCCGGCGTACGCGTGCGGTTGCCCGAGCCGGAAGTTCCCGTGCAAGCACGCGCTGGGACTGCTGCTGCTGTGGGCGGGGGACGCGGCAGGGACGGCGGTGCCGACGGCCGGCGAGGCGCCCGGCTGGGCGGCGGACTGGCTCGCGGGCAGACGTGCGCGGGCGGAGGCGGCGCGGGCGGAGACGGGCTCCGGGCCGGCCGACCCGGAGGCCGCGCGCCGCCGGGCGGAGCGCAGGGCGGCGCGAATAACGTCCGGCGCGCGGGAGTTGGAGCAGCGGCTCGCCGATCTGCTGCGCGGCGGGCTCGCCTCGGCCGAGCAGGCGGGGTACGGGCTGTGGGAGGAGACCGCCGCCCGCATGGTCGACGCGCAGGCTCCGGGACTCGCCGGCCGGGTGCGCGAGCTGGGCGCGGTCGCGGGCTCGGGGCCCGGCTGGCCGGTGCGGCTCCTGGAGGAGTGCGCGCTGACCCATCTCCTCGACCGCGCCTGGCTGTCGGTGGACGCGCTGCCCGGCCCGCTGGCCGCGACCGTCCGCGGCCGGGTCGGCCTGCCGGTCTCGCCGGAGGGTCCCGTGCTGCGGGACCACTGGCTGGTGCTCGCCCAGTACGACACGGCGGACCCGCGTCTGACGACCCGCCGCATCTGGCTGCACGGCCGGTCGACCGGGCGTACGGCCCTGGTCCTCTCCTTCGGCGCGGCGGGCCGCTCGCCTCAACTGGCCCTCCCGGCCGGTGTCGTGGTCGAGGCCGGGCTGCGGCCCTACGGATCGGGCGGCGGACTGCGCGCCGAGCTCGTCGAGCAGTCCGGCACCACCACGGCCTCCGGTCCGCCGCCCGCGGGCACTCGCGTCGCCGACGCCCTCGCCGCCTACGGCCGCGCGCTGCGCGAGGACCCGTGGCTGGACACCTGGCCGGTGACCTTGTCGGACGTGGTCCCGGCACGGGCGGAGTACGGCTGGCAACTGGCCGACGCACGGCCGCACGCGGGCACCGCGGGCCGCGCCGGCGGCACGGCGCCCGACGAGCGGGACGCCGTACCGCTGACCCGCGCCGCCCAGGCGCATCCCGGGCTATGGCGGCTGGTCGCGCTGTCCGGAGGCGGGCCGGTGAGCGTGTTCGGCGAGGTGGGGCACCAGGGGTTCACTCCGCTGGCCGCCTGGTCGCCGGACGAGCCCGGCGAGACGGTGCCGCTCACCTGACGCCTCCCACCGCTGCTCCCGCCCCGACGACCCACCGACCGCGTTGACCCGAACACCTCTGGAGGAGTCCATGGACGCCTGGGAAGAGCTCGTCACGTCGGCGCTGCGGGGCACCGACCGGAAGCCGTTCGCGCACGGCAGCGGGGACACGGCGCCGGTCGCGCTGCTGGACGCCGCCGCCGTGCACACCGTACGGCGCAGAGCGGGGCTCCGCCCCGGACCGGCCGCCGCGCCGCTGGAGGCCGCGCCCGAGGACACCCGCGAGCCACTGCCCGCGGCGGCCCGGCGGCGGCTGGGGCAGCTGCTCGCGGGCCGGGCCGCGCCCGCGCCGTCCGGGGGGCGGCGCGGGGCGGCACCGGACCTTGCCGAGCTGCTGCCGCAGTGGCTGGCCGCCGCCAACGAGCGGGGCTACCGCGCGCCCGCCGCCGCACTGCCCGCGCTGCTCGACGCCGCCCGGGCCCGGACCGACCTGCGGCCCCAGGCGCTGGCCTTCGCCGGACCGCGCGGGCTGTGGCTGGCCCGGCTGAACCCGGAGTGGAGGTTCGCGCTCCGCGGGGCGGCCGGCCCGGGCGGCGGGGCGGGGGGCTCGCTGCCCGACCCGGCCGACGGGGACGCGGTCCTGGCGCTGTGGGAGGAGGGTCTGTTCGCGGAGCGGGTCGCGCTGCTCGCCGCCGTACGGGCCGACGACCCGGCGCGGGGCCGGGAGCTGCTGGCCTCGACGTGGGGGGCGGAGCGGGCCGAGGACCGGCTGATGTTCCTGGACTCGCTGCGGGCGGGGCTCGGTCCGGCGGACGAGGAGTTCCTGGAGGCGGCCCTGTCCGACCGCAGCCGCAACGTCCGCGCGACGGCCGCCGAGCTGCTCTCCGCCCTGCCGGCGTCCGCGCTCGCCGCGCGGATGGCGGAGCGGGCCGCGTCGTGCGTGTCCCTGGACCGTACGCAGGGTGCGGAGACGATCGTCGTGGAGGCGCCGCACGAGTGCGACGCGGGCATGCGGCACGACGGGGTCGTCGCCACGCCGCCCACCGGTCGCGGCGAGCGTTCGTGGTGGCTGGGCCAGCTGGTGGAGGCGGCGCCGCTGGACTGCTGGCCCGCGCGGTTCGGCGGGCGCGGCCCCGGGGAGATCGTCGCGCTGCCGGTCGCGGACGACTGGGGCGCCGAGCTGCACGCGGCCTGGTGCCGGGCGGCCGTACGCCAGCGGAACGCGGACTGGTCGCGCGCCCTGCTCGGTTCTCCGGCGGCACCGCAGGCCAGTGGTCCCGGCACCTCGTCGTTCGCGGAGCGGGCCCAGCTGCTCTCGACCCTCGCGGAGGAGGAGCGGGCCGTCTGGGTCGCGTCCTTCATAGCGGCACACGGCCTGTCGGAGGCCTTCCAGCTGCTCGGCGTGTGCGCGGTGCCGTGGGCGGAGCCGCTGGGCCGGGCCGTCGTCGACGCGCTCGACATCGCACGGGACGCGGGCAGCTACCCGTGGAGCTTCAGCGGGGTGATGGGGCTCGCCGAGCGCTGTCTGTCCCCGGCCGCGGCGCCCCAGCTCGCGGCCCTCACCGCGCTGGCCGCGGAGCCGGAGGACGCCTCGCCCGGTGCCGCCGGCTACTGGTCGGAGGCCTTCCAGCGCCTGGTCTCCACCCTGGAGCTCCGCGCCGCGATGCACGCGGAACTGCGGGCCCCGGACGCGGCGGCTTGAAACGGCGGGGCGGGGCGGGGCCAGCGGGGCAGGGCTGCCGGGGCGAGCGGGGCTGCGTGCCAGCCGTGCCCAGCCGCGTCCCGCCCTGCCCGGGCCCCCGGCCCGGGCCCGGGCCAGCCCTGCCCCCGCCGTACCGAAAGGTGTCAGGCCGCCACGCGCACGTTGGCGTTGACCCAGTCCACGATGGACGCCGTCGTCGCGCCCGGCGTGAAGATCGCCGCCACGCCCTTCTCCTTCAGCGGGGCGATGTCCGCGTCCGGGATGATGCCGCCGCCGAAGACCTTGATGTCCTCGGCGTCGCGCTCCTTCAGGAGCTCGAGCACCTTCACGAACAGCGTGTTGTGCGCACCCGAGAGGATCGACAGGCCGATGGCGTCGGCGTCCTCCTGGATGGCGGTGTCCACGATCTGCTCCGGCGTCTGGTGGAGGCCGGTGTAGATGACCTCCATACCGGCGTCGCGCAGCGCGCGAGCGATCACCTTGGCCCCGCGATCGTGGCCGTCGAGACCCGGCTTGGCGACCACCACGCGGATCGGACCGGTCACACCCATCACTGCCTCCACATGCGACCCCCGCGCTTCGTTGCCGGGGAGGTGAACGAACGTTATCGCCAGCATCCCGCACGCGCCCGTTTCGCGGTGGACAGCGAGGGGGAAATCACACGTGGGACATTGTTCGCTCCCCGGAGGAGCCGCCGCGGAGTGTGCCGTACGTCCGCGCCGCCTGTCGTGCGGCACGGAGTGCGGCGCACCGCCGTACCGGACGGAGGTCGGCGATGGAGTTCTTCCCCACCGCGTTCGCCGACCGGATGAAGGCCACCGCCCTGGAGATCGCCGTCCTCGCGGGACATCTGGTTCTCTACCCCTCCGGACTCGTGGGCGAACGTCGCACCGCGCCTTCCTCGGCCTCTGGTGACGGCTCCCCGCCCGGTCCCGGCGCGGCCGCCCGTCCAGTCGTGCTGCTGCACGGCTTCGTCGACAACCGCTCGGTCTTCGTCCTGCTGCGCCGCGCCCTCGCCCGGCACGGCCGTGACAGGGTCGAGTCGCTCAACTACTCCCCGCTCACGTGCGACCTGCGCACCGCCGCGGAGCTGCTCGGGCGCCGGGTGACGGAGCTCCTCGACCGCACCGGCCACACCGAGATCGATCTCGTGGGCCACAGCCTCGGCGGTCTGATCGCCCGCTATTACGTACAGCGCCTCGGCGGTGACGCGAAGGTGCGCACGCTCGTCATGCTGGGGACCCCGCACTCCGGGACGGCCTTCGCGCCACTGGCCTTGGCGGACGCCCACCCGCTGGTGCGCCAGATGCGCCCGGGTTCGGAGGTGCTGCGCGAGCTCGCGGGCCCGGCGCCGGGCTGCCGCACCCGCTTCGTGAGCTTCTGGAGCGATCTGGACCAGGTGATGGTCCCGGTGGAGACGGCCCGCCTCGACCATCCGGACCTCACCGTCCAGAACGTGCGCGTGAGCGGCATCGGACACCTCGCGCTGCCGGTGCATCCCACGGTCGCGACCGGCATCCTCCGCGCCCTGGACGACGGGGCGCCGGCGACGGACGCGCGGGACGGTTCGACCGGCGCCGCCTCGGTGGCGTGACGGCACCTCTGACGGACCCGGCCGGCTCACCGGCGCCTCCCCCTGACGGACCGCCAGAGGGTTTCCGTTCTTCGAACGTTCTTCGAACACAGGGCCAAGGCTCTCCCCACAACCCGCCGAAAGGCGGCCGATTGCCCGTTTCCTGGCGGCTCGAAACCCGCCGAAGATTGTCCGCCGCGCGTACCGCCGGGTACAGTCACGCCACTGCTTGACCCCCTGCTGCCGAGGCGAGAGAGAAGTTGGTGAACGACCAGCACCCCCACGCCGGGTACGTCACGGACGCCACCCAGACCACGGGCAGCTTCGCCGTCGACCCACTGTTCGGCACCTATGACGCCGGATACGAAGCAGGTCAGAGCGGTCAGAGCGGTTACACCGACTACAGCGCCGGATACGACGGCTACAGCGGGTACGGCGAGCAGAGCGGCTACGCCGCCGACTACAGCGGCCAGGGCCAGTGGGACACCGGCTCGTACGGCTCGTACACCACCACCGGCCAGTGGGACGCGAGCGCGTGGACCGAGGCCCAGCAGACCGGCCAGTACGAGACGGCGGCGCAGTTCGCCTCGTACGACTCCACCGGCACCGGCCAGTGGACGACCCCGGCGGGCTACGAGACCGGCGCCTACGACGCCACCGCCTGGAACCAGGCCTCGCCCGAGCCGGTCGTCCCGCACCAGTACACCCCGGAGCAGTACACCCCGGAGCACACCGCCGAGTTCTCCGCCACCGAGTTCTCCGGCGGCGACTACTCCGCGCCGGAGTTCGCCACCACCGAATACCCCGCCGTCGCGGAGTACGACGCCGACGACCACTACGCCTACGACACGTCGTACGACACCGCTTACGACACGGGCTACGACGAGCCGCAGGCGCAGCAGGGCCCGCAGCCGGAGCGCGACACCTTCCACGACGCCGAGACCATGATCGCCCTGGAGCTCGACGGCGCCGACCTCGATCCGGACCGGGCGGCCGCTCCGGCCCCGGGTACCGAGCTCCCCGCCCGCCCCGTACGCCGTTCCGGCGGCGGCGGCCGCGGCCGGCGCCGTACGCCCGCCAAGCGCTCCGCGCTCCTCACGGTCGCCGTCCCCTCCGCCTGCGTGATGGGCGTCGCCGGCATCGCCGCCGCCTCCGTGAGCGGCCTCACCGACGGCGGTGCCGACCAGAAGGACGACACGACGTCCCTCGCCGCCGCCGACCCGGCCTCCGTGAAGCAGGTCGCCGCCAACAGCAAGCTGGACACCCAGCTCGCCGCGCTCAGCGCCGACGCCCGCGACTTCGGCGACCGTGCGAGCCGCACCCAGGAGCGCATCGACCTGAAGCTCCGCCAGGAGGCGGAGAAGAAGAAGCGCGAGGAGGAGGCGGCCCGCCGGGAGGCCCTGCGCCCCAAGTTCATGCTGCCGGTGAAGCTGCACCAGCTCAGCGCGCGGTACGGCCAGTCCGGCGTCAACTGGATGTCCGTGCACACCGGCATCGACTTCCCGGTCCAGTACGGCACGCCCGTCATGGCCGCGACCGACGGCACCGTCCGCACCCAGTGGAACAGCGCCTACGGCAACATGGCGATCGTGACCGCTCCGGACGGCACCGAGACCTGGTACTGCCACCTCAGCAGCACCAAGATCCGCTCCGGCAAGGTCAAGGCCGGCGAGGTCATCGCGTACTCCGGCAACTCGGGCAACTCCACCGGCCCGCACCTCCACTTCGAGGTCCGGCCCAACGGCGGCTCGGCGATCGACCCGCTGGCCTGGCTGCGCGGCCACGGCCTCGACCCGACCAGCTGAACCCGTACACACGAGGAGGGGCCCCGGCCGACACGGCCGGGGACCCCCCCCGTCAAACGGAGTGAGCACCGGTGGGTGGGTAAAGAGTCTCAAACAGCGCGGAACACCAAAACAGGCGCTCCGGGTTCTCGTCGCCGAAGTCGATCGTCGCCTGCGCGTCGGCGCCCGCGCCCTGCACCGCCATGACGGTGCCGAGGCCGAACTGGTCGTGCGTGACCCGGTCGCCGACCTGGAGCGCGATCACCGGCTTGTCGGTGGTGCGCCGGGTCGCGAAGCCCGAGGGGCCGGAGCGGGAGCGCGACGAGGACAGCGCCGACGTGATGCCCGAGGTCGGCCCGGCGGGCTTGGCCATCGGGCCGGTCCGCTTCCACTCCAGGTAGGTGGCGGGGATCTCCTCGAGGAAGCGCGAGGCCGGGTTGTACGAGGGCTGGCCCCACGCGCTGCGCATCGCGGAGCGGGTCAGGTAGAGGCGCTCGCGGGCGCGGGTGATGCCCACGTACGCCAGCCGCCGCTCCTCCTCCAGCTCCTTGGTCTGGCCGAGGGCGCGCATGTGCGGGAAGACGCCGTCCTCCATGCCGGTGAGGAAGACCACCGGGAACTCCAGGCCCTTGGCGGTGTGGAGGGTCATCAGCGTGATGACGCCGGAGCCCTCCTCGTCCTCGTCGGGGATCTGGTCGGAGTCGGCGACGAGCGCGACCTGCTCCAGGAACTCGGCGAGCGAGCCCCCTTCCTCACCGCGCTCCTGCTCGAACTCCAGGGCCACGGCCGCGAGTTCCTGGAGGTTCTCGATGCGGGTCTCGTCCTGCGGGTCGGTCGAGGCCTGCAGCTCGGCGAGGTAGCCGGTCCGTTCGAGCACGGCCTCCAGGACGACGGCGGGTCCGGCGCCCGAGTCGACGATGGTGCGCAGCTCCTCCATGAGGGTGTTGAAGCGCTTGACGGCGTTGGCGGAGCGGGCCGCCATGCCGTACGCCTCGTCGACCCGCTTGAGGGCCTGCGGGAAGGTGATCTTCTCGCGCAGCGCGAGGGCGTCGATCATCGCCTCGGCGCGCTCGCCGATGCCCCGCTTGGGCACGTTGAGGATGCGGCGCAGCGGCACGTTGTCCTCGGGGTTGGCGAGGACGCGCAGGTAGGCGAGGACGTCACGGACCTCCTTGCGCTCGTAGAAGCGCACGCCGCCGACGACCTTGTAGGGCAGTCCGACGCGGATGAAGATCTCTTCGAAGACGCGGGACTGGGCGTTGGTGCGGTAGAAGACCGCGACGTCGCCGGCCTTGGCGTCGCCCGCGTCCGTGAGCCGGTCGATCTCGTCGGCGACGAACTGGGCCTCGTCGTGCTCGGTGTCGGCGACGTAGCCGGTGATCTGGGCGCCGGCGCCCGCGTTGGTCCACAGGTTCTTGGGGCGGCGGGACTCGTTGCGCTCGATGACGGCGTTGGCGGCGGACAGGATCGTCTGGGTGGAGCGGTAGTTCTGCTCCAGCAGGATCGTGGTCGCGTCCGGGTAGTCCTCCTCGAACTGGAGGATGTTGCGGATGGTCGCGCCGCGGAACGCGTAGATCGACTGGTCGGCGTCGCCGACGACGCACAGCTCGGCCGGGGCCAGGTCCTCGTATCCGGTGCCGACCAGCTCGCGGACGAGGGTGTACTGGGCGTGGTTGGTGTCCTGGTACTCGTCGACGAGGACGTGCCGGAAGCGGCGGCGGTAGTGCTCGGCGACGTCCGGGAAGGCCTGGAGCAGGTGGACCGTCGTCATGATGATGTCGTCGAAGTCCAGCGCGTTGGCCTCGCGCAGCCGGGCCTGGTACATCCGGTAGGCCTCGGCGAGGGTCTTCTCGAAGCCGTCGGCGGCCTGGTCGGCGAAGGTCTCCTCGTCGATCAGCTCGTTCTTCAGGTTGGAGATCTTGGCGCTGAAGGACTTCGGCGGGAACCGCTTCGGGTCGAGGTCCAGGTCGCGGCAGACCAGCGCCATGAGGCGCTTGGAGTCGGCGGCGTCGTAGATCGAGAAGGAGGACGTGAAGCCGAGCTTCTTGCTCTCCCGGCGCAGGATGCGCACGCAGGCGCTGTGGAAGGTCGAGACCCACATGGCGTTGGCGCGCGGGCCGACGAGCTGCTCGACGCGCTCCTTCATCTCGCCCGCGGCCTTGTTGGTGAAGGTGATCGCCAGTATCTGGCCGGGGTGGACGTGCCGGGTGGCCAGGAGGTGGGCGATGCGGTGGGTGAGCACCCGGGTCTTGCCGGAGCCGGCGCCCGCGACGATGAGCAGGGGGGAGCCGGTGTGGACGACGGCGGCGCGCTGCTGCTCGTTCAGCCCGTCCAGGAGCGCGGCGGGGTCCACGACGGGCCGGTGGGCGCCGTCGCGGTAGTACGCGTCCCGGTCGGCCGGGGGCACGTCGAAGTGCTCCCCGAAGAGGTCGTGCGGAACCTCCTCCGCGGCCGGGGCGCCGTGCTCGTCGTCCTCGGGCAGGGGCGGAGGCTCCTCCGAGGAGTGGTTCTGGAGGCTCGCCAGGAAGCTGTCGTCAAAGAGGCTGTTGCTCATCGCCTCACGAGTCTAGGACGCCGGACTGACAGTCCGCTCCTGTCCCCGGAAGTGACCGCGAACTCACGGAGGGCGACGATCCGCTTCAGGTCACGGAAATGTATCGGACATAAGGCGCACCGGCCTTCCCAGGCGTCCCACGGCTCGCTAGCGTGCTCGCCCAAGCAGCCCGTCCCCTACCGCTCTCCACCGTCGGCGAACCACGCCGAGCGGGCGGCCCACGCCGAAACCGGCTCTTCCCCACGCCACTTGAGCCTCGTGGTGACCGGCGTCCACGGAAGGAGATGCCGGCCTTGGCGTCCCATCGCAAGCCGCGCACCACCCGCCCCCACTCCCCCGCCGTCGGCGTCACGACGGCCGCGCTCGCCTCCGTCACGCTGCTCTCCGGGCAGAGCGCCCAGGCGGCTCCCTCGGCCCCGGCTCCCAGGCCGACCGTCGAGGAGGTCCAGAAGAAGGTCGACCGGCTGTACCGGGAGGCCGGCGTGGCCACCCAGGAATACGACCGCGCCAAGGAGGCCACCGACCGCAAGCGGCGCGAGGTCGACCGGATCCTCGACGACGTGGCCCGCCGCACGGAGGAGATCAACACCGCGCGCCGCGCCCTCGGCTCGTACGCGGCGGCCCAGTACCGGGCGGGCGCGGTCGGCCCGACCGCGACCCTGATCTTCGCGGACAGTCCGCAGGACTACTTCGACCAGACCCACCTCATGGACCGGCT
Source organism: Streptomyces sp. NPDC127092 (assembly GCF_042722475.1). Taxonomy (NCBI): domain Bacteria; kingdom Bacillati; phylum Actinomycetota; class Actinomycetes; order Kitasatosporales; family Streptomycetaceae; genus Streptomyces; species Streptomyces sp. NPDC127092. Next base: position 105,137 of record NZ_JBHXFE010000024.1, read on the forward strand.
CTCCGAGCGGCAGCGCACGGCGGTCGCCGAGTACGAGTCCCGGCGCGCCGCCGCGGCGAAGCAGCGGACCGAGGCGACCCGGCGGCTCGCCGAGCTGACCGCGTCGCAGAAGGAGCTGAGCGCGAGCAAGCGGACCGTGCAGCGCAAGCTCGCGGAGGCGCGCACGCTGCTCGCGCGGCTGACGGCCGAGGAGAAGGCCCGGCTCGCGGAGCTGGAACGCAGGCGGGAGGCCGAGGCCCGGCGCAAGGCGGAGGAGCGGGCCAAGGCGGAGGCGGAGGCCGAGGCCGAGCGCAGGCGCCAGGAGGAGGCGGCCCGGCCCACGCCGAGCCCGACGCCCACCCCGACGCCCACGCCCACCACGCCGCCGACGTCCGGCGACTCCTCGTACGCGGCGAAGGCCGCCGAGGCGCTGGCCTTCGCGCGGGCGCAGATCGGCAAGCCGTACGTCTGGGGCGCGACCGGCCCCAGCTCGTACGACTGCTCCGGCCTCACCCAGGCCTCCTGGCGGGCGGCGGGCGTCGATCTGCCGCGTACGACCTGGGACCAGGTGAAGGTCGGCACCCGGGTCGCCACCGCCGACCTGCTCCCCGGCGACCTCGTCTTCTTCTACGACGACATCAGCCACGTCGGCATCTACATCGGCGACGGCAAGATGATCCACGCGCCGAAGCCGGGCGCCTACGTCCGCGAGGAGTCGATCTACTACATGCCGATCTACGGCAGCGTGCGCCCGGCCTGAGGACCGTCAGACCCAGAGGGTGGCGATGAAGATGTTCGCCATGGTCAGGCCGCCGACCGCGCCGAAGAGGGCCTTGTCGACCTTCTCCTCGTCGCGCTTGACGTAGACCAGGCCGAGGATGACCACGAGGACGGCGAGCTTGATGCCGATCTTGAGGTTGTTCACGGTCTGGTCGTCGGCCTGGTTGAGCCCGACGAGGGCGACGCCGGTGACCAGCATGGTCAGGGCGCCGTGCAGCATCGCGGGGGTGAAGCGGGCCGTACCCGCGCCCATCGCCTTCATCTGGGCCAGGAATCCGCCGAGCAGTGCGCCGATTCCGATGATGTGCAGGGCGACGAAGACATGAATGAGTACGTCCATGGGGCGGAGCCTAACCGGGGCTAGGGGGTGTCTCGTCGATCAGGCCGGATCAGGGAGCGGCGTCTGGTGCCGTGCGTCGCAAGGCGCCGGAGTGGCTCGATAGCGGAGCTATCGGGGCGCTTCGGCAACGCGGCGAGGCGCGGTGCCAGGCGTCGCGAGCCCGGCATGATCGGCGAGACACCCCCTAGCACCGGCCCCGGGGCGGGTCCACCTTCTCCGGGGCTTCGGTCAGGCGGCTGCGGGAAGCACCGCCCGAGCGCCGTCGGGTCGAACGGAAACGGTCACGGAAACGCCATCCGACGCCAATAGCGGTCAACGACGGCCGCCGGGCGGCGGCCAGGTTTAGCGTCCTCCCCCAGGTGGCCGGCTCCCCACCACCGCCGCATCCCGGCGGTTGCCGACCGCCCCCGCCGAGAAAACCGGCGGCGGCCCGTCTCCCCTGTGCGGGCCGCCGCCGGCCCCGGCGGGCAGCGTCCCCCACAGGGAGAGGATGTGACCCGCCCTCGTGGCAGCACACCGAAAGCCCAGGCAGTCCCCGCTCGGTGGCCAGGCCGTCCGCACCGCCGCCACCCTCGCCCTCGCCTCCGCGGCCACCGCGACCGCCTTCGAGGGATCCGGGCACGCCGCGCCCAAGCCCACTCCCGCGCAGGTCAAGGCCGAGGTCGACCGGCTCTACGAGGAGGCCGAGGTCGCGACGGAGAAGTACAACGGGGCGAAGGAGCAGGCCGACCAGGCGCGGGCCGCGTTCGACCGGCTCCGGGACGAGGCCGCCCGCAGGACGGAGCGGCTCAACCGCTCCCGCGACGCCCTCGGCGCCTTCGCCGCCGCGCAGTACCGCTCCGGCGGGCTCGACCCGGCCATCCAGCTCGCGCTGACCTCCGACCCGGACCAGTACCTGGAGCGGGCCGCGCTCGCCGAGAAGGCGGGGGACCGGCAGGCCGCCGCCATCGCCTCCGTACGGCGTGAGCTCGCCGCCGTACGGCAGCTGCGCGTCCGGTCGGAGGGCCGGCTGCGCGAGCTGAAGGCGCACGAGGCGGAGCTGCGGCGGCAGAAGGCGGCCGTCCAGGGCAAGCTGGACGCCGCCCGCACGCTGCTCGCCCGGCTCACCGCCGAGGAACGGGCCCGCTACGACGCGGCCGTGGCCGCCGGAAGCCACGACGCCGCCACGGGCGGCGCGACGGCACCCGACCGTGCCGACCGGGCCGCCGCGGTCCGCGGCCCGATCGGCACGGCGACGGGGCGGGCCGCCGAGGCCATCGCCTTCGCCCGGGCGCAGATCGGCAAGCCGTACGTGTGGGGCGCGACGGGTCCTTCCGCCTACGACTGCTCGGGGCTGACCCAGGCCTCCTGGCGCGCGGCCGGGGTCTCGCTGCCGCGGACCACCTACACCCAGATCAACGCCGGCCGCCGGGTCTCCCGCTCCGAACTGGCCCCGGGCGACCTGGTCTTCTTCTACTCCGGCATCAGCCATGTCGGCCTCTACATCGGCGGCGGCCAGATGATCCACGCACCCCGCCCGGGCGCGCCGGTGCGGATCGCGCCGATCGACGAGATGCCCTTCGCGGGCGCCACCAGGGTCGGCTGACCGGGCCGGCGGGGCGGGGCCTGTGGGCGGCCCCGGCGGGCTTGCGCGCAGGCCGGCCGGCGCGCGCCCCGGCGGGCTTGGCCGGCGGGCTCGGCCAGTCCGCCGGGGCGGGCGCAGGCGCAGGCGCTACACGAGGCGCCGGGCGGTCGCCCAGCGGGTCAGCTCGTGCCGGTTGGACAGCTGAAGCTTGCGCAGCACCGCGGAGACATGGGACTCGACCGTCTTCACCGAGATGAACAGCTGCTTGGCGATCTCCTTGTACGCGTACCCCCGGGCGATCAGCCGCAGCACCTCGCGCTCCCGCTGGGTGAGCCGGTCCAGGTCCTCGTCCACGGGCGGGGCGTCCGTCGAGGCGAAGGCGTCGAGGACGAACCCGGCCAGGCGCGGGGAGAAGACGGCGTCGCCCTCCTGGACCCGGAAGATCGAGTCGACCAGGTCGGTGCCGGTGATCGTCTTGGTGACATAGCCGCGGGCGCCGCCCCGGATCACCCCGATCACGTCCTCGGCGGCGTCGGAGACCGACAGGGCCAGGAAGCGGACCGGGTCCTCGGCCGCGGCCATGAGGCCGGCGCAGCGGCGCAGCACCTCGACCCCGCCGCCGCCGGGCAGGTGGACGTCCAGCAGGACGACCTCGGGGCGGGTCGCGGTGATCACTGTGACCGCCTGGTCGACGTCGGCGGCCTCGCCGACCACCTCGACGCCCGTCACATCCGTCCGGCCGATCTCGGCCTGCACGCCCGTACGGAACATCCGGTGGTCGTCGACGAGCACGACTCGCACCCGGCGCTCCGCGTCCCGCGCCGCCCCGCTCCCGGTCACGGTCTCGTCGCTCATCCGTCCGCCCTTTCCATCTCCAGCTCCACTTCGGTGCCCCCGCCCGGCACGGATCTCAGCCGCGCCGATCCGCCGTTGCGCTGCATCCGGCCGATGATCGATTCTCGTACGCCCATCCGGTCGTCCGGCACCGCGTCCAGGTCGAAACCGGGGCCGCGGTCCCGCACGGAGACGAAGACCGTCCGGCCCTCCACCTCCGCGTAGACCTGGACCGGGCCGCCCTCGCCACCGTACTTGGCGGCGTTGACCATCGCCTCGCGCGCCGCCTGCATCTGCGCGCCCAGTTTCTCGTCGAGCGGGCAGTCGCCGACGACCACGACCTCCAGCGGGACGCCGTGCTTGTCCTCCACCTCGGCCGCGCTCCGCTTGACCGCCTCGGCGAGCGTGGCCGGCTCCTCGTCCTCGTCCTTGCCCGTGCCCTCCGGCTTGTACAGCCAGTTGCGCAGCTCCCGCTCCTGGGCGCGGGCGAGCCGCCGGACCTCGCCGGGTTCCTCGGCGTTGCGCTGGATCAGGGTGAGGGTGTGCAGCACCGAGTCGTGGACGTGGGCGGCGACCTCGGCGCGCTCCTGGGCGCGGATGCGCAGCGTCCGCTCCTCGCTGAGGTCCTGCGACATCCGCACCAGCCAGGGGCCGGCGAGCAGGGCGATCCCGGTGAGCACCGCGACGGCGGCGGTCAGGGCCGTGCCGAGCTGGGCGACCGAGCCGCGGACCACCATGAAGACGGCGAGGCCGGTGCCGACCAGGGCGACGCCGACGAGGCCGCGCACCAGCTGCAGGACCCGTCGCCGCCGGCCGGGATCGGTCCAGCTGGCCCGCCGCGCGTTGTCGGCCTGCCGCCAGACGAGGACGACGCCGACGCCGATCAGCAGCGACGGCCAGACATAGCGACCGGCCTGCTTGTCGACGTTGACGCTGCCGACGAAGACGGAGATCCCGATCGCGAGCGCGATCAGGGCGAAGACCTGGCCGCGGTCGGGCTTGCGGAGCCGCCTGCGGCCGTCCGGGGTGGTCTCGAAGACGGGGCGGGGCGCGGAACGGCCGCCGACGCCGAGCGGGACGACGATCCAGAACACCGCGTACAGCAGCGCACCGAGCCCGTCCGCGAGGAGGAGCGCGACGAAGAACGCGCGCACCCAGATCACGGGAAGGCCGAGGTGCCCGGCGAGGCCGCGCGCGACACCGCCGAGCCACCGGCCGTCGGCGCTCCGGTAGAGCCTGCGCACGGGCGGTTCGTCGAGGTCGGTGACACGAGCGGCTGCGGACATGTACCGATCGTCACACGTTCGGCCGCCCGCGGGCATCAGGGTCGGCCCGGATATCGACCCCGGAAGCGTCTCGGGGTCGGCGGGCGGCGGAAGATCAGGGTCAAGGCAGGGTCGGTCCCGGTGCCGCGGGGCGTCACGGGCGGTCACCATGGAGCCATGACGAGTTCGACGCCTTCGCACCACGAGGCCCCGCCGCCGGCGGAGGCCCGGTCCGCCCCGCCCCTGCGCCGCTCGCGCGGGCAGAAGGTCGTGGCCGGCGTGTGCGGCGGTCTCGGCCGGCACTTCGACCTCGACCCGGTGATCTTCCGGGTCGCGCTGGGCGTGCTCGCGGTGACCGGTGGCGTCGGGCTGATCTTCTACGGCTTCGCGTGGCTGGTGATCCCGCTCGCGGATGAGGAGGAGAACGAGGGACGCAGGCTGCTCACCGGCCGGGTCTCGGGCTCCTCGCTGTCCGCGGTGCTGATGGCGCTCGTGGGCAGCGGCATCTTCCTGTCGATGCTGCGCAACGGGGGGACGATGGCGTTCGCCCTCGTCCTCACGCTCGGCCTGAGCGGCGCGGCGGTCTGGTCGCAGCGGCGGCCGGCGGTCGCCGCGACGGCGGAGGAGGGCGGCCGGATAGACCCGGCCGCGGCGCTCGCGGTCGCGGAGGCGCCGCCGGAGACCAAGGCGCCGCCGCTGGTGGAGTTCCCGTCGTGGTGGCGGGACCCGATCGTCAAGGACGGCTCGACCGGCAAGGTGGCCATCGGCTATCTCTGGGGTCCGCACGGCATCGTGGACAAGGACGGCAGGGTCAACGGCGAGGTGCCCACCCCCGGCGGCCAGTGGGGGCCGCCGGTCGCTCCCGGCCGGCCCGTGCCGTCCCGCCGGGTCGGCGGCGAGCCGGTGTCCATCGGCGGACTGGTCTTCCTCTTCGCCCTGATGGCGGGCGGTCTGGGCACGGGTCTGTCGTGGGACGGGCATCCGCTGGGCACGAGCCTGCAGATCGGACTCGCGGCCGCGCTGGGTGTGATCGGTCTGGGGCTGCTCGTCAGCAGCTTCCTCGGCCGCACCGGGTTCGGCACGCTCTGCCTCATGGTCCTCACGGCGGGCCTGCTCGCGGTCGCCTCGGTGCTGCCGAAGGAGATCTCCACGGTCTGGGCGCGGGAGACCTGGCGCCCGGCGGCGGTCGCGGCGGTGCAGCCGCGGTACGAGCTGGGCACCGGCGTCGGCACGCTCGACCTGTCCCAGCTCGCGGTCCCGGCAGGGACGACCGTGTCGACGCGGGTGGAGGTCGGCGCGGGCAAGGTGAAGGTGATCGTGCCGCGGAACGCGACGGTGACGCTGCGCGCCCACGTGGGCCTCGGCGATCTCATGCTGCCGCCGGACCACCCGGCCCGGCCCCCGGCCCCGTCGGCCGCTCTGACCACCGCCCCGAGCGCCCCGACCACCGCCCCGACGGCGGCTCCTGGGCGCCCCTCGGACGGGCCGGCGGCGACCGGTGTGCCGGCGGCGCCGACCCTGGCACCGGCCGCCACGCCCGGGCCGCCGTCGGAGCCTGCGGGCGACATCGACATCGCGCCGGATCTCGACGAGACCCGGACGCTCGTTCCGCCACCCGGTGTCACGCCGGGCGGCACCGTCGACCTCATCCTGGAGGTCGGTCTCGGACAGGTGGAGGTCGTCCGTGCTGCTGCATGAGTTCCGCCCCGGCCGGATGGTCCTGGGCCTGGCGGCCCTGGCCCTCGCGGCCCTGTTCCTGGCAGACGCGGCAGGCACCTGGTCCGTCGCCTGGTACGTGGTGATACCGGTCCTCTGCGGAGGCCTCGGCCTCGCGGCCGTCACCTCCTGGACCGCCTATCTCATACGCCGCCGGTCGGCGAGGAGCGCGTCGAGGGAGAGCACGGGAGCGCCGGCGAGCAGCAGCGGCAGCCAGGACATGAGGTAGGCCAGGTCGTTGCCGAGGTAGTACGGGTTCACCTGCCAGCTGACGGTCAGCCACAGGCTCAGCGAGATCAGCGCTCCGCCGAGCGCGGCCACCCGGGCGAAGAGTCCGAAGAGGGTGCCGAGGCCGACGGTGAGCTCGCCGAGCGCGATGGCGTAGCCGAAGCCGACCGGGCTCTTGAGGGCCAGGTCGACCAGGGCGGGGAGCGCCGAGGTGTCGCGGACCCCTCGCATGACCTCGCCGATGGACTCGGGTCCGGTGTCGGCGAGGAAGGAGGAGTCGGTCAGCTTGTCGAGACCGGCGTAGATGAAGGTGACACCGAGGAAGATCCGCAGCGGGACGAGCGCGTAGCGGGTGGCGAGGGCCTTCCAGCCGTCGACCCCGCCGGGGCCGCCGGGCCGGTCCCCGGAGTCGGAGCCCCGGCCCCATGTCGTTCCGTCCGTACGTCCCGTCATGCCGGCCGCCTCTCGTGCCCCGTACCCGTCTCCGGGGAACGATTCTCCTCGGATTGCCCGTGCGGGGACATTCCCGGGGCGGAGTTCCCGGGGAAGCCGGTCAGTCGAGGACGTCGATGGTGACCCGGTTCGTCTCGACCCCGGCGGCCGTCACGACCGAGACCTCCACCCGGCCCGGTTCCACGTCCGCCGGGAGCGGGACGGTGAGGGTGGTGTCGGTCGGGTTGGCGAAGCCGCCGGGGACGGGGACGAGGGGGACGTGGGCGTGGACCGGGCCGATCCGGACGACCAGCCGGGTCAGCGGTTCGGGCGCGGCCGCTCCCGTCGGGACGAAGCCGCTGCCCCGGATCTCGATGTCGTCGCCGGTGCGGATCGGTGCGTCGAGGTCGCCCGCCTCGCGGGCCCGGACGATCGAGAAGATCTTGGGCCGCCCGCCCTGGACGCTCTTGCCGGCGAGCAGGCAGGTCGCCGAGACGGCGACGAGCAGCACGAGGGCCCAGGGCAGTTCGGGCAGCCGGTCGGGGGCCCGGCACAGCCAGACGGCCGCGACGACGAGGACGGCCGCGGAGACGAGTACGTACTGGACGTCGGCCAGGTCGGCCCGCCCGTCGTCGTCGCACAGCAGGTCGGCCGGGCGTGGCCGGTCGGCGCGGACCTTCTGCAGCCGCCGGGCCGCGACGCGCAGCGCCACGATCAGCCGGGCGGTGACGGCGGACCAGCCGGCCAGGACGAGCACGGCGAGGAGCCCGGCGCCGCGCCGCAGGCCCAGGTCCACGGAGGGCGCGCCGCCGGCCAGGAGCAGGGAGAGGTGGAGGACGGCGAAGACGGAGAGGAGGAGCCAGCAGGCGGCGACGGTACGGGTGGTGGAGATCCGGTTGTCCTCGCCCAGCAGCGGGGCGAGGACCCCGCCGCGGTCCCGGTGCAGCCGGGCCGCGGCGGTCAGGGCGGCGGCGAGCAGCACGGCGGCGCCGAGCGCGGCGGTGCGGGTGCCGGTCCAGCCGGTGCCGAGGGCCGTGAGCGCCTGTCCGAGGAGCAGGGCGAGGACGCCGCCCCACGCGGCGGCGAGGGTGCCGCGGTACACCCGGCCGGACCGGGCGGCGCCGGCCTCGAGACCGCGCGCGGCGACGGTGCGGGCGGACTGGGCGAGTTCGTCGGAGACCCACTGGCGGGAGGCGACCGGAGAATGGGCGAGGGCGGCGGGCACGCCGTGTCCCGCGGCGAGTTCGTCCCGCCGGGCGAGGAAGGCGGCGACGGCCCGCCGGTGGCCGGAGCGTCCGCAGTGCGGGCAGCCGCCGCCCTCCGCGTCCGCCCCGCACTGTCTCGCCTCTTGCACCGCCACTGCGCCGCCCCCTTCCCGTTCGGTCAACTGGCTGTCGATTCCTGGGAATTGTGCCGCACACTTTGCCCGCCGACAGGGTCCGGCACCCCTCGCGCGGGAGTGATTGAAGAGTCATCACATTGACGGAAAGGAGTGTTCTACGACAGGAGTTCGGGCTCCGTGCGGCTGATCCGCCGCCACAGCGGCTGGTAGTTGATCCAGGCCACCAGGTCGTTGCCGAGCTGTTCGCGGGTGGCGACGGCGTCGCGGTGGTCGATGAGCACCGGCTTGCCCGCGGCCCGGGCGGTCAGCTGCACCTGGGCGCACCGTTCCATGGCGATGAACCACCAGGCGGCCGCGTCGACCGACGAACCGACGGTGAGCAGCCCGTGGTTGCGCAGCACGATCCCTTTGAAGGTGTCGAGCGCGATGGCGATGCGCCGGCCCTCCTCCGGGTCGACCGTGACCCCCGTGTAGGCGTCGTAGAGGGCGTGGTCCTGGTAGAAGGCGCAGGCCTCCTGGGTGATCGGGTCGATCAGCTCGCCGAGCGCGGCGAGTGCCCTGCCGTGCGGGGAGTGGGTGTGGGCGACGGCCACGACGTCGGGCCGGGCGCGGTGGACCTGGGCGTGCACGGTGAACGCGGCCTGGTTGACGTGGTGGGTGCCGTACACGACCTGGCCGTCCCCGTTGACCAGGATCAGGTCGCTCGCGGTGAGTTCGGCGAAGGGAGCGCCGAAGGGGTTCACCCAGTAGCAGTCGGGGTGCTCGGGGTCGCGGGCGGTGACGTGCCCGGACACGCCCTCCTCGTATCCGAACCGCCCGAAGATCCGGAGTGCGGCGGCGAGCCGCTGCTTGCGGTGGGCGCGCTCCTCGGCGGCGGTCGCGTGGACGGGCGGCATCGCGAAGTGGAGCTGGTCGACGGGGACAGGGGCCGGGAGGGGCGCCGGTATCTCGGTCATGCGCGGGAAGGTAACGCCCGTCGGGGCAACTCACCAGATCCCGTACGGGAAAGAAGCCGCCGCCCCCGTACGTCGTACGGGGGCGGCGGCTTCAGGCCCGTGCGGGAGGGGTCACTCCCACTCGATGGTGCCCGGCGGCTTGCTCGTCACGTCGAGGACGACGCGGTTGACGTCCGGGACCTCGTTCGTGATGCGGGTCGAGATGCGGGCGAGCACCTCGTACGGCAGCCGCGACCAGTCGGCGGTCATGGCGTCCTCGGAGGACACCGGGCGCAGCACGATCGGGTGGCCGTAGGTGCGGCCGTCGCCCTGGACGCCGACGGAGCGGACGTCGGCGAGCAGCACGACCGGGCACTGCCAGATCTCGCGGTCGAGACCGGCCGCCGTCAGCTCCTCGCGGGCGATGGCGTCGGCCTCGCGCAGCAGGTCCAGGCGCTCCTTGGTGACCTCGCCGACGATGCGGATGCCGAGGCCCGGGCCGGGGAACGGCTGGCGCTGGACGATCTCCTCGGGCAGGCCGAGCTCCTGGCCGACCATGCGGACCTCGTCCTTGAAGAGCTGGCGCAGCGGCTCGACGAGCTCGAACTCCAGGTCCTCGGGGAGGCCGCCCACGTTGTGGTGGGACTTGATGTTGGCGGTGCCGGTGCCGCCGCCGGACTCGACGATGTCCGGGTAGAGCGTGCCCTGGACGAGGAAGGCGACCTCCTCGCCGTCGGCGGCGCCCTCGGCGATGATCTCGGCCTGCGCCTGCTCGAAGACGCGGATGAACTCACGGCCGATGATCTTGCGCTTGGTCTCCGGGTCGGAGACGCCGGCCAGGGCGGTGAGGAAGCGCTCCTGCGCGTCGACGACCTTCAGCTGGACGCCGGTGGCGGCCACGAAGTCCTTCTCGACCTGCTCGGTCTCGTTCTTGCGCATCAGGCCGTGGTCGACGTAGACGCAGGTGAGCTGCGAGCCGATGGCCTTCTGCACGAGCGCGGCGGCCACGGCGGAGTCGACGCCGCCGGACAGGCCGCAGATGGCGCGCTTGCTGCCGACCTGGGCGCGGATGGCCGCGACCTGCTCCTCGATCACGTTGCCGGTGGTCCAGGTGGGCTCGATGCCGGCGCCGCGGTAGAGGAAGTGCTCCAGGATCTGCTGGCCGTGCGTGGAGTGCAGCACCTCGGGGTGGTACTGGACGCCGTAGAGCTTCTTCTCGTCGTTCTCGAAGGCGGCGACCGGCACGACGTCGGTGGACGCGGTGACGGTGAAGCCCTCGGGCGCGGCGGAGCAGGCGTCGCCGTGCGACATCCACACGGACTGCTCGACCGGCGTGCCCTCGAACAGGGTCGAACCGGCCTTGGTGACGTGCAGCGGCGTCCGGCCGTACTCACGGGCGCCCGTGTTGTCGACGGTGCCACCGAGGGTGGTCGCCATCAGCTGGAAGCCGTAGCACATGCCGAAGACCGGGACGCCGGCCTCGAAGATCGCGCGGTCGAGCCGCGGGGCTCCCTCGGCGTACACCGAGGACGGGCCGCCGGAGAGGATGATCGCCTTGGGGTTCTTGGCCAGCATCTCGGCCACCGGCATGGTGGACGGGACGATCTCGCTGTAGACCCGCGCCTCACGGACGCGACGGGCGATGAGCTGGGCGTACTGGGCGCCGAAGTCGACAACGAGGACTACGTCCGGGTTGGTGACGTCGGGCGCGGCAGCGGGGGGCGCTGATGACACTACGGCGGCCTTCCGGCGGTAGGAGCGGGTCCCCCGAAAGGGGGGCTATTTGTCGATTCTACCGGCGCGCCGGTGGCGCGATTCGTCTCACCATCCGAACCTGCGCCCTCGCGGGGTGGCCTTCGTCTCACCATCCGGGCCCGGGTTGCCCGGGAACGTGCGGAGGGGTCCATACTGGGCCCATGCGCAAGCTCTCGACCTTCGTCTTTACCTATGGCAACCGGCCCACCGGCTGCCATGGTCGTGCTGCTTGAGCAACTGACAAGCGACTTCCCAGGCGCCCCGGGCCGACAAGGCCCGGGGCGTCTGGCGTTTCCCGGGCCGCACCGCCCCGGGGCATCCCGAGACCACCGAGATCCCTGAGATCACCGAGACCACGAGGAGCCCCGCATGACCGCCACGACCCAGACCGAGAAGACCGGCGCCCGCACCGACGAGGCCGCGGCGCTGATCGGCGACGCCCGGGAGCGCATCGACGCGCTCGACGACCGGATCATCGGTCTGATCCAGGAACGGATGGCCGTCTCGGCCGTCATCCAGGAGGCCCGGATCTCCTCCGGCGGCCGCCGGGTGAACCTGGCGCGCGAGATGGAGGTCCTCGGCCACTACCGCGACGCGCTGGGCAAGCCGGGCACGGCGCTCGCGATGACGATGCTCGAACTCTGCCGCGGCCGGATCTGACGCGTGGCGCGCATGTGAGTGCCGTCCCGCACCCGAGTTCGGTCGCACCCTCACCCGTACGGCGCGTGACCGCGCGCGGCGCCGCTTCGTTGGTCGTGATGTCCGTGCCAGCCAGGGGCGGGCCCGAATAAAGACCACGCGTGGCTTCGCTGGGGCGTGTGACGCATCTCTGGTGCGTCGTGGGACCTCGCCCCAGCGCGTGTGACCGGACGGCAGGGGACAGCAGCCCGGTCACCCAGAAAGGGCGGTCGGTCCCGGGGACGCCCGGGGCCGACCGCAACCGGCCGAACGATCCGAGACCCCACCGTCCCGCTCCCCCACACCCCCCGTGCCCCCCGCTCCCCCACACTCCCGGGTGCTCCCTCGCACTCCCTGTGCTCCCCGCACCTCCCGTGCTCCCCGCACTCCCGCCAAGGGCCCCGCGCGCGACCGGAATCGCGCCGCGGGGCCCTTGCGTTGCCCGGCCCCGCGGAACGTGACGCGCGTCACATAAAGATCTCGTGAGAGGGCTACAACCAATCCCCCAGGTCACCGGTCATCTATGCAGCACCACCCAGAAGCTGGAGGGGCGCTGCACTCGGAGGGGGGTGCAGCGCCCTTTCCACTTTTCTGGAACCTCCGCGGAGCGGTCTCAGGCCTTCTTCGGCGGGACCGCCGGGATGCCGAGGAACGGCAGCCTCAGGGCGCCGAAGGCCTCCGCCGGGACCGCGGGCGACTTCGGCTCCACCGGCGACAGCCGGACGTACGCCTCGCCCTGGCGCGGGCGCTGGTCCGCCTCGCCCTTGTTGGGCCAGAAGGACATGGCGCGCTCGGCCTGCGCCGTGATCGTCAGGGACGGGTTCACTCCCAGGTTGGCGGAGACCGCGGCGCCGTCGACCACCGAGATGCCCGGGTGGCCGTAGAGGCGGTGGTACGGGTCGATGACGCCGGAGTCCGCGTCCGCGCCGATCGGGCAGCCGCCGAGGAAGTGGGCGGTGAGCGGGGTGCCCATGAGCTCGCCGATGTTGGAGCCGGCGAAGCCGTTGATCTCCTCGGCCATCAGGGAGGCGGCGCGGGTCGCGGCCTCGATCTGCGTCGGGTTGGGCGCACCGTGGCCCTGGCGGGCGGTGAGCAGGCCCTTTCCGATGCCGCCGGGCTTGCGGTAGGTGGTCAGCGAGTTGTCCAGGGACTGCATGACCAGGCCGATGATGGTCCGCTCCGACCAGCGGTGGTTGGACAGCGAGCGCACGGCGAGCGCGGGGTGCTTGAGCAGCTCCAGGAACCACCTGCGGACCCGGTGCGCGCCGTAGGGCACCTGGAGGACGGTCATGCCGCCCATGGAGTTGGAGCCCTTGCCGTAGCGGACCGGCTCGATGTGGGTGTTCTCGTCCGGGTGGATCGACGAGGTGATCGCGACGCCCTGGGTGAAGTCGACGCGCTCCTTGCCGTGCCGCTTGCGGTAGCGGCGGTCGGTGGTCTGCGAGCCGACGAGGGCCTCGGAATTGGTGCGGGTGAGTTCGCCGAGGCGGCGGGAGATCCCGGGCAGCAGACCGGTGTCCTTCATCCGGTGCAGCAGGGTCTGCGTGCCGTACGTGCCGGCCGCGATCACCACCCGGCGGGCGGTGAAGGTGCGGCCGGCGCCCTTCTTGCGGTTGTCGGTGGGCAGCGTCCTGACGGCGAAGCCGCCGCGCGAGTCCTCGGTGACGGCGACGACCGTGGTCATGGGGTGGACGACGGCGCCGGCCTTCTCCGCGAGGTAGAGGTAGTTCTCGTTGAGGGTGTTCTTGGCGCCGTGCCGGCAGCCGGTCATGCACTCGCCGCACTCGGTGCAGGCCTTGCGGGAGGGTCCCGCGCCGCCGAAGTACGGGTCGGCGACCTCGCCGCCGGGCTTCGCCCGTGCCTTCTCCGCCCCGTCGGCGTCCTGGCCGTCCCCGAAGAAGACGCCGACCGGCGCCATGTGGAAGGTGTCGCCGATGCCCATGGCCTGGGCGGTGGCCTTCAGGTGCACGTCGGACGGCGTCATCGTGGGGTTGAGCCGGACGCCGAGCATCCGCTTGGCCTGGTCGTAGTACGGGGCGAGCTCGGCGCGCCAGTCGGTGATGTCCTTCCACTGCGGGTCGTCGAAGAACGGCGCCAGCGGCTCGTAGAGGGTGTTGGCGTAGTTGAGGGAGCCGCCGCCGACGCCGGCGCCCGCGAGCACCATGACGTTGCCGAGCAGATGGATGCGCTGGATGCCGTAGAGGCCGAGGGCGGGGGCCCACAGGAACTTCTTCAGGTCCCAGGAGTTCTTCGGCAGGGTCTCGCGGGTGTAGCGGCGGCCGGCCTCCAGGACGCCGACCCGGTAGCCCTTCTCGGTGAGGCGGAGAGCCGTGACCGAGCCGCCGAAGCCGGAGCCGACGACGACGACGTCGTAGTCGTACCGGCCGTCCTCGTCGTACGCGCCGTCCTCGGCCTGATTCTGGGCAGGGGGTACCGCGGTCATGGCTCTCCTCGTGCGGGAAAGGGGTTGCGAAATCGGGGTGCGGGTCGGCGCGGGGATCAGCGCAGGCGCAGGGCCTTCATCGCCTTCAGGGACGCGCTCATGAAGGCCGCGTACTTCTCGTCGTCCATCCCGAAGGAGGGCGCGAGCGGGATCAGCCGCTGCTGGGCGACGGTCTGGGCCTCGGTGAACTTGAGGATGCCCTCGGAGCCGTGGCGCCGGCCGAGGCCGGAGTCCTTCATGCCGCCCATCGGGGCGCGCACGCTGCCGTACGCGGGCGCGTAGCCCTCGTTGATGTTGACGGTGCCGGTGCGGAGCCGGGCGGCGACGGCGTGGCCGCGGCGGGAGTCCCGGGTCCAGACGGAGGAGTTCAGGCCGTACGGGGTGGCGTTGGCCAGCTCGACGACCTCGTCCTCGTCGGTGAAGCGGTAGATCGAGACGACCGGGCCGAAGGTCTCCTCGGCGCAGACGGCCATGGGGGCCTCGACGCCGTCGAGGATGGTCGGCTCGTAGAACAGCGGGCCGATGTCGGGGCGGGCGACGCCGCCCGCGATCAGCCTGGCGCCCTTGGCGACGGCCTCCTGGACGTGCCGGGTGACGGTCTCCAGCTGGCGCTCGCCGACCAGGGAGCCCATGTCCGCGCCGTACGCGAGGGAGTTGCCGAGCCGCATCGCCTTGGTACGGGCGGCGAAGCGCTCGACGAAGGCGTCGGCGATCGACTCGTGCACGTACAGCCGCTCGATGGAGATGCACAGCTGGCCCGCGGAGGAGAAGCAGGCGCGGACGGCACCGGCGGCGGCCTTCTCGATGTCGGCGTCCTCGAGGACCAGCATGGCGTTCTTGCCGCCGAGCTCCAGGCTGACGCCGACGAGACGGGCGGCGGCGCCCTGGGCGACCTCCCGGCCGGTCCGGGTGGAGCCGGTGAAGGACACGTAGTCGGCGTGCCGGACGACCTCGGGCCCGACGACCGGGCCCTCGCCGATGACGACCTGGAAGACCTCGGCGGGCAGCCCGGCCTCGATCAGCAGGTCGCGGGCCCACAGCGCGGTGAGCGCGGTCTCCGTGTCCGGCTTCATGACGACCGCGTTGCCCGCGACGAAGGCGGGCAGGGCGTCGCCGACCGACAGCTCCAGCGGGTAGTTCCAGGGCGCGATCTGGCCGACGACACCGCGTGGCTGGCGCAGCTCGGTGACCTTGGTGAGGGTCGGCACGACGCCGGTGTGGCGCTTGGCGCGCAGATAGGCCGGCGCCTTGCGGCCGTAGTGGCGGGCGGCGACCGCGACCGACTGGACCTCCTCGTGGGCGTGGAGGCGCGCCTTGCCGGTCTCCAGCTGGATGAGGTCGAGGATCTCGCCCTGCCGCTGGAGGACCAGGTCGTGGAAGCGCAGCAGCACGGCCGCGCGGGCCCTGACCGGGGTGGCGGCCCAGGCACCCTGGGCGGCGCGGGCCTGGGCGAAGGCGGAGGCGACGTCCTCGGGCGTGGACTCGGGCAGGTCCGCCAGCTTGTCCCCGGTGAAGGGGGTGTGGTTGGCGGTGCGGCCGGAGCCCGCCACCCCGCGGCTGAGGCGGGCGACCAGCTCGGGGGTGACCACGTCGCCGGCGGTGCGCGCTCCGGCGGGTGCGGGCGCGACGGGGTTGGTGCCGAGGGGGGCCGCGGCGGCGGCCTGGGCCGGGGTGGCGAGTGCCTGCGAGTCCGTCATGAGGGCGAGGGTAGGGCGCATTCCCCGCTTTGGGTACCCGTCAGTAACGCGTTTTCACCCCCCGCACACAACCGCGCCAGTGTTCGCTGGCACATAAGCCCTGATCAGGGGCTTACGGTCTCCCCGGGCGCCCTCCAGTACTTCTTCACGATGTCGAACTGCTCGCGCGTCCGCTCCCAGCTCTCCTCCGGCGAGGCCATGTAGAGGGCGTACTCGGTGCCGTCGTCGCCGTAGTACACCTGGTCGATCGCGTGGCGGGGCCCCGGGAAGGTCTGCTTCTCGATCCAGGTGAACTCCCAGACGGCGGAGTTGACCTGGTCGCGGAAGGTGTTCTGGGTCAGCCGGATCCGCTCGTACTTCGCCCGCCTGGCCACGATCTTCTCGAGGTCGAGCAGGTGCATGTACGGGTTCTCGAAGTCGGGCGATTCGTCGATGCTGATCCGGATCCGGTGCTTGCCGTTGTCCGGGGTGTAGTCGATCTGATCGCCGTCCTCCAGCCGCTTCCAGCCGTCGGGGACGACCAGGCTGAATCCCTCGGGGTCCTGGACCCGGTGCCAGCCGGCCGGGACGGTGCCCTTGGCCGGATCCTTGCCGCCCTTGCCCGTGTCCTGCCCCTGGGTCGTGGAGGTGCCGGTGCCCTTGTCGCCCGTGCCGCCCATGTGGGTCATCGCGGCGAAGACCGCGCCGCCCGCGAGCAGCCCGGCGACGACGGCCGCGAGCAGTGCGGGACGCCAGCGGCCACGGCCTCCGGCGGAGACCCTGCCGCTGCCACCGCCCGGCAGAGCGGGGACGGTCGCGCCGGCGGGCGCCGGGGCGGGGGTCGCGCCGGCGGGCGCGGCCGTCCGGACGGCCGCGGGGTCGTCGTGCGGCACGGGCAGCGGGGTCGTCGTCGACGGGGCGGCCTCGGCCAGCTCCTCCGCACCCACCCGCTGCGTCGGCACGTACGCCTGCGCGGCCTGCGGCGCCCGGCCCTCCATGGCGTCGAGCAGCATCCGCTCGGCCTCGTCGGCGCGCGGGCGCTCGTCCGGGTCCTTGCGCAGCAGCGCCACGATGACGGGGGCGAGCGCACCGGCCTTCTCGGGGTACGGCGGCTCCTCCGTCACCACGGCCTGCATCGTGCTGATCGGCGAGCTGCGGCGGAACGGCGAGTTGCCCTCCACCGCCGCGTACAGGGTGGCGCCCAGCGACCACAGGTCGGAGGCGGGGCCCGGGTCCCCGCCGCGCACCCGCTCGGGCGCCAGGTAGTCAATGGAGCCGACGAGTTCACCCGTGCGGGTGATCGAGGAGTCGCCCTCGATGGCGGCGATCCCGAAGTCGGTGATGAGGACCCGGCCGTCGCGCGCGAGCAGCACGTTGCCCGGCTTCACGTCCCGGTGCAGCACCCCGGCGGCGTGCGCCGCGCGCAGCGCGCCGAGGACGTGCAGGCCGATCCGGGCGGCCTCGCGCGGCTCGATCGTGCCGGCCTCCTTCGCCGCGTCCGCGAGCGAGGGTCCGTCCACGTACTGCATGACGATCCACGGCCGGTCGTCGTGCTCCAGGACGTCGTGCACGGTGACCACGCCCGGGTGGGTGATCCGGGCCGCCGCCCGCGCCTCCTTCTGCGTCCGGGCGTGCAGAACCAGCCGGTCGGCCTCGGCCACGAACCGGCCCGCCGTCAACTCCTTGACGGCCACCACACGGTGCAGCACCTCGTCGTGCGCGCGCCAGACCTTGCCCATGCCGCCGCGTCCGATGGACTCGCCCAACCGGTAGCGACCGGCGAGCAGCAGCCCGGTGCCGGTGCTCTCAGAATGTTCCACGTGCCCCCGCCTGTTTGCTTCACAGGCAAGGTTACGGAGAAGGGTGCGGGACACGGAACCTCGGGGCGGGCTTTGGGAACAACCTGTAACCAGCGGCGGTTTTCGGCCACTGGCGCGGTCCGCACGCGAGGGGCCGGGGGACGGCCGTGGTCAGCGGGTGGCCCGGTAGGCCTTCACCGCCTGGTCGTAGATCTCGGACACCTTGTCCCGCTCGTTCTCCGGCCCGATGACCTGCACGATGTGGTACCGATCGCCTTCGATCAGCGCCAGGTTGCGCACGAACACCTCGCGCCCCGTGCTGTCCTGCCAGGTGAACTGCCCGACCGCCATGCTCTGTCGGCCGATGACGACCCGGCGCAGACCGGAGGCGCCGGACCAGGACGACTCCCGCCACGGCTGGAGCTCGCGCTCCTTGGTCCGCTGGTACGCCAGCGGGTCCGAGCCGTTGGCCTGCACCGTGTCCCGGCCCGGCACCACGATCAGCGTGAAGTCACCGCTCGTGAAGCGCACTTGCCCGGCGTCGTTGATCGGGCTGCGCCGCCAGCCGCGCGGCACGCCCACCTGGAAGCCCTCGGGGTCCTTGCGCAGCTCGTAACCGGCCAGGAGGGACGGGGCCGAGGGGTCGACGGCGGGCGGGGTGGTGCGCGACTGCTGCGGCGCGGGCCGGGTGGTGGCTCCGCCCGAGGGACCGCCGGTGGCGGCCGGTACCGAGGACGGCGCCGGCGCGCCGGACTTCACCGGCGGCGCGCCCGTACCGCCCTTCTCCTCGCCGGCCTTGGGCAGGAACAGCACGGCGTACGCGACGGCCCCGGCGAGCAGGAGGAGGATCAGGAGCAGCAGCGTGCGGCCGAGGGCGCGCGGCGAGCCCGCCTCGCCCCGGGGTGCGCGGGGCACGCGCGCGGCACGCTGCGGGATCTCCTCGTGCGCCAGGTCGCCGGGATACGCCGTGGGTGCCTGGTACGCCGCCGAGTGCGCCGACTGCTCCCCGTACGCCGCGTAGGCCGACTCGCGCGCGGCGCGGCCCTTGGCGTGGCGGTGCCGGTGCCGGCCGCCCGCGGCCCCGCCGCGTCGGCGGCGCACCAGCTCGCCGCGGCGGCGCACGATCGGCAGCCGGGTGGCGTCGGGCGACGGCAGCGGTACGACGCCGATCCCGGCCTCCGGCTCGGGCGCCGACCGGACCAGGGAGCGCAGCCAGCCGCTCAGCTCCTCGACGTCGGGGCGCTCGGTGGGGTCCTGGCGGAGCAGGGACTCGACGACGGGCCGGAGCGGACCGCACTCCTCCGCGAAGGCGGGCGGCTCCGCGCAGACCAGCTGGACCAGTTCGGCCGCGCTGTCCTCGGGGTACGGGGCGTGGCCCTGGACCGCCCGGTAGAGCAGTGCGCCGAGGGCCCACAGGTCGGTGGCGGGGCCGATGGGCGGGGCGAGGCGCCAGTGCTCGTGGACCGGGCCCGCCTGCTCGGGCGCCCACCGCTCGGTGACGGCGCCGACCACGGCGATCCGGGTCTGCCGGGCCCGCTCGGCACCGAGCCGGGTCACCGGTCCGCGGTACGCGTCGCCGGAGGCGGCGGCCGGAACGGGCGCGGGCTCGGGGGCCGGCCGGGGTGCGGCCGCGCGGTACCCGGCGGGGAGCGCGGGCAGCACCGGGCCGCCCGTTCCGGCGCTGCCGCCGGCGGGGACGGGCCGCCCGCCGTCGCGGGCCGCGTGCGGGCCGTCGCTCCAGCTGCCGGTGAGGTACGCGCGGGGCGGCGGGCCGTAGGTGCCGCCGGTCTCGTCGTCGTCGGGGCCGTCATCGTCGTCGTCGCCCACGCGCGCCCACCACTGCGGCTCGGGAGGCGTGGGCGGGCCGGACGGCGGCGTGGGCCCGCCGGGACCGGAGGGCTCGGCGGATCCTCCGGAGGGACCGTCGGGCCCGGTGGGCTCGGCCGGGCGCGGGGCCGGGAGGGCGCCGGTCTCGCCGATCGCGGCGGCGG
>NZ_JBHXFE010000025.1:0-72310 GCF_042722475.1 Streptomyces sp. NPDC127092
GTCGTCGAGCGTCCGCTCCTCCAGGTCGCCAAGCGCCTCTCGATGGCGCTCGTCGTCCTGATCATCACCGTCCTCATCGTCTACCTGGACCGCGACGGCTACGGCGACGGCGCCGCACTGCCAGAGACCGACGGCGGAGTTGTTGGCCGTGGCCTCGCTGAACACGTTCACGCACTGGTCGGGCTTCACCGCGCTGGCGATCGTGGTGCCGTCGTAGTTCCACTTCTGCTCGGCTCGGCCGTCGCAGGGCTCGGCCGTCAGACGGGAGGTCTGCGGGGCGCCGGGCTCGGCGGTCAGGCAACTGGTGCCGTTGTTGGTCCGCAGCTCCTTGGCCGCGGTGTAGTCCCACTGCTGGTTGGCACCGCCCCAGCAGTCCCAGATCACGGCGTTGGTGCCGTTGAAGTCCAGGCAGCGGCCGGACTGCTCACCGCGCAGGCTCAGGCTGCTCCACCGCGGGCCGCCCTCCTTCCAGCGCACGGTCAGGCTGCCGTTGGCGTCCAGGGTGGCGTAGGAGCCGGCACCGTTCCAGGTGCTGGTCGACCACAGGGCCCCGCTGCCGTTGCCGGTGCCCCGCTTGTACTGGACGAGGTTGCCGTCGTTCTGCATGTGCAGGTACGAGTACCAGTCCCAGGTGTACTTGCCCCACAGCTCACGTCCGGTGGCCAGGTCACGGATCAGGACGTTGCCCTGGATGTCCATGATCAGCGCCTGCTTGCCGTTGGTCAGCCAGGACCCGGGCATCAGCTTGCCGTCGGCGGGGAGCTTGTCCCCGCGCGGGTAGGTGTCGGAGTGCCACAGGTGGCCGCCGATGCCGTGGCCGCCGTCCTTGGTGTAGACGACGAGGTTGGCATCCGCCTGCAGCTCCAGGCGGGCGTCAGGGTTGTTCCAGGTCCGGGACGACCACAGCGCACTGGCGGCGTCGGACTCGCCGCCGCCCTTCTTGTAGACCACGAAGTTGCCGTCCGCCTGCATCTTCGCGAACGCGCCCGGGTTGCCGCCGGTGCCCGACGCCCACAGGGCGCCGCCCTCGTTCTGGCCCCCGGTGGTGTGGTAGATCGCCAGGTTGCCGTCGGTCTGCATGATCAGCTTCGCGTTGTCGGAAGCGATCGTGTCCCCGGGCTGGAGGGTGTCGCCGGCGCGCAGGACGGCCGGGAGCCGCTTGGTGGACTGGAGCCACGGGCCGAGGCCGTCGACGCGGGCGGAGATGGCGCCGGTACGGGTCTCGGTCGCCGCGGTGCCCAGGCAGCCGCCCTGCCAGGACCGGGAGTTGACCCCGACGATCTCGCCGGCGGCGTCGAGCAGCGGGCCGCCGGTGTCGCCCTTGCAGATGGCGTCGGTTCCCTTGCCGGTGATGCTGAGCTCACCGGCGGTGGTGGAGTCGAGGGTGAACGAGCCGGTGCGGAGCTTGTCCGTGACCCACTCGGTCTTGGTGCGTCCGAACCCGGCGGCCGTCAGGGTGCCGCCGGCGGCGGGGACGGAGCCTGCCAGGGCGGCGGTCTTGATGCCCTTTGCGGGCGCGGCCAGTCGTACGAGTGCGGCGTCCCGGTCGTCGCGCGGGGCGATCTCCGTGACGCGGAAGACCTTGCCGTCGCTGAGGGTCGCGGTGGCAGCGAGGGCCGGCTTGCCGGCCGGGACCGGGCTTCCGGGAGTGGTGGCGAAGCAGCTGGCAGCGGTGAGCACCCACAGTTTGTCGACCAGCGTGCCGGTGCAGCCGCGGCCGTCGGCCTCGCCGCCGATGCTGAGCTGCACGGCGTAGGGGTGAGTGCCGACCGCCGGTTCGGCGCCGGTGGCCGCAAGGGCGGGCGTGGCCGGGAGCAGACCCATGGAGGTCACGGCGGTGACGGCCAGCAGACCGCTGATCCGCGCGGCGCGCGGACGGGGTTCGGACATTTTCTTCCTTCAGGAGAACGGGCGTCGGCAGGCCGCCGCGCGTGGGCGCGGACGGTGAGGGCCGACGGTCGAATCGTCTGGCGTGAGCGACGCCGAGGGTCGTGATCCTCAGGTGCGCCGCTGTTCGGGCTACTTGGTGACGCGGATCTCGACCAGGACGTGCTCCCGGCCGTCGACGGACTCGCCGACGCCCTCCCAGGTCTTCGCGGGGATGTCGTACTCGACGCGGTCGTTCTCGGCGGTCATCTCGAGGTGGGTGTTGCCGGCATCGCTGGTCCGCACTCCGTGCACCGACGCGAGCTCCAAGGTGAGGAAGCCCGTGGCGCCGGTGACCTTGAAGCAGACGTCCGCCCGGTCGCGGGCCAGGAATCTCAGGAGGTTGGTCTCGCTCGCGCAGTCGGCGAGCAGGATGTGACCGTCGCCGCGCTTGAGGAGGAAGCCCTGTTCGGCCAGGATCTTGTCGGCGTTCGGGTAGTTGTAGTCCTCGACGGCGTACCCGGGCCCCGTCTCGGCGACGGGCTCGCTGGTCGGGGCGGCAGAGGGCTGGCCCGCGGCCACCGCGGCCCATGCCAGCGCACCGGCCGCGATCGCGGTTCCCAGCGTGCGCGTCCATGCCTTGCG
Source organism: Streptomyces sp. NPDC127092 (assembly GCF_042722475.1). Lineage (NCBI taxonomy): Bacteria > Bacillati > Actinomycetota > Actinomycetes > Kitasatosporales > Streptomycetaceae > Streptomyces > Streptomyces sp. NPDC127092. The sequence goes on from NZ_JBHXFE010000025.1 coordinate 2,512, forward strand.
TGCGTTCATCACAGTCCTGAATTTCCTCAAGTCGGTGTCGATGGAGGCAGGGGAGAGTTCTCCGCGGCCCCGTGGTCAAAGCTGCTGAGAAAGAGAAGGAAGTCGGCTGACGTCCGAAGTCCGGAAGGGGCGGGCAGCCGCTACGGCGCTGCCGCTTTGGTGAGCTTCGAGGAGGGCGGTCCGTCCGGATCCGGACGGAACTCCATCGTGTTCCCTCCGCTGGGGTAGAGCTGGATGCCGGCGACCTTGCCGAGCGCGCCGCTGTCGACCGACAGGTAGACGAAGTCGCTGCCCGCCTGGTCACCGAGCCACTCCCACCGGCCGCTGAAGTCGGCGGGGTCGGAGGATCCGTCCGTCACCACGTCCACGGCGGAGAACGTCCCGTCGGGCTCGAGCCGCAGCTCGGCGCCCGTCCCGTCGTTGCGGTACACGCCGGGCAGTTCGCCGGGGTCGACGGAGCCCGTGCACCCCGAGACGAGCGACACGACGGCGGCCAGGAGGGCGATGAGCCGCCCGGCACCCGCCCTTCCGGGTTCCACCGGCATCACGGGCCCAGCGTGACGTCGAATTCGATGACCTGGGTCTTGGGCGACATCGGACCGGAGTCGCCGACGATCTTGTCGACGAGCGAACCGACGTTGTTGCTCCACCAGTCCGTGTAGCCGACGACCGGGGGGTGGGTCGCGGACTCGATGTCCGACTCGTTGTAGGCGGTGTACCGCCACACGACGGAGCCGTCCGCGTTCTTGCGGGTCGGGGTCATCCGGACCTGGTGGGAACCCAGGAACGTGTACGCGAGGTTTCCCGTGAGACCGGCCGTGGAGAGCGTCCCGTAGTCCTGGAGGTACTTCCACGCACCGTCGAACCCGCCGAGGGAGTAGTCGTACTTGAGCGTGCGGCCGAGTTCGTACTCGCCCGTGCGCGTACGGTTGGCGAAGAAGGCGAGCGCCTCCTGGGTGTGCTGGTGCTCACGGTAGATGCGGGTGAAGTCGTCGTTCGGGCCGAAGCACTGCGACGTGGGGCCCTTGCCGGTGAGCCAGCTCCAGCCCAGCTCCCACGGGTTGGTGCCGTTGCCGGACTCGACGGGCTTGCCGAACGGCGTCAGACAGCTCTCGGCACCCTCGGGCAGGCCGTTCGTGCCCGGCTTGATGGGGGTCGTCGCGTTGTCCAGCGCCTTCTGGATCGCCTCCTGCCTCGCGGCCTCGATGACGAGGTGCTTGGCCTCCAGTGCCGACTGCGCGGCTGCGTCGGCGCTCGCTCCTGCCGCGAGCGATGCCTGGCGGGCTGCCGCAGCCGAAGCCGCGGCGTTCGCGGCGTGGGAAGCGGCCTCGGTGGCGGACCGCACCGCGCGGGTCGCCGCGCTCCGGGCCACACTGCTGGCCTGACGCGCCGCGGCGGCGGCCTGACGCGCGGTCTCGGCGGAGCGGGCGGCCTGGGCTGCGGAGCCCTCGGCGGCCTCGGCGTTCTTGCGCGCTTCCTGGGCGGACAGCGTCGCGGCTGCGGCGTACCCCTTGGCGAGCTCGGCCCACTCGGTCGCCTTCGCGGCGGCGTCGCGTGCGAGGGCGGCGGCCTCGGAAGCCCGTGCCGCGTTCTCCTGCGCCTCCTGGGCCGTCCTGGCGGCGCCCGCGATCATCGCCCGGACCGCGCTGATGTGCGTGGCGTGGTCATGGTCGATCCGCGCGAACTCGTACTGCGTGGTGCCGATGAACTGGCGCAGCATGTGCGTGTCGCCCTCGAGGGCGATCGTGGCGGCTGCCCTGACGTAGGGGCCCCCGTTCCGCAGCAGTGTGGTGGCCGCCACCCGGTCGTCCTCGTGGACGGCCTTCGTGCGCTCGACGTGCAGGAAGTCGTGCAGGGCCTGCGCGGTGCCCGCCTCCAGTGCGGCCACGGCGGCACGCCGCACCGCGGAACCGGTGGTCCCGTCGGCCAGGACCGTCGTCACCTCGACCCGGTTGTCCTCCTTGGCCGCCTCGACCGCCCCGCTCTCCAGGAACGTCCTGACCTTGGCGTGGTCCTCGGTCTTGAGCACGTCCACCGCGGCCAGCGCCACGTTCTTCGTGGAGATCGCGGCCATGGCCGCGACGTTCTCGATGTTGTCCTGCTGCAGGGCGATGAGACGGTCGGCGTCGATCCAGTGGACGACGTCCTCGTCCGAGCCGGCCAGCGCGAACTCCGCGGCCTGCCGGGTCCACGTGCCGGACCGGTCAATGAGCCTGATCGCGGCCTTGCGCCCGGCTGCCACGGCCTCGGCGGTCCTGCCGTCCTTCAGCGCGGCCTCCGCGGAGGCGATGAGCGCGAGCAGCTCCGCGGACAGGCGCGCTTCCTGCGTACGCTCCCGGTTGAACCGTTCGAGCCGGCCCGTCTCCGCGGCCGCCTCCAGCCGCGCCCGCTCGACCGCCTCGGCGGTCTCATCGGCCAGCCTGGCGGTCTCGGCCTCGCGGGCCGCCTGCTCCACCTCGCGTGCCTTGTCGACCGCCGCGGCGGCCTTGTTCGCCGCCTCGACGGCCGCGTTGGCGGCCTCGGTCGACCGGTTGGCGTAGTCGACCGCCTGGCCGGCGTGGTTCGCCGCTTCCAGAGCGCGCGCGGCAGCCTTCTCGGCGTGATCGGCGGCACTCTCGGCTGCTTCGCGCGCCACGTGGGCGGCGGCTGCCGCCTGCCCGGCCAGGGTCCGGGACTTCGCCGCGGCCTGCGTCGCCCTGGCGGCGGCGGCCTCCGCCACGGCGGCCTCCCGCTGCGCGACGGCGGCCTCGGACTGCGCGGCGCCGGAGGCCAGGGCCGCGTCGGCCGAAGCCCTGGCGGCCGACGCCGCGTTGAGCGCCGAGCCGGCGGCGGCCGCGCCCGCGGCCTCGGCCGCTTCGGCGGCGACGGCCGCGATCCCCGCCTTCTGGGCCACCGTGCGGACGTACTGGACCATGGCAGTCGCCGCCCGCGCCGCCGTCCGGGCCGCCTCCGCCATCGAAGCGTCCTTCGAGGCCCCGATCGCCGCATGGTAGGCCTGAGCCGCGGCGCGTCCCGCCGCTGCGGCTGCTGCGGCAGCGGCCTGCGCGGCCGCCACGCAACGCTGCGAGGCGGCCTGCGCGGTCCGCGAGGCCGACACCGCGGTCGCCGCGGCCGCCGCGGCGCCCCTGGCGGCCTGAGCCGCCTTGTTCGCAGCCTTGGCAGAGCGCTGGACGTCGTTCTCGGCGGCCTCGGCCTCGACCTTCGCCTCCAGCGCCGCCCTCTTCGCGTCCTCGGCGGCCTTGACCGCCTGCTCGGACAGCTCGACGGCCTCGTCCGTCTTGCGGCCGGCGCGCTGCCCTTCCGCCTCGACGACCTTGACCAGCTGCTGGATCGTCGCCTTCTCCTCGTCACGGGCGCGGGCGATGTACTGGCCCGTCTCCAGGAACCACCGGATCGCCCGCGGCGTCCCGTCGTCCAGCGCCCGCTGCGCGTACTCCCGTACCTGCGGCGACGCCGTCACGAGGATGGACGTCACCCGCACCCGCTCGTCCTCCTCCTGAGCGGTGAACTGCCTGCCGCTCAGGAAGGCGCGGAGAGCGAAGTCCGACCCGGCGTCCAGCGCGGCGGCACCCTCACGCTTCACGGCACGGCCACCGTGCGCCATGACCGTGGTCACGGCCACCCTGAGGTCCTCGCGCACCGCGGTCTGGAACCCGCCCATGAGGTACGCCTCGACCGCCGCCGTGCCGCCGGACAGCGCCGCGCCGATGCTCTCGCGGGTGGCCCTGCCCGCCGTCACCAGGGACCTTGTGAGCGTGAACCGGTTGTCCTCGGCCCGGGCCGCGGGCAGCCTCTCCTGGAGGAAGGCCGTCACGCCCGCCGCACCCCCCACCAGGGCCGCGGCCGCCGCGGTGCGGACGGCGCGCCCGCCCGTCCGGTACGCCCAGACGACCCGGCCCCGCTCGGTGTCCGGCAGACCGGAACCCGCGGGCAGGGAGGGCGCACCGCCCGCCGCGTACGCCGGGAGGGAAAGCCCGGTGCACTCCGGCAGCACGCACGCCGCCGCCACCCCCGTGAACACGCCGAGTATCTGACGTCTGCTGAACTGTCGTGGACGCTGAGCCATCACGACTCCCTTCCCCTGCGGTGTGATCCCTGCCAGGACGTGCTCCCGGCCCGACGGACCCTCGTGGTCGGTGGCCGCAACCCCGGTACGTCGCGTCGGACTCCGGATACGAGTCCCGCGGTGACGTGCCTGCGGCGTGCCGGCCGGGTCACGCTGCGCTCCCTGGCGGCGATCACCACTCTCGGCGCGCGGGGAACGCGGGGGGAAGGGGATACGGGTGGCCGGAAGCGTCCCTGGCCCGATCTGGCCGATCGCGGTTCGGGCCGGAGGGCGCCCGGGCAACACGCCGCGGCGCCGCTCACCTCCGCGCCGTACCAGGAGTCATGGACCGGGCAGGCGGGCTGCCGGGGTCACGCCCCGCCTGGGCTGGACACTTGCGGTCCAGGCCCCTTCAGGCCAGCGGGCCCGGCTTTCCGAGGACGGTGGGATGCGGGAAGACTGGAGTCGCCCGCCGTGCCGACGAGACGGCGGCACGGCCCGCAGCCCATGAACCGCTCATTCCGCCACCACCCGTTCCGGGATCACGATGCCTGCTCACCCCTCAGCGGCCCGCACGAGCCGCCCGCCGGCCGACCGGAGCGATCTCCCGGGCCCGGCGCAGTCAGCGCGGTCGTGCGGGCAGCCATCCGTGCTGGACGGCCCGGACGCCCGCCTCGAACCGGCTGCGCGCGCCCAGCCGCTCCATGAGGTCGTTCGCGATCCGCCGGGCCGTACGCGTGGACACCCCCAGCCGCTTGCCGATCGTCTCGTCCGTGTGCCCCTCGGAGAGCAGGGAGATGAGGGCCGCCTCCTGAGCCCTCAGGCCGTGGGCGTCACGGACGGGGGTCTCCCCGAGTGGTTGCGCCGCGGCCCACACGCTCTCGTACAGCGCGCACAACGCGGTCAGCGTTCCCTGCCCGGTCAGCACGACGGCGCCGCCCGCGGTGTCGTCGCTGCTCACGGGTATCACGGCGGTCGACCGGTCCACGATGATCAGCCGGGTGGGCAGGGAAGCGGCGGTGCGGACCTCTCCGCCCGACGAGGCCATCCAGCGCGCGTACTCCACGGTCGGCCTGTGGTGGCGGACGCTGTCCAGGTACACCACCCGGGACCGCACCCCGCGTCCCAGCAACTCGGCGTCCAGCGGCCGGGACGCGGTGATGTTCTCCTCCGTCTGAGGCCCTCCGGGCGCGAAAGTCATCACCTCGTGGCGGACTTCACGCGTCAGCTGCGCGAGACGGTCCCTTATCCGGTCCAGGCCGATCAACTGCTCGACTCCCGGGCTGGCGCCGGCAGGGCGCAGGTCGGCGTACTCCGAGATCAACTGGGCGGCCGCCGCGCGGGAGGCCTCCAGCCGCTGCTGCTGGGCGGCGATCCGGGCCTGCTGCCGGGCCATCAGGACTTCCATCCCGAGGTCGGGCGAGACCGCGCGCAGTCCCCCGTTCTCGGCCGACGGCCGGACCAACGCGAGCTCGCTGAGGACATCGAGTCCGTCACGTACCTGCTGTTCGCTCGCGCCGACCCGGGCGGCCAGGGCCGCGACGCCGTCTCCCGGAGCGGCCAGCATGGCGCGGTAGACGGATTCCGCCATGGTGTCGAGACCCAGCGCAGACAGCATGCGATTCCCCCCGGAACTGCTCATCTCCAGCACAAAAAGATCATCATATGCCCGCAGCGGGAGGGCAGGAGGATGGGGTTATGTACCTCGTACACGCGCACTTGCGACCGCCGGCCTCGGGCGGTGAACTGCCCTCCGACGTGCGCGCTCTCGTCTACGGATGCGCCCGTCCCGAGGACGGCGTGGAGCACGTCAGCGTGCACGGTGACCCGCCCTCTGCACCGGTGCTGGGCCTCTTCCTCGTTGACGACTCGCTGGCCCGGGCGGAAGCGAGCGCGGCAGCCGTCTGCGCCCGGCTGCTTGCGAGCCGCCCCGAGTTGTCGGGCTGGACTCTCCTGCGCGCGGAAGCCCCGCTGATCGTCCTCGAAGGACAGTGACAAGAGCTGCCCCGCAGCAGGTGGACACAAACGGCCGCTGCCGTTTCCGTCCACTCGTCGGCTCTTCCACCTCCCCTGACGTGCGGCGAAAGTAGTTCTTGCCCGAACGGACACTCATCCCGAAGACGCTCGGACCGTAAAGCGCCACCGCGGGGCGCGACCGGTCCGGGACACGTGTCCGACGTGCCGCCCACGCTCAGGAACGGAAGAACCCCATGTCTCGCATGCGCATCGCCCAGGCCGCCGCGGTCCTCGCACTCGCCCTCGTCGCCCCGCTGTTCGCCGCCTCGACGTCAGCTGCCGCGCCCGCCCCGTCCGTCCCCACCGCCACGGCACAGGAAAACATGGGCTGGCAGTAGGGAACGCGGTCGCCCTGACCTCCGATCGGTGCCGCTTCGTCTCGTCAGCGGCCGAGGGCGTCGAGGGCGTCGAGGGCGGCCAGGATGTCGGCCGGTTCGGCCCGGACGGTGTAGTCGGTGTCGACGAAGGCCCAGCGGATGGTGCCGTCCTGGGCGATGACGTACGTGGCCGGCAGCGGGAGGGTGCGGGCGTGGCCGCCGTTGGCGTGCTGGAGGTCGATGCCGAAGCCCTGGTAGACCTCGGCCAGGTCGTCCGGGAGGTCGAAGGCCAGGCCGTACTGCTTGGCGACGTCGGAGCCGAGGTCACTGAGGACGTCGAAGGCGAGTTCGTGCTTCTCGGCGAGCGTGAGGGACTCGTCCGGGATCTGCGGGGAGACGGCGACGAGGCGGGCGCCGCGTGCCGCGATGTCGCCGTGGTGCTGCTGGAGGGCGCGCAGGGCGAGGTTGCAGTACGGACACCAGGCGCCCCGGTAGAAGGTGAGCACCACCGGCCCGAAGCCGAGGAGCGTACGCAGGGAGACCGGGTCGCCGGTGGCGGTGGGCAGGTTGAAGCCAGGGGCCAAGTCACCGACGTTGAGGGCTCGTTCGGCCTGGCCGGACTCGGCGAGTTCCCGGCCGGCCCGGTTCATGATCTCCCGGACGTGGGCCGGGATGTGCTCCTGCCGGCTCTCGAAGAAGGCGCGCAGCTCGGCGTTGAGGCTCATGGAAGCTCCTTGGGAACAAATCTTGAAACAGTCGTTTCAAGATAGCGGGCCACGCAGCCCCCTGCCAGAGGTATCTTGGAATTGTCGTTACAACTTGGAGGGCGTGCGGTGGCGGACATCAAGCATTTCGATCCGGACGCGGTCCTGGACACGGTCGTCCGGCTCTTCTGGCGGCAGGGCCTGGCCCCGACCGGGATCCAGGACATCGTGACCGCGACCGGCATCAACCGCTCGAGCCTGTACGCCACCTTCGGCAGCAAGCAGCAGCTCTACATGGCCGCCCTGGAGCGCTACACCGAGGAGCGGGCCCCGAACCTGCGCCGTCTGGCCGAGGAGGGGCGCGGGCTGCCCACGGTCGAGGAGTTCTTCGAGAACCTGATCACGACCCGGTGCACGGGCGAGTTCGCCGGCTGGGGCTGCATGGTCTCCAATGCCCACGCCGGCACCGAGCAGCAGGAGGCCGGCGTCCGCGCCGTCCTCGACCGCCAGCACCAGCGCCTCCACGACGCCCTGCGGGACGCCCTCGCCACGGCGAAGGCGAAGGGGCAGCTGGGCGAGGCCGTCGAAACGGAATCAGTGGCGGAGGTGCTGGCTCTGCTCGCCCACGGTGGAAAGATCTGTCCCCGCACCGGTCCAGACCGGAGGAGGTCCAGCGGGGGTGGGGGGTCGGCGCTGGCTGCGTCCCCCGTGGGAGGAACAACGTGTGTGGAGGGGCGCCCGACACCCGGGCCCCCCTCGACGCATGGCGAAGGTCAGCTGGCTTCCTCGTACTGGTGGAAGACTTCGGGAATCTGCTCCGCGATGACCAGGGCCGGAGCCCCGCCGACCATGGCCGCTCCGGAGAGCCGTTCCACAGCGATCACCTCGAAGGATTCCGGCGCCTCGTCCACCGCTCCCCGCAGCGTCAGGTGCCGGCCGAGGACCTGGCTGCGGATCCACCCAGAGGTGTACTCATCGGCCGGAACACCAGGCCGGAGCCGTACGGCGAGACACAACTGCTCGTCGGCCGTGCCCTGGTTGACCAGCATGACCTGTGCCTCGGCCACGTCCTCCTCCCCGCATGCCAGCGCGACCAGTTCCTCCGCGGCGAACGTGCGGCTCCGGAAGGTGAGCGCGCTGCCGCTCTGCCCGCGCAGCCGGACGGTCGGCTCGGCTCGACCGCAGGTGCACGTGACGAGGTCGACGAGTCCGCCCGTCTGGAACCGCAGGAGCGGGAAGGCGGAGTCCGCGTGCATGTTCGTGACGATGAGCCGCTCGTCCTCGACCTCGACGTACTGATGAGGCAGGACATGGAAGGTGTCGGCCGGACATTCGGGCGTGTTGTGCCCGATGGGACCGGAGGCGGGCGAGCAGTAGAGGCCCCAGATCCGCGCCTGCGGAAGGTGGAGCCTCACCAGTTCGGCCGTGCCCGTGACGTCACCACTGCTGCTGAGGAGAATCTTGTGGAGCCACGGCAGCGAGCGGCCCGAGGCCGCGGCCATCCGCACCACACGGGCGATGACGGCGGACGGCGCGGCCAGGGCCGTGACACCGCGGTTCTCGAGGAAGTCGAGCCACTGCCCCAGCTCGTCGTCGTTCAGGTGCCCGATCGGCACGGTCGTGGCACCGCACAGCGCGGCGTACACGTTGAAGAAGTGGAAGGCGGACTGCAGCCGGCCGGCCGGGAAGAGGTTGGCGACCACGTCACCGCTGCCGAGCGGCTTCCATCGCGCGAGCAGCTGCGGCGCGAACATGTCGTCGGGCAGCATGCTCAGTTCGGGATGCGTGAGAGTGCCGCCGCCCGCCGACAGAATGGCCCCCTGGCGATGGCGCGGGTCCTCCAGCAGCTGACGCACGGTCTCGTGGTACTCGTCCTGGGTCAGGACAGGCACGTCGGCCAGGTCCACGGGACGCGACAGTCCGAGCAGGTGGGCGTACTTCCCACGAAGGGAGGGAATGGCGGCGGCCACATGGAGCATGTCCTCGACCTCGGGGGAGGACGGACTTCGACCAATCGACAGGGACGACCCCACGGCCTTCGGCATAGTGGCAAACCTCTCGAAGTGAGACCCAAGGTGTGATGGAGGCCACTTCGAGCTTTGACTTCCCCCGCCCGCACCAGCCCCCCAGGCGCAAGACCTATTCAAGTCCTTCACGGGCGCGACTGTCAACGAGATACGACCGCACACGAACCATCGGTTCATCCGATTCGGCGCCCTCCGTTTCGTGGACATTAACCAGATTGAGGCACGCCCGGCCCGTAAGCAGGGAAACGGAAAGTTCAATTCCGAACACTGGCCCGCAGCACCGGCTGCTGGACCAGAATATGGACGCTTCAATACCCCCCGCCCCTATCCAGGTGTACCGTAAGAGACCATATTAGTATCAGATCTCGAACGGTGGAGGGCACGATGCACACACGGAACCTCGGAGGACTGGAGGTGTCCGCGACCGGTCTGGGCTGCATGGGCATGTCCCACACGTACGGGCAGGCCGACGAAGCCACCTCGATCGCGACGATCCGCCACGCGCTCGACATCGGCACGAACTTCCTCGACACCGCCGACGTCTACGGCCATGGCCACAACGAGCAGCTGGTCGGCCGCGCCCTGAGCGGCCGCAGGGACGAGGCCGTCGTGGCCACCAAGTTCGGCTTCACCTTCGGCGGAAGCGGCGCACCGGGCACCGTCGACGGCCGGCCCGAGTACGTGACCCAGGCATGCGAGGCATCGCTGCGGCGCCTGGACACCGACCACATCGACCTCTACTACCTCCACCGCCGGGACCGGAGCGTGCCGATCGAGGACACGATCGGCGCCATGTCGGAGCTGGTGAAGGCAGGGAAGGTGCGGCACATCGGGCTTTCCGAGGTCAGCGCGGAGACACTGCGGCGGGCACACGCGGTCCACCCCGTCACCGCCCTGCAGAGCGAGTGGTCCTTGTGGGAACGGGGCATCGAGCAGGAGGTCAGGCCCGTCGCACGCGAACTGGGAATCGGCCTGGTGCCGTGGTCGCCGGCAGGACGCGGATTCCTCTCCGGGACGATCACGTCGCTGCGGGACCTGCCCGAGGGGGACTACCGGCACAACGATCCGCGCTATCAGGGCGAGAACCTCGCGAAGAACCTGGAACTCGTGGAGCGGCTGCGTGCGATCGCCGCCCGGCTCGGCCACACGCCCGTGCAACTGGCCCTCGCCTGGCTGCTGCACCAGGGCCAGGACGTCGTCCCCATTCCCGGGACGAAGCGCATCGGATATCTGGAAGAGAATTCCGAAGCAGCGGATATCCGCCTCGACGAGGAGACGCTCGGCGAAATCACGCTGCTGTTCGACGTGGGCGTGACGGCCGGCCCCCGGTACGCCGAGGCGGCACTCCGCTTGGCGAACGGCTAGTCGCGGCTTTTCGGACCCGACCGCGAGAGGGGTGACCCGAATGGGGCACCCCTCTTCCCCTTTTCCGCCCTGTTTCCGCGACCGCCGATTTTTCGCCGCCGGCGCGATACGGCCCGCAAACGGCATGGCATACGCCGGAAACACGTTCGGCGAATCAGGTCCGGACTTTTGACCGGCTACCCAGGTGTCGACCCCGGCGGCGCGAACCACTCCCCCGACCGTCGACAGCTCCCGCGTACGACCCCGTGACCTGCCGCTTCGGTCCCGGCGGGCAGGCCAACGGCCGGCATGGCCCGCACCCGGGCGGCGCGCCACGGGCGACTACGGCCAAGGCATCCCCGGTTACGAAGTGTGAGTGCACTCCAAGTGGCCGGACGGATTCCGATCAGGCCACAATTAGTCGGGCTCGTATACAGGTAAGACACCTGACATTAAGGTGTCCCTATGCGGCTTCCCATTGACCAGCGACTCGGCCACCACCTGAAGCGGGTGGAGCAGGAACTCAGTGCGGCCAAGCACAGCTGCTTGCGGCCCTTCAAGCTGAACGTTCCCCAATACAGCGTGCTGCTGACGCTTTCCCATGAGCCCGGCCTGTCCGGCGCCGTCCTGGCCCGGCGCTGCATGGTCACTCCTCAGACGATGTCGTCCGTCCTGGCGACCCTCGAAGGCAGAGGCCTGGTCGAGCGCAAGCCTCATCCCGTGCACAGCCACATCCTTGAGGCGCGACTGACCCGGACCGGCCAGAACCTTCTGGCGAAGGCCGACGAGGCGGTGACGGAGGTGGAGCTGCGGCTCACCGAGGAGTTCACCCAGGCCGAGGCCCAGGGGTTGATCACCAGTCTGGAGCGCTGCTCCAGCGCCCTGGCGGGGGCCGCGTCGCCCTCCGGGCGCAAGTCGTCCGCACGCTGACCCGGTTCTGCCGTGCCCCCGCAAGGGGGCGAGCCGTTGCCGCCGGCTCGCAACGCAATGAAGACCTTGCCCGAAGGGGCAAGGTCTTCACCTTTTGCTCGGACCGGGTGCCCGGCGCCTGTCGGGGGATTGCAGGCGCCGGAGGTTCGGCCCGACGGTGCGGCCCGCCGCACGGGGCGATGGGCCGCACGTCGTGATCAGGCGGTGCCGTTGATGTACCGCATCGCCGTGTTGTAGGTGTCCTGCGCGACGGCGCGACCGAGCTTCTGGCCCTCGGTGTTGTCGAACGGCCAGTGGACGCCGCCGTAGATGCGCGAGATGCCGTCCTCCTCGGCCGCCTCGGTGAAGGTGTTCCACTTCAGGGTGACGTCGGCGGCGGGGGTGACGCCGGGCTCGAAGGTCGACGTGCCGGCCTTGAAGGTGAAGGAGTCGCCGAAGGCGTCGCTGCCCGTCCACAGCTTGAGGGACTCGGCGGCCGTGGCGCCCCAGACCGCGTGACCCGAGACATACGCGGCGAAGGCCGGCGTCGTGACGTAGGAACGCCACTGGGAGCCGTCGATCTCCTGCGTGCCCTTGCCCGGGACGTAGCCGCGGATCGTCTTGCCGGCCTGGTCGTAGCGGATCATCGAGATCGGGCGGGCGTAGTCGTGCACGACCTTGCTGTTCCAGGCGGCGATTCCGGAGTCGCCCATGGCGAGGTTCAGCGCGAAGAACATCTTCACGTCCTCGCCGAGGGTGTGGCCGTCGCGGTGGGAGACGAACTGGGCCCACTGGTTCTGGTGGCCGGTCGGGGTCTCGGCGCGCTCCAGCCAGAACTCGGCGATGACCTTCTTGCGGTCGTCGAGGTTGGCGTTCTCGTCCATCATGAGCTTGATGGCGGCGTCCGACTCGGGGGTGCCGTAGGCCGGGGGCTTCGGCGGCAGGTAGTCGTTCGGGTTGGTACCGGCGAACGGAGTGATCTTGCCCCACTGCGGGGTGGCGAACGCCGGCGTGACACCGTTGGTGGTGAGCGGCATCCAGTGGTTGGGGTCCACGACCTTGGACTTGTCGAACGCGTTGATGTCCTGCGCCGGGTTCACGGCCTTGTAGCCCGTGTTGTCGACGTAGTTGTTCTGCTGGTTCGAGCCGTCGTTCTCGCGGACCTTGAGTACGGCACCGCAGGCGACGTTGCCCACGCCGGCCGGCGTCCGCACATCGGTGGAGGCGTTGGCGGGGTCGTAGCCGAGGCTCTGCAGCTTGGCGTCGAACGTCGCCTTCTGGTCGGGGAAGATCGCGATCAGCGCCTTGTGGGCGGCGTAGCTGAGGGCGGCCTTGCGGTTGGACTCGGTCCGCTTGTACCAGGGCTGGCGCAGGTCATCGCCGAGCTGGGTGCCGACCGCCTTGTAGTCGTACGCGGCCCAGGCGTCGTAGATGCAGGTGTGCAGCGTGGCGAAGGTGCGGCTGCCGAGCGGCGGCCGAGTGAGGTTGTTGGTCGGCTTGGCGGCGGTCACCTGGGCGTCGTAGGCGACCTTGTTCCACTGGATGACGAGGTTGTCACCTGCCTCCGCCTCGGCCGCCGGGGCCGTGTCCGCCGTGGCCGCCGCGGAGGCGGGGCTCACGGAGAGCACCGCGGAGCCGAGCAGCGCGGCGGCGACGGCGGTGGAGATGCCGACGCCCCGTCCGCGGCGCATCGACTTCATGGCAAGACTCATGGTGTCTCCCGAGAGGAATTCGCGACGACTGGCCACGCCCGAAGGGCTCCGGCGACTGGTCGCTGACGTGTTCGGTGCGAGAAACATAGGCCGAACGAGCACGTCCCGCCCGTTACGGAGAGTTGTCAACTCCTCCGCCTTTCAGGCACGTTGTCACGCTGCGTGGCACACCCTGAGTCAGCCATGTCCGGTTAAATACATGCTTCTGGTGTTATCTTCACCGAGGAATCAAGGATCTGATGGGTATACGAATCCCGATGCACGGAACCAGCAGCCGGCGACATCCGCTTGTTCTTTGTCATATCGCCGGGCCCAGCGGTGCGCGGGGACATGCGTGAAGGGGGGCACCCGGCACGGGTGCCCCCCTTCACGTGCGTGCCGCGACCGCTAGGCACTCAGCAATTCGTCTGCCACTCCGCGGTGTTGCCCGAGCGCCGCGATCGCGTAGGCGATCGAGCAGAGCGTGACGTGCCGGTGCCAGCCTCCGTAGCAGCGCCCCTCGAAGTCCTTCAGCCCCACACGGCCGCCGATCTCCTCCATGTCGTTCTCGACACGGCGCAGGAGCCGCCCCAACTCCAGCACCTCTCCGGGCGAGGCCGCGAAGAGGTTGGTCAGCCAGAGTTCGCCGGCAGTCGCCTGCGAGTCGGCCCAGGCGGCCACCATGGCCAACGGGGTGCGAAGGGCACGGCGGCCCGGGTCACGCAGGACGACGGGCACGCGTGCCGCCAGGGGCTGCGGCTCCCCCTCCGGTGCCCGCTCCGCCCACCGGACGGGCAGCGCGGCGGGCCGGGCTCCCTGCGCGATGCGCCACGCCCCCGGACCACGCCGCTCGCCCCCGGCCGACGGCGCGTCGGCCGGGGCGAGCGGGGCCGACTCCCGGATGCGGACCACGAACGGAAGGCCGGCCTCGCGCATGCCGTCGACGAGACCGACCAGGTCCTCGATCTGCCGGGCGTCCACGACGACGGGCCGAGGGCGCGACACCCAGCCGTCGACCGTCCGCCGGACGGCGTCGAGGACGGCCCTGTCGGCATCCACCTCGGCCAGACCGTCGGGGATCTCGGCCCGCCTGCGCCGCTCGCCGTCCGCCACCCATCCCGGCGGCAGCAGCAGATGCCAGTCCACGGGCGCGCTTGCCGCGTCGCCGACGCACCAGACCCCGTACGCCTGCTGGCTGTTGGCCATGCGCCCCAAGGAGGCCACGTACGACTCCTGCACGCCGACGCTGTGCCGCCCCAGCTTCGGGATGGCGAGGGGATGCACCACCCACGCCTTCGGCACCAGGGCCTGCTCCACGAAGCGGCCCAGGTCCCGGCGGACCGGGGACCAGTCCCACGACGACTTGCTGATGAAGTGGTGCACGCTCTGCTCGGCGGCGCCCCCGCCGGCCACGGCCGCGATGGCCCGCATGGTCTTGCGGCCCTGGACCCTGAGCAGCCCCTCGACGTACCTCTCCCCCTTCGCGCGCTGGTCACGGCGGGGCAGCGACGCGAGCAGCCTGCCCGCGACCTCCCGCGCCACCCCGTCACGACCGGCGAGTTCCCCCGAGCCTCTCGACCGCCTGACGCGCATCCCGTTCACATCCCCCTCCACGGTTCCACCCGACTTTCGCGGCCACCGTATATCAAAGATCAGATACATGTAAGACTTCTTATGGTCTCCTGGTCCGCGCGGCGACCGGACAGCCCGAGGGCCCGCGTCCCGGAGACGGGATGCGGGCCCTCTGCTTGCGTGCGTGTCAGTCCTGCGGCTTCGCGTGCACGACGGGGAAGTCGATCTCGATCTCCGCGACGTGGTTGAAGTAGTTCGTCAGGATGTTGAGCACGATGGACACGACGAGGTCGACGACCTCCTTGTCGCCGTAGCCGGCGGCGCGCAGCGCGTCGAGCTCCGCGTCCGAGACGTGACCGCGGTTGCTCAGCACGGACTTGGTGAAGGTCAGCACCGCCTGGTGGGCGGCGTCCTCGGACTTGGCCTCCCGCGCCGCGGCGATCTCCGACTCCGGCAGCTTCGCCGCGTTGGCCGCGATGTACGTGTGGGCGGACAGGCAGTAGTCGCAGCCGTTGTGCTCGGCCGTGGTCAGGGCGACCCGCTCACGGACCGGGGCCGGGAGGCCCGCGCCCACGGCGCCGGAGAGCGCCAGGTACGCCTTCAGCACGGCGGGAGAGTTCGCGAGCGCCTTGGCCAGGTTGGGAACGGTGCCCATGCCCTTCTGCACGGTGTCGAGAGCGTCCTTGAAGTCGCCCTGGGCGTCGGCGGGCTGGATCAGCTGAACCCTGCTCATGATGGTGGTCCTTTCGGAACTGTGTACGGGATAAGGGAATCCCCGGGTGGCGCGGCGACGGCAGGATGGTCCGGCCGCGGACCGCGCCCGCAGGGACGTCTGGGGGTGCGGGATGCGCGCGCCGGCTAGCGCGCGGCTGTCCCGGCGGTGAGGGGAGCCTCCATGGGCTCCGGCGCCGTAGCGGGCTCCTGCACCGGGGCGGGCTCCTGCACCGGGGCGGGCTCGGCGGGGGCGCCCGCCACCGGCCCGGCGGCCGTCTCCGGAGCCGGAACCGGCGACGAAGACGGAGCCGCGGTCGCGACGGCGAGGCAGGCGGCGATGAGGACGATGTTCTTGATGATGTACTGGCCGTCCATCGTCGGAACGAGGGGCGCGGTGGACCACGCCTCGTCGGCGAGGAGGACGAGTGTCGAGAACACTCCGAGCATGTGCACGAAGAAGACGGCGAGTGCCAGACGCAGCAGGACGCCGGTGACGAGGCCGAGACCGATGGCCACTTCCATGGTGGCCAGCAGGGGCCGCGACACCTCCGGTGGCACGGTGTCGAAGGTCATGACACTCATGGCGTGGATCGCGATGTCCTCGGCCGGGCTCATGGCGGGCGAGAACTTCAGCACGCCGAACCAGAGGAAGAGGACACCGACGCTGATCCTGAGGACGGCGGAGCTGCGGCGGCGGTAGGCGGCGGCGAACGACGACCATGCGGCGCGTATGCGTGTGGTGATTCCTGCGGTGCGGGACATGGGGCGGACCTCCTATCTCCCGGTGGCTACGGGGAGTTCGTCCGTTCTCGAGGTCTTCGGGGCGGAGCCGGCGGCCTTGGCGGCCTGGCGGCGGCTGTAGAGGTTGGAGGCGACCAGGGCGCCGATGACCAGGCAGATGCCGGCGATCTCCGGGCCGGTCGGTACGTGGCCGAGGAATGCCTGGACGATGAAGGCGGTGACCGGCACGAGGTTGATGAACAGCGCGCCGTTGGCCGGGCCGAGGGTGCGCAGGGCCGTGAACCAGCCGAGCATCGCGATCACGCTCGCCGGGATCGCCATGTAGAGGATCTGCCACCAGGACGCGGTGTAGTCGCTCGGCGCGGCGTCCGGAATCCAGCCCAGCACATCGGCGAACGCGGTGATGACGACGATGCTCACGGTGCCGAGGAGGCAGGTGATCGAGGTGTACCGCAGGGGTGACCAGTCCGGGAAGTTCGCCGCCGCTCCGGTGCTGTAGACGACCCAGCAAGCCGCGCCGACGAGGGTGAGCAGTCCGCCGAAGCCGACGCCACCGGTCGCGACGCTGACGGGGTTGCCGTTGCCCAGGACGAGCGCCACGCCGAGCAGGGCGACGGCGACGAACAGCAGGGTGGCCGCGCGGGGGCGCTGCCGGCTGCGCGCCCAGATGGCGAGGACGGTGAGCGCGGGCATGGTGGCCACGACGAGGGCCGAACTCTGGGACGGGATGGTCTGCAGGCCGACGTACACGAACAGGTTGAACCCGGCGAAGCCGATGGTTCCGAGCCACCACAGCCTGAGGAGCCTGCCGTCGAAGCTCAGCGCGCTCAGCCCTTCCTTCATCGCGAGCAGGACGACGAACACGAGTGCCGCGACGACGAACCGGGCGGAGACGAGGTGATAGGGGTCGAGGTGGTCGAACCCGGATTTGGCGACGGCGAACATGCCTCCGCCGGCGACCGCGTTGATGACACCGCCGGCGACGCCGCCGGCCGTCTTGGACCTGGCCACGTCAGATCCTTCCTGCGTTGGAGGGTGGGGTGGAGTTCAGGGGAGGGTGGTGAATTCCTGGAAGGCGGGCTGCCGCAGCTTGAGCTGGGCGTGGATGTCCCCGCCGAGGCCGAACCAGCCGATGGCGCCGCCATAGTTCTGCTGGTAGCTCATGAAGAGCACGACGATGTTGACGATGCGGTTCGCACCGGGTGTCCCGGGCGCGGGGAAGGGGTTCGGCATGACGGCCTGGTACGTGGCCCGGCCGCTGTCGTCGGTGACGAAGACGTTGGGCACGCCGAGCGGCCCGGGGCGGGTCGGACCGGCCGGGTCCAGGTCGCGCTCGCGCAGCGACATGATCGTGTAGACACTGTTCGGGATCAGCGCGTCGAACTCGAAGAAGAACCTCGCGGCACGCTCGTCCGGCGTCAGCGCGACCTCCAGGCGCCCCTGGGCCGTGACCCATTGCCCGAGGGTGACGGGCGAGGTGAGCTTGGGCCCGTCCTCCGGCCGCAGGTCGGGAATGGGCACCTGGTGGAACGGGTGGCTGGGCCGCCGTGTCCGATCGGCCCCCGGGCACTGTTCGGGGGCGAAGACCATCGGGTAGTTGGCGCAGGGCAGGGGCAGCGGCAGCGTGTGGAGCACACGGTCGCGGTCCTCCCGGCTGAGTGCCGCCGGGTCGAGCGGAAGCTCCTTGACGATGGTGTAGGGGTGGTTCTCCCCGAACGGCGGGACCGGGCTGTCGGCGGCGACGAGGGCCGCGCCCCATTCCGATCGTGTCCGTCCAGCGTCACCGGCCCTGTTGACGCGGCCGATCACGATGAAGTTGCCGTGCTGGTCCATCACTTCGCTGGGCGGGTACGTGGGGCCCTGGGTGGTGAGACTGAGTTCGTAGTCGCGGACGTGACCCATGAGTGGCCTCACTTCCTGCTCGGTGTCGCGGATTCGATCGGCGTGCCGGTCGCGACGTCGTCGCCGCCGGCAGCCGCTGGGCGGGTGGTGAAGAAGGCGAGCAGGATGGCGGCGGCCACGGCGACGCAGGCCGTGGCGACCACTCCGGTCCATCCCTGTCCGCGCCACACGGGGCCCAGGGCCATCGTCGAGAGGCTTCCGGCGCAGAGGCAGGTGAGCATGTAACTCGACGAGGCGCTCCCCCGGTTCTGCTCGGGCACGGCCTGCGAGAGCAGGACGAGCACGGCGGGCTGGCAGGAGAACACCCCGAGGAAGACCAGCAGCAGCCCGCAGGCGACCAGCGGTGTGCTGGGAGCGAAAGCCAGGACGAGGATGCCGGCGAGTGCGGTGGGCAGTGCGCTGAGGACGACCGTCCGGGCGCCCACCCGGGAGACCATCGCCCCTGACAGGGGTGCCCCGAAGAGCGCCCCCAGGCCGATGGCGCTGACCAGGCCGATCGCGGACGCCCCCAGTCCGAACGGAGGATCGGCGAGCCGGTACGTGAGGAACGTGACGGCTCCCAGGTATCCGAAGAACAGCAGGGCTCCCACGAGGAGCAGGCGGACGACCCGGCCCTGCCCGAACATCCGCAGCGCCTGACCGTACGACCGCAGCGCGGTGGTGTGCGTGGCGTTCGGTTCGGTGCGGGGCAGCGCGAGGAGCGCCGCCAGGCATGCGGCGTTGAGCAGCGCGATGAGCAGGATCGCGCTCCGCCAGCCGAGCCAGCCCGCCACGATCCCCGTGGCGGAACGGCCGACGGTAATCCCCGCCACCGACGCGGCGATCACGACGCCGAAGTACGCGCCGGCCTTGCCCGGCGGGGCGATGCGCGGCATGAGTGCCAGGGTCGCCGCTGGGATCGCCGCCGCGGCCACGCCGGCCGCCGCCAGTTCCGCGATGAACACCCCGAACGTCTGCGCCCGGGAGGCCGCCACCAGGAGGACGACCAGGGCGACCGTCCCCCACAGGGCGAGCGATCTCGCCTGGAAGCGGTCCGAGAGGGGACCGAAGACGAAGAACGACAGGGAGTACGCCAGGCTCACGAAGAAGAACGAGAGGCGGGCGTCCACCGGGTCGACCCCGAGCGTCCGCGCGATCTGCGGGAAGATCGGCGGCGTCATGTAGACCGTGGCGACGACCAGGCAGGTGGACACGGCCCCGATGACCGGCGCCCGGACCGACGAGGAAGCTTCAGACCGGTTCAGCGCCGGCATGTCCTTCTCTCCTTGACGATGTGACGGGTCGACGGTCAGGCTTCGGCGTCGACGCGGACGTAGATCTTGGTGTAGAGGCCTCGCTCGCCGCCGGTGATGTAGCGGTCGCCGGCCTGGCGGACGATCTCCTGGTAGCGCTCATCGGTGAAGACCGCCGTGTAGGCGTCGGGCTCGGCGTTGAAACCGGAGACGAACATGACGCCGGGCTCGGTGCTCAGGACCGAGTGGTAGGCGAGGAAGGCCTCGACCTCGTCCGCACCGCGGACCACGTCGAAGATCGTCTGGTCCCGCCACTCCCGGTACGCCTCGAAGACCGGAGGCTTCACCTCGACGTGACGCATCTGGATGTACGCGGTGTCAGGGATCAGGTCGTCGGTGTTCTTGGGCGCCTCGACGAACTCGAGGACCTGCCGGCGGAAGTCACCCGCGAGAACCGGGGTCAGCTCCGTCCACAGCTTCTGCCACTGGTCACGCAGGCCGGCGACGGCGTCGAGGCCGGCGACCGGCAGTAGCTCCAGGAGCGTGTCGCCGTCCATCGCCCGGTACAGCGAGCGGCCCGGGGCGGGGTGGGCGGCATTGTGCTTGCGCCACGTCTCTATCGCGGTGTCGACGGAGTCCTCCAGGACGGGGACCTCGGTCACCACAAGGGTCTCGGCAGGCATGACGGCTCCTTCGTTCAGCACAGGAAGACTATAAGAGATCTGATGCTTGGCAGAGACCATAGCAACATGCGAGACCTGTCAACAAGCAGGCATCTCAAAGTTCGGTGACATCAGACATCCACCCAACAGTCCGATGCCATATGACCTTTGACAGATATAAGAGATCTGACCTATACAGGGCTGACGTGCCTCGCTGCCCCATGGAGCACGCCGCGGCCCTCGTACGCCGTCGAACCCTCATCGAGCGCAGACCCAACGGAGTGGCTTCCCATGACGACCGTTTCGATCGACCCGACACGCACGGACACGACCATGAGCCCGCAGCCGCAGGAGCTCTCCTTCGAGCGCACCATCGACCGCGAGCTGGTCCACCGCGACAGCCTGGGCGAGGTCTTCGTCACCGACCTCCGGCGTGGCTCCGACCCGGGCAGCTACCTGGCAGCCGCCCAGCTTCCCCGCTCACACGCGTACTACGGCGACCACATGCTCCGCCCGCACGCCTACGACCCGATCCTCCTGCTGGAGGCCGCCCGCCAGGCCGCCCTCGCCGGCGCCCACGCCTTCTTCGACGTACCGCGCAGCCACAAGTTCATCCTCACGCACCTGCGCATCCACCTGGCCCACCCGGAACTGACCACGGTCGGCGGCTCGGCCTTCCCGGTCCGCATGGACATCCGCACGGGCAACATCAAGCTGCGCGAGAACCGCACGGTGGGCCTGGACTACGAAGTCAGGCTTTCCATCGGCGACGTGATGATCGGTCAGGCCTCGGTCGGGCTGCGCTTCAAGAGTCCGGAGAGCTACACCCGGCTGCGCACGAGCAACCGCAACGGCCGCGCCCTGCCCTCCTCGGCCTCCCCCATCGGTCAGATCACCGGAACGCTGGTGGACCCGACCCTGGTCGGCCGCTGCTCCCCGGAGAACGTCGTCCTGCTCGACGCCGAGTCGTGCGACGCGATGGCCACCGCCACGCTGCACGTACCGGGCGGGCACCCGAGCATGTTCGACCACCCGCAGGACCACATTCCCGGCATGGTCCTGGCCGAGGCCGCCCGCCAGCTCGCCCTGTACACCGCCCTGGACATGTGCGGGATATCGGCCGCCCGCACCCTGCTCACCGACCTGAGCGTCACGTTCACCAAGTTCGGCGAGCTCGACGAGAAGACGACCATGAGCGCCTTCATCGAGAGCCGCCGCGGCGAGGACCAGGACGTGTACTACACCCAGGGAGGACCGCTCCAGAGCGACTCCCTGACGTCGCGGGACCTCGCGGAGCAGATCGTCGTCAACCTCACCGCCCTCCAGGGCGGCGAACCGATCAGCAAGTTCAGCCTCTCCCTCGGCCGGCTCCAGGGCCGCTGATCACCCGCCCGCCGCAGCCCGAGACGAGAGCCCGAGACGAGAGAGGCCCCCATGACCCAGCGCGCCGCCGCCTTCTTCGACGTGGACGAGACCCTCATCAGGGTCAAGAGCATGTTCCGGTTCTTCGAGTTCTACCTCCGGCTTCGGGGCGAACCGGAGTCCACGTACGCCCGGCTGTACGGCGAACTCAGGTCGGCGGCCCGCCTGGGCATGCCGCGCGAGTCGATCAACCGCGCGTACTACCGCTTCTACGACGGCGAGGAAGTGCGGCAGGTCCGGGCCGCCGGGCTCGTGTGGTTCGAGCACGAACTCGAGGAAGGGCTCTTCCACCAGGATGTCGTGGAAGAGCTGCACCGTCACAAGGAGGCGGGTGACCGGGTCCTGCTCGTCTCCGGTTCCTTCTTCGCCTGCCTGGACCCGATCGCCGCCCGGCTGGGCGCCGACCGCGCCTTCGGCAGCCGGCCGCTGATCCGCCGGGGCCAGTTCACCGGCGACGTTCTCACGCCGATGATCGGCGCGGCGAAGGGAGCGGTGGTACGGGCCTCCGGCGCCGTCGCCGGCATCGACCTGACCGTCTCGTCGGCCTACGGCGACCACATCAGCGACCTCGACATGCTGCGCGCGGTCGGCCGGCCGGTGGCCGTCGGCGAGGACGCCGTGCTCGCCGACCACGCCGCGCGCCACGGCTGGCGAAGGCTCGCGCTCGCCGGCGTCCACTAATCAGTCGTCCCTGCCGCTCGCCCGTCGCGGCGAGCGGCACGTCCGGAGGAGAAGATCGTGCCCCCTATCGGCATCGTCAGCACCGGCTCGTACGTCCCGAGCACCGTCGTCACCAACGAGGAGATCGCCGGCAACGCCGGTGTCACCGCCGAGTGGATCGTCCGCAAGACCGGCATACACGAGCGGCGCAGAGCCGCCGACCACGAAGCGACGTCCGACCTGGCGGCGCACGCCGCCCGTAACGCCCTCGCCCAGGCCGGGCTGCACCCGGAGCAGCTGTCCTACATCGTGCTCGCCACGTCCACGCCCGACCACCCGCAGCCGGCCACCGCCAGCATCGTGCAGGGCCTGATCGGTGCGACGAACGCCGCCGCGTTCGACGTCAACGCGGTCTGCAGCGGCTTCGTCTACGCGCTGACGGTCGCCGAGCGGCTCCTCGCCGGTGGTCGGCAGTTCGGTCTGGTCATCGGCGTGGACATCTACTCCCGCATCCTCGACTACACCGACCGCAAGACGTGCATCCTCTTCGGCGACGGCGCCGGCGCGGTCGTCCTCGGCCCCGCCGAACAAGGACAGGGACAGGGGCAGGGACAGGGCATCCTGGAGACGGGCCTGATCACCCACGGCGACCAGCACCGCCTCATCAGCGTTCCCGCGGGAGGCAGCCGCATCCCGCCCTCGACCGAGAGCGTCGAGGCCGGACAGCACTTCTTCCGCATGGACGGCCGCGGCGTCCGCGGCTTCGTCCACGAGAACCTTCCCGCCGCACTCCACCGGCTGCTGGACCAGGCCGGCGTCTCCGCCGACGAGGTCGATCACTTCATTCCCCACCAGGCCAACGGCGTGATGCTCCACGAGGTCTGGCCCGAACTCGGCCTCGACCGGGCCGAACTGCACCTCGCACTCAAGCGCTACGGCAACACCGGCAGCGGATCGGTTCCCATCACGCTCGACCTCGTCCACCGCCAGGGTCTCCTCGCGGAGGGCGACGTCGTCCTCCTCACCGGCTTCGGCGGCGGCATGAACGTCGGCTCCGCGCTCCTCCGCTGGGGAGCCACCGCCTGCGCCGCCCCTGCCCGGAGGACCGAGCGCCTGTCGCTCGCCGGCTGACCACGGAAGGATGCCGACCACCATGGCAGACCAGAACGCACCGGCCGACGGCCCCACCGCAGCCGACGGCCCCGGCCTCCACGGCCTCCACTTCTCCGGCGAGCCGGTGGCCGCCTGGGCGGTCGGGGCCGGCGAGAACGCCTTCGCCTCGCTGGCCCGGGCCTCCCTCCTGCGTGACTACGCGAGATGGGGATTCACCGGCACCCCGGCGACGCACCACGAGACATCCGAAGAGGCGGACCTTCCAGGAACCGCCGCCTAGAACACACACGACGGCGCCCCGGGCACATGACGTGCTCCGGGGCGCCGTGTGTTCCTGGATCCGCCTCTTCAGGTGAGGCCATGACGTCAGGCCGGCAAGACGGCCACGGTCAAGGTCAGGGCTGAGGGTGAACCCCTGAACGGCACCGGCCGTTCGTGGGGTTCACTCAGCCGCGCTTGACGGTGAAGGAGCACCAGGCCGTCCAGGCGGAGGACGTGTCGCCGTCCTTCACGCGGACGCGCCAGCGGTAGGCGCCGTCGGTGAAGGTGCCCTCCGGCACCTCGAGAGCGGCGTCGTGGCTCGTTTCGCTGGTGAGTTGCCGGTGGAGCACGGGCTGACCGGCGGCGGTGTCGATCTCGAAGGTCACCTTCCGGCGCGGGCCCGGCCGGGCCGGCTCGACGGTGCCCGGCGGGGCGACCGCCTCCAAGGTGGCGCCGAAGGTCGGGGAACCTGTGGTGACGACCGGGTCGCCGTCGCGGGCGCCGCAGAACTGGGAGCCCGCGTAGGGGCCGTTGGAGATGCGCGGCGCCTGGGGGACCGGCAGCAGCCGGTCGTCGGCCGCAGCTGCCGCGGGGGCCTGCTCGGGCGAGGCGGCGGCGAGGGCGAGCGGGGTGGCGACGGCGCCGAGGGTGCACGCCGTGACCAGGAGGATCGTGGCCCGGCGGCCCTTGCGGGGCCGGCCCTTGACGGAGTGGTTCCGCACACGCATGTCGCGCCTCACTTCACGTAGAGGATGTGGTCGGGCTCGGGCGCCTGCACCTGGGTGCACTGGTACGAGGTCCAGCGGTGCTCGGCGACGAGGCGCTTGCCGACCTCCTGGCATCCGGTGAGGTTGTGCAGCGTCTCGTACGCGGTCCAGTTCGCGGCCGTGTTCGGCTTCAGTTTGTTCGCTGCGACGTACGCGCCGGCGTTGCCACCGGCGGCCAGGCCGTCGGTACCGTCCCAGCGGTAGTGGACTCCGAGCCACACCCGGGCGATCGCGTTCTCGGTGGCGGCCGCGGAGATCGAGGTGAACGTCCGGGTGACGCCCTTCGCGTTCGGGTCCTCGGTGGTCGCGGTCCAGGTGATCCGGTCGGTGCCGAACCACGCCTGGGTCACCTTCGACCAGGCGCCCGCGAAGGTGGCGTGGCCCGAGACGTAGGCGGGGAACGCAGGTGTGAAGTGCCCGCCCTCGCGGTTCTGGGAGAGCGGCTGCCAGTCGGCGTCCGCCGCCGTGTTCGCGTTCCCGTCGCCGTCGAGGTTGATCGCGCTCACCGGCCGCCACAGGTCGATGTCGGTCTGGTACTTCTGGTCCCAGGCGACGACGGCAGCATCCGCCATGGCGAAGGCGGTGAGGGCGAAGAGCTTGGCGTTGCCGGAGACGGTCGTGCCGTGCTGCCTGGAGAGGATCTGGGTGTGCTCGAAGAGCTGGCCCGGCGGCTTGTAGGTCATGTCCAGGTCGTTGGCCCAGAACAGCGCCGCCTGGGTCTGGTCGGCGGTGCGCGCGGTGGACTCCGAGCCGCCCAGGAGCTTCACGTCGTTGACCTGGTCGGCGTAGGTCTGGCTCGTGAGCAGGCTGCTCATCTGCGTCTGTCCGCCGGGGCCGGAGGAGCGGAACTGGCTGCCGGACAGGATGCCGAAGGGCTTGACCAGACCCCACTGCGGGGTGGCACCGTCGCCGGTGCCCGTGGGGCGCCAGTAGCCGGGCTGCGTCGAGCCCGTGTACGGGCCGATGGCCGCCGAGCCGTCGCCCTGACGCGCGTTGATCATCGCGGCGGCGGCCTTCTGGCCGACCTCCGTGCCGGCGGCGCGCTGGGCGGCGGTGACGGCTGCCGGGATGGTCTCGCGGGCGGCGGCGATGTCCGCGTCGAAGTTCTGCCCCGGGTACACCGAGCGCAGGACGTCGAAGGCCGCGTGGTCGATGGCGCTGTTCACGTCGGGCACCGCGCCGTTGGAGGCGGTGGCCTTCACCAGGTACGGGTCGCCGAGGCACTTGAGGGCGCCTTCGGCGCAGCGGGCGGAGTTGGCGGCGTCGTAGATCGCGCCGTGCATCATCGCGCCCGCGCGGGCGAGCGGGCCGGGAGCGCCTCCGGCCTGGATGAAGGCCTTCTGGAGGATGTCGTTCCAGTAGACGACGTGGTCCTTGACCGGGTCCGCGGGGGTCTCGTAGGTGACGAGGACCGAGGGCGCGGTGCTGGTCTGGGCGGACGCGAAGATCTTGAACGCCGTGACGTCGCTCTCGTCGGTGGCGCGCAGACCGACGGTGTCGACGGTGTTCGTGGTCTTCGACCACTGCTTCACCAGCGGGGTGATGTCCTCGGATATCCAGCGCGGGCCGCAGTTCGTGTGGCCGTGCGTCTGCGTGGAGGAGGTCACCTTGGAGCGCCAGGCGGGCTGGCTGCCCCAGCGGGTGGCGGCGGAGGCGTTGCCGGTGTCCCAGATCTCCCAGGAGCGCGGCTCGCAGTTGTCGGACCAGGTCGCGTAGAGGTTCAGCTCCGCGTTGAGGATGTCCTGGCCGGTGACGGCGGGGTTCCGGGGGAAGTTGACGAAGGAGCGGGCCTCGCCCTTCTGCCACTCGCGCCCGACCCGCAGGTCGACTCCGGCGGAGAAGTCGGCGGTGTCGCCGTTGCGGACGTAGGTGTCGAAGTCGGTGCCGAAGTAGACGGCCGGGTCGATGGTGACCGGGTAGCGGGTGGCTTCGTCGGCCAGGAACTCCCGGTCGGTCGTGACGGTGAGGTCGAAGCCGTGCGCGCGCTCGGTGACATCGAGGTCGACGCGGGCGGTGCGGGCGCCGGGAGCGTTCTCGCCGCCGGCTCCGGCATCCCACATGTACGGGGTGGAACCGCGCCCGACCGTGGCACCGGTGCGGGAATCGGTCAGGGTGAGCGTCTCGTCCTCGCCCTGGCGGGCCTTCAGCCCCTGGGAACGGACGGGCAGCGTCAGAGCTGCCGCGCGCTCGGCGGCCTGCCGGTCGGCGACCACCAGATACTGCTCGAAGCCGGTACGGGTGGCCTCGAGGACGAGGTCCGTGCCCGGCATGACGTTCTCGTACGTCGCCTTCGAGCCGCTCAGCCGCGGCTCGGGCAGTGCGCCCTTCCAGCCGAGGGCCAGCTCCTGCTCGCCGCGCCCCAGGACGGCGAGGTCGCCGCCGGCGGCTCCGGTGCGCCCGGCAAGACGCAGGCCCCGCGGGTGGGCCTTGGGACGGACCGTGCCGTCGGCGTTCTTCACGAGCGTGAGGTCGACGCCGACCCAGCGGCCGTTCTCCCGGTAGCGCACGGGACCGGCGAAGGACTCCACGGACATGGTGCCGTCGGGGTTCGCCCACAGGGTCGTGCTCTCGGTACGGGCACCGACGACCTCGATCCGCCGGCCCTGGGCCTGGGCGGTGAGCCTCGCGTTCACCTCCTCGCGGGAGGTCGGGGAGGGCGTCGCGGCGGAGGTCTTCGTGACCTTCGTGCCCGGGGATGCCGCTGCCGGGGACGCGGGGCCGAGCGCCAGCACGCCCGCCGGGGCGAGGAGGGCCAGAGCGAGAGGCAGGGCCAGGGCCCCGGCCCGGCCGCGCCGAGCCGGTCCGAGGGACCGGCCGGTGGTTCTGTGCACGCTGTACTCCTTCTGATCAAGAGGAAACAGACGCGCGGCAGCCTGACAGCCGTGATCTTGCTGTGTCCACGCCGTGTCTCACGGTGACGGTGTGATGATGTCGGCGGCGGAACCCGGAACTCCCCTGCCGCTGGCGGACGTTGGCGGGGGACATCCCGAACACCTGGCTCGTACGGTGTCAGGTGCGGACGATCTCCGCGGCACCGAACGAGACGCCGAAGCGGTCCGGGCGCACACCGGCGCCGGGCCCGAGCGTCCGAGCGGTGTCATCCGCGAGCAATCCCCTACCCCAGTCGCGCCGAATCCAGGGTGAAAGGGACGAAATGTCCGGACGCGACCCGGCCCGAGCCGGTGAACCTCCCCGGAAGGGGATGCATCGCGATGACAAGCAAGCGCTCAACCCGTCTCACCACCCTCGCGGCTCTGCCCGCCGCCCTCACTCTCGCCGTGGCAGCTCCGGCCCTGGCCCATGACGGAAACGACGGGAGCCCCCGAACGCAGCACGGCCGGAGCTACCAGGTCGATCTTCGGCAGCTGAACGACTCCGGGGCCCGCGGAACCGCGCAGCTCAGCCTGCAGGGCCGCCAGCTCACCGTGAAGATCGACGCCCAGGGCCTGGTACCCGGCCAGCCCCACGCCCAGCACATCCACGGCTCCACCACCGGGCACGACTTCACCTGCCCCGACGCCAGTGCCGACAAGAACGGCGACGGCATCGTCACCACCGCCGAAGGACTGCCCGCCTACGGAGACATCAACATCTCCCTCACCACCAGGGGCGACACGACCAAGGCCAGCGGACTGGCCGTCGACCGGATGCCGGTCGCGGACAAGAACGGCAACCTGTCCTACTCCCGCACGATCACCGTCTCCCAGGCCGTCGCCGACAACATCACCTACCTGCACGTCGTCCAGCACGGCATCGACCCCAACGGCAACGGGATGTACGACTTCGGCAAGGGCAAGAGCGAACTCGACCCCAAGCTGCCCCAGGAAGCCACCGCACCGGCAAGCTGCGGCACGATCGAAGGCCACGCCGGCAGCTCCATGAACCACGACTAGTCCCCACGGGCGACGACGCGTGCTCCTTGGACCGCGGCAACGCCTCCCCACCACGGCGGCCCCGGCGTCCCGACGCCGAGGCCGGTCGCCGCGTACGCGGGACACGCCGTCAGGCGGCTTGTCCTCGTAAGTCCGTTGTGCCTGCCCCACCCTCTGAGGTGTACGACGACATGGGAGACGAGGTGGGCGTGACAGGGCCGATGCCGCAGCCGCCGTCCGTTCGCGTGCCTCCGGTGCTGTCGACGGCACACCGGTGGGGACGCGCGGCCGCGTGTGCTTCGGCCGGCGTGCTGCTGCTGGTCCTGTCGCTCTGCGGGTGCGTGAGCTCTTCGCGCACCGACACGGACTACCGGAACAAGGCGGCGAACTCGGCGGAGGCGGTCCGCTCCTCGGTCGAGACGGCACGTCTGCTGGTTCGCGCCGTCGACGCCGGCAAGTCGCCTGGTCCCTATACCTCGCGGACGCTCTCCCAGCTCGAAGGCGCGGTGGGCAGCGTCAGTACGCAGTTCGGCTCCGTACAGCCGCCGACCCGGGAGTCCGTCCGGCTCCGCACCGGCCTGATCGATCTGCTCGACGAGGTGGAGAGCGTGCTGAGCGAGTTGCGGATCGCCGCACGTCAGGGGCGGTTGCAGGCGCTCCCCCGGCTGGCCGAGCCCCTGCCGGGGCTTTCCGAACGCCTTCGGCGCTTCCAGGAGCTGGTGCCGACGTGAAGCGGGTACTGTCGCTGCTGCTGGGCGTGTTCACCGCCATGGGCGGATTCATGGACATCGGCGACCTCGTCACCGACGCCCTGGTCGGGGCTCGCTTCGGGCTGGGGCTGGCGTGGGTGACCGTGGTCGCCGTGATCGGCATCGCCCTCTACTCCGAGATGGCCGGCCGGATCGCCGTGGTCACCGGCCGCACGGTCTTCGACCTGATCCGGGAACGTACCGGGGCCCGCATGGGGCTGAGCACCGTGATCGCCTCCTACCTCGTCAACGCCCTCGCGCTGATCGCGGAGCTGTGCGGTGTCGCGCTGGCGATCGAACTGCTCGCCGATGTCCACTACCTGCTGTGGGTGCCGCCCGTCGCGTTCCTCGCCTGGCTGGTGGTGTGGCGGTTGCCGTTCGCCTACATGGAACGGCTCTACGGGCTCCTCGGCCTGGCGCTGTTCGTCTTCGTCGCCGCCGTGTGGTGGTTCGGCCCCGACTGGGGTGCCATGTGGCACGACGCCACCCACCCCACCGTCCCGCAGGGGGAGGGCCACGCCACGTACTTCTTCTACGCCCTGGTCCTGCTGGGTGCGCAGATGAACCCGTACGAGGTGTTCTTCTTCGCCTCGGGCGCCGTGGAGCACCGCTGGCGTGCCCGCAACCTCCTCGAAGTACGGGTGAACGCCTGGCTGGGCTACCCCGTGGGCGGCATTCTCGCCGTGGGCATCCAGGCGACGGCGTACCTGGTGCTCCGACCGGCCGGCATCCAGGTGGAACAACTGAGCCAGACAGTACTGCCCGTCCTTCTCGCCTTCGGCCAGGTGGGGTTCGCCCTGGCCGTTCTCGGGATCGTGGCGTCCGTGTTCGGGGCGACCCTGGAAACACTGCTGTCGTCGAGCTACACCGTCGCCCATCACTTCGGCTGGACCTGGGGCAAGGAGACGCAGCCCGCCAGAGCCGCGCGCTTCCACACCCTCCTGCTGGTGACACTGCTCGGCGCGACGGTGGTGGCCCTGACCACCGTCGACCCCGTCACGGTGACGATCTACGCCGTGTACCTCGCGGTCATGGTCCTGCCGCTGACCTTTCTGCCCATCCTGGTCGTCGCCAACGACCGGCGCTATCTCGGCGAGCGGGTCAACGGCCGCCTGAGCAACGCGCTCGGCACGGTGTACCTCGTCGTCGTGACCGTGGGTGCCGTGGCGGCTCTCCCCCTCCTGATCGCAACCAAGGCAGGCGCATGACCGTGCACACGCTCGATGTCGGACTCGACCTCCTGGACCGCCAGGTCCTCGACCGCGACGGAAGGTTGCTCGGCAAGGTCGACGACCTTCGCTTCGACGACCCCGGGGGCGACTCGGCGCCGGAACTGGCGGCCCTGCTGATCGGGCAGCGTGCCTTCGGACAGCGCCTGGGAGGCCGCCTGGGCCGATGGTGGGTGGCAGTGGCCGGCCGCGCGGCCGGGCGTGCCAGGCCGGTGGAAGTGTCCTTCCGGCACGTGCGGGAACTCGGCCCGGCCGTCGAGCTCGACGTACGTGCCGAGAGCCTGCCCGGCCTCGGCCGTGCCGAACGCCTGCTCAGCCGCGGTTTCATCGGCAGGATCCCGGGGGCCCACCGTGAGGGCCGGTGACCTGCTGAACGCCGAAGTCGTCGACGAGGACGGCCGACACCTCGGGAAGGTCCACGACCTGTGCGTCGCGCGCCCCTCGGACTCCTCACCCTGGCAACTGCACGCGGTCGTGGTGGGGTCCACGGGCCTGGCGCACCGCTTCGGTTACGCCACCGGGGAGGTCCGCGGGCCGGCCGCGCTGACCAAGGCCGCGAACTGGCTGATCCGCCGGCGGCAGATCATCCCGTGGTCCCGCGTCATCTCCCACGGCCAGGGCAGGATCACCGTCCGCTCATCGGACCGGGGCAGGGAGGAGCCGTGACCGAGGGCCTTGTCGTGTTCTTCGCCTGGCTGGAACTCCTTGCCCTGGTCGGCCTGCTGGTCTGGCTCGTCACCCGCCGCCCACCCGGAGGCTAGACCGGCTCTGCAGCCACGCCTCAGGTACCACTGCCCAGGCATCGCCCCGGGCCTTGCGCGCCCTTCACCACAGACGGCCACGCAGAAAGGCGCACCCGACCAGAACGGCCGCCCGCGTCGGTGCGCTGTCGGCGAGGGCGTGCAACGCCACGAAGTCGTGGATCGTGCCGAGGAACCGCACGGACAGTGCGTCGACCCCCGCCTCGGTCAGCCTCCGCGCGTACTCCTCGCCCTCGTCGCGGGCCACGTCGGCCTCGGCGGTGACGACCAGGGCGGGCGGCAGGCCCGCCAGCTCCTCCGGGCGGGCGCGCAGGGGTGCCGCCGTGGCTTCGGTCCGCCGGGCCGGGTCGGGGACGTACCGCGCCCAGTAGGTGCGGAGCGCCCGGCGGGTCAGCAGGTAGCCGCTGTCGAACTGCCGTTGCGAGGGGCTGTCGCAGCGGGCGTCGGTGAGCGGGTAGTAGAGCAGCTGCGCGTCGATCCGCGGCCCGTGGCGCTTCTTCGCCAGCATCGTCACGGCCGTCGCCAGCGTGGCGCCGGCGCAGTCCCCCGCCACCGCCAGCCGGTCGGGGTCGAGGGTGAGTTCGTCGGCGCGCGAGACCACCCAGGTCAGCAGGGCGTAGCACTCTTCCAGGGCGACGGGGTAGCGGGCCTCCGGGGCGCGGCTGTACTCGGGGACCACGGCGCACACCCCCGCGCCGGTGACGAGTTCGCTGATGAGACGGGCGTGGGTCTGGGCGTCGCCGAGCGCCCACCGGCCGCCGTGCAGGTACAGGAGGGCCGGGAGCGGGCCGGGGGCCCCGGCCGGGCGGACGGTCCAGAAGCCGAGCAGCCGGGAGGGACCGACCGGTGCCACGTGGAATTCCGCGTCCACGTCGAAGTCCTCGAACCGGTCGGCCTGGGTCTCCCGCAGCGCCCGCCGCGCCGCGGCCGGCCCGAGGTCGTCGAGAGCGGGCGGTGCGGCGGAGGCGCTGACCAGGCGCTGTACCACGGGGTCGAGGGTCACGGCCGTGTCCGGTGGCCCGTGCCTCATGGACTCTCCTCCGCCCGGTGCGCCTCCGCCCGGCACACCGGCCCCGTCACCGGTCCCGTACCAGGTCACGGAGTTGATGGCGGCTGCTGACACCGAGCTTGGGATACACGTTGTACAGGTGCGAGCCGATGGTACGGGGCGAGAGGAAGAGCCGCTCGCCGATCTCGCGGTTCGACAGACCGCGTGCGGCAAGCTGGACGATCTGCCGCTGCTGGGCCGTCAGTCGCTCCAGCGATCCGTCGTCCTCCGGGGCGGGCGCGGCGCCGCTGGCGCGCAGTTCGCGGTGGGCGGCGGCCGCGAGGGCGCCGGCGCCCAGCCGTTCGGCGGTCTCCACGACCGCGGTCAGCTGCCGGCGCGCCTCCAGGGTGCGGCGGCAACGGCGCAGCCAGATGGCGTAGTTGAGCCGGACGTGGGCGGTCTCCCACGGCCACCGGTTCGCCCCGTGGTTGACGAGCGCGAGCTGGAAGTGCTCCTCGGCCTCGCCGTCCGGGCCGACCATGGCGCCGGCGTGGTGCAGGAGCAGCGTCATCCTGGTGCTCGGGCGCTCGCCCTGCTCCGCCCGGACCCGCTCCAGGATGGGCAGGGCCTCGGCCGATCGTCCGGTCCGCTGGGCGGTGATCGCGAGTTCGGCGATGCTCCGGGCCGACAGGAAGGGGTGCAGGGGCGCTCCGTCGGCCCCGAACAGGTCGCGCAGCTGCCGCCATGCGCCTTCCATGTCTCCGTGCGCGAGGGCGGCCAGTCCGCGGCCGCGCAGCAGCCGGGCGTGGGTGGCACGGTTCTCGTCCAGACAGACGGCACGCCAGACCGCGGGGGTGAGCGGGGGCTCCGCCGGGAGGGTTCCGCGCAGTGCGCGCACGGTGAGGGCCTGTGCCTCCAGATCGGCCTGGAGGCGGGGAAGGCGCAGCACAGCGGCCTCCTCAAGGGCGCCCTGGATCACGGTCTCGGCCTCCGGGAACCGGCCGATGGCGACGAGGGTGTCCACGAGGGCGAGGACCGACCAGCCGCGCAGGCCGAAGGCGCGGGCGGTCCGCAGCCGGTCGTCGGCCGTGCGCGACTGCCCCAGTTCCACGTCCGCCTCGTCCGCGTGGTGGGCCACCGCGGTGAGGACCGCCCGGGCGGCCGGCGTGTCCGGACCGGCGGGCGGGGCGCCGTGCCGCCGGCCGAGGCCGGACAGCGAGCCGGTGGCGGACCGGGGCCGGGCCACCACGGTGACCAGCGCCTCCAGCGCTCGCCGGGTGTGCGGTGTGTCCAGGTGGACCAGGGGTCCGGCCGCGGCGGAGGGCCGGCGCTCGGGCCCCTCGGCGGCCTGCCGGGCCCGGTCGAGCAGCGTGGCCAGGGCCGCCGTGTGCTCCGGCAGCCCGGACTGGTGGGCGATGCCCGCCGCCAGGCCCACGAGCGCGAGCGCGAGGGTCCGGTCGACCACGGGCAGGAGCTCCGAGACGCCGGTGAGCAGCTCGAAGGCCTCGCGCTGGGCGGACTCCTGGGAGAGCGTGGAGGCCAGGGCGACGGCCGCGGCGCAGGTGAGCTCCGGATCGGCGGATTCCCGGACGACCCGGCCGTACAGCTCCCGCACCCAGCCGGGGTCGCCCACGGTGTGCGCCGCCGTCAGCGCCTCGGCCAGCCGGCGGGCGCGTTCCTGGCGCCCGGTGCTGAGCCGGGCGGCCCGCTCCAGCGCGTGCGCGGCCTCCACCGCGTCCCCGCGTCGCCAGGCGGACGCCTCCAGTTCGGCGGCGACGGACGCGTCGGTTCCGACGGTGGTGGCGGCCAGGTGACGGGCCCTGACCTCGGGCAGCGGGGCGGCCTCGGCCAGGGCACGGTGGGCCTGCTGGCGCTCGCCCGCCGGACGCCCGAGGTACGCGGCCGAACGCGCCAGCGGGTGGCGGAAGACGAGCCGGTCCTCGACCAGCGTGACGAGTCCGGCCGCCTCCGCCGGCGCCCACACCGCCAGGTCACCGGTGCCCAGGGCGGCCATGACCGCGGCCACGGGTTCGCCGGGCCCGGCGGCCGCCGCGTACAGCAGGGCCTGGCGCGTCGCGGCGGGCAGCGCGTCGAGTCGTACGCCGAAGCGGTGCTCCGCGAACGGGTGCCGCTGCCCCTGCGCGCTCCGGCTCAGTTCCCTGAGGGCCAGGGGGTTTCCCTCGGCCTGCGCCAGGATCTCCAGCCGGTGCCGGCCCGTGGGCGGCGCCGGCTGGCGGTCGAGGAGCGCGGCGGCGGCGGTGCTGCTCAGCGGGCCGAGCCGCAGCGTCTCGGTGCCCGGCGGCGGGGCGGGGAGGGCCGCCTCGTGGCGGGCGGCGAGGAGGATCGTCATCGCGCGGCCGGCCAGCAGCCGGGCCGCGGCGAACAGCGACTCCAGGAAGACGCGGTCGCACAGGTCGGCGTCGTCCACGCACACCAGCAGCGGTCGGGCCGCGGCGAGCCGGTCGAGGAGCGCCGTCACCGCCGCGTGCAGTTCCGCCTCGTCCGGGCCGTCGTCTCCGCGCGACACGGCCGTCAGCACCCGGTGGTACGCGGCAGGCAGGGCGGCCAGCTCTTGCCGCACCGGCGCCAGCAGTTGCTGCAGACAGGCGGGCGCGTGCCGTGGGTCACCGGCCCAGCCCTGGGCGGACAGCACCAGCACGCCGTCGGCGGCGGCCCGTTCCCGGACGTGCCGGAGCACGGTCGTCCGTCCGATCCCCTCCTCGCCGAGGAGCAGCAGGCTCTGGGGACTGCCGGGCTCGCGCGACACGCACCGCAGGATCCGCTCGATCTCGCCGTCCCGGTCCAGGACGGTGTCCTCGTCGCCGATCCCGGGCTGCCGGGATGGGTGGACCGTCATGCGCCTCCTCCTGTGGCGGTGCGTGTTTTCCCTGGTCAGGTACATCATCGCGGAGGTCGGGGCAGGTCGCTTCTGTCAGATGACCAGTCGTCCCCGGTGCCGGTCCCGCCGGTCACCCCTGGCAGGATTGCCGCATCAACGGCCCGACGCCAAGGACGGTTCATGTACGCCGGCACCGACCCCACCTCCGATCCGGGCATCCTGGGCCGGGCCGCCGAACTGGCCCGCCTCGACCGTCTGCTCGCGGCCGTGGACGGCAGCGGTCCGCAGGTGCTGGTGCTGACCGGGGAGCCGGGAGCAGGGAAGACGACCCTCGTCGACCGGACGGCCGAGCGGGGCCGGGCCCGGGGCCTGGGGATCCTGCGGGTGCGCGGCAGCGAGGGCGAGAGGGGCCTCGGCCTCTCGGGCGTGCACCAGCTTCTGCATCCGCTGCTGCCCGGAGACGGACTGCCCGCGGCGCAACGAGCAGCGCTGGACCGTGCCTTCGGGCCGGAGGCGGCGCCGTACGAACGGGAACTCGACCAGCTGTCCCTGTGCGCCGGCGTGCTCGGGCTCGTCACCGAGGCCGCCGCACGGCGGCCGCTGCTCCTGCTCGTGGACGACGCCCAGTGGCTCGACCTCGGCTCGGTGGACGTGCTGGCCTTCCTCTCCCGGCGCCTGGAGGGCAGGCCGGTGGTGCTGCTCCTTGCCGCCCGTGAGGAGGGCGTGCCGGGTCGCTTCGACCGGGACTTCCCCCAGGTGACCGTGGGCCCGCTGAGCCGTACCGCGGCCAGGCAGCTCCTGGACGCACAGCCCGATCCGCCCCGGGGCAAGGCGCGGGCCGAGATCCTCCAGCAGGCGGCCGGCAATCCGCTGGCCCTGATCGAGCTGCCGCGCGCCCTGGCCCGGGGCCGTACCGGCGGTGCCGCGCTGCCGCTCACCGCACGCCTGGAGACCCTGTTCGCCGCCGACCTTCCCGGCCTGCCCGCACCCACGCGTGAGGCCCTGCTCCTAATGGCCGCGGCGGGCACGGCGCACCTGGCCGACCTGCTGCGCGCCGCCCCGTCGCTGGACGTCGTCCGGGCACTGGAGCCCGCCGAACGCGCCGGCCTGATACGGGTGGAGAACGGCCAGGCGCTGCCGCGCCACCCCCTGATCCGCTCGGCCGTCTACCACGCGGCCCCCTTCCACGAGCGCCGGCAGGCCCATCTGGCCCTGGCCGCCGCGCTCGCCGGGGAACCGGACCGCCGGGCCTGGCATCTGGCCGCCGCGGCGACCGGCCAGGACGCGGAGGTCGCCGACGCCCTGGCGGCGAGCGCGGAACGCGCCCGCGGCCGGGGCGGCTACGCGGCGGCCGCGGCGGCACTGGAACGCGCGGCGGAACTGACCCCGGCGCCGGAGCTGCGCGCACGCCGCCTGTTGACGGCGGCGCAGGCGGCCATGTTCGCCGGCCACCCGCAGTGGGTCGGCGACATGAGCGAGCGCGCCGGCGACCTGGCCGGGGATCCCCGGCTGCGTGCCGAGGCCTCGCTGCTGGGCGGCTGGGCCCTGGGCGTCACGCTCCGCCACGAGGACGCGCTGACCCTCCTGCTGGGCGTCGCCGAAGCCGCCGCGGCCGGGGCGCCGGATCTGGCCCTCAGCGCCCTGAGCACCGCCGCGACGTCCGTCTACAACTCCGGGTCGCCGTTCTACCGGGACGAGCTGCGGCGGATCGGCGATCTGCTCGGCGAGGAGGAGGATCCCGCCGCCCGCGCCTGGATCCGGGCGGTCATCGATCCCCATCGCGATCGGCCGCGTCTCGTACGGCACTTGGAGGAGGGACTGGCCGCCCTGTCTCACGAGGAATCACTCGGAGCACTCACGGCGCTCGGCGGCACGACCTGGATCCTGGACGAGACCGAGCAGGCCGTGCGCATCCTGCGGCGGACCTTGGACGTCCTCCGGCGCGCCGGCAGCGCGGGCACGAACGCGACCGTCACCCAGGCGCTCGCCCTCGCCCTGTTCGAGAGCGGATCGTGGACGGCGGCCGGGGAAGCGGCGGACGAGGCGTTCTGGATGGCGGCGGAAGCGGGAGCCGACAACGTGACCGTGGGCGCCCGCGTCCTCCGGGCCACGCTGAGCGCTCTGCAGGGCGACCACGCGGCGGCGCGGAAGCAGGCGATGGAGGCCGTACGAGGCGTGGACCTGCGCCGGTCCCTGAGCCTTCAGGTCCGCCACCGCCATGCGCTGGGCATGGCCGCGTTCGCCGCCGGTGACCACGCGGACGCCTACGAGCACCTGCGCGCGACCTTCACCCGCGACTTCCACCCCGCTCCCGTCCACTACCACACCTCCCTCTACTACCTGGGCGATCTGGCCGCCGCGGCGGTCCGCGCCGGGCGAACGGACGACGCGCGCACGGTCGTCGACGCCGTGGCACACCACCTGGAACCGGAACCGGACCGGTCCCCCCGACTGGCCGCCGTCCTGCACCGGGCCACTGCTCTGCTGACCGACACCGACGACGCCGAGACCCATTTCCGCGCGGCCCTGGCCGACTCCAGGACCGACTGTTGGCCGGTCGAACG
Source organism: Streptomyces sp. NPDC127092 (assembly GCF_042722475.1). Lineage (NCBI taxonomy): Bacteria > Bacillati > Actinomycetota > Actinomycetes > Kitasatosporales > Streptomycetaceae > Streptomyces > Streptomyces sp. NPDC127092. The sequence continues at coordinate 39,613 of NZ_JBHXFE010000025.1, forward strand.
GGCCTTCACCCACCTCGACTTCGGCGAGTGGCTGCGCAGGCGCCGCCGCACCGCCGAGGCCCGCCCGCACCTCAGCGCGGCGCTGGAGTGCTTCCAGCGCCTCGGCGCCCGCCCGTGGACCGACCGCACCGCCGCGGAACTCCGGGCCGCCGGAGCCCCGGGAGCGGCGACCGCGACCCCGGCGAGCGAGCTCACCGCGCAGGAACGAGAGATCGCCGAACTGGCCGCCCAGGGCCTGACCAACCGCGACATCGCGGCCCGGCTCTACCTCTCGCCCCGGACCGTCGGCTACCACCTGCACAAGATCTTCCCCAAGCTCGGCATCCGCGCCAGGGCCCAGCTCCGCGACGCCCTCTCGCGGGATCGGCAGGAGTGACCGAGCACGCGGAGCCGTCGCACCGGGAAGCCCGTCCCGCGCGGTCACCCTGAAGGACCGTCAACTTACTGATGCCTCTTGGGTACGCCGTTTGCCAGAGTGGGGGACGTGAGGGCCGCCCCGGGCGGCACGTCTGGGGAGGCCTGTGTGCTGCTGGTCGATCTGAAAACCGTGGAGCCGCGCGAGCGAGCGGACCTGTTTCATCACACGCTGACCGATGCGCGGGTGCCGAACCACGTCGTCCACGAAGAGCCCGACACGGGCATCCACGCCCGCATGGAAGCGTGGCGGGTGGGCGACCTCGACCTCTTCTCCACCCGTAACTCGGGCTTCGAGGTGCGGCGGACCGAGCGGCACGTCCGACACCACCGGAGCCATCCCGTCGTCGCCGTGTCGCTTCAGCCCGAGGGCCTGCACCGCGCCGAAGTAGCGGGCCGGAGGCGGCTGTTGGGGCCGGACGACATCTGCGTCTTCCACGAACTGTCGGCCCGCGTCTACGGCTGGTCCGGCGACGGGTCCTCCCAGGCCATCATGTTCGACATGGACCGCCTCGGCGTGCCGGTGGACACCGTGGTGAAGGCCTCGCTCCAGTTGCGCGCCAGCCCTCTGTACGACCTGGTCCTGCAGCATCTGCGCGGCGTGTGGCGCGATCCGGGCCGCCTGGAGGCCGATCCCGGCGCGCCGGCCCTCGCGAGTGCCACCACCGACCTGGTGCGCGCGCTGCTCCTGTCCGCCGCGCACGCCGAGGAGACCGCCGCGGTCACCACGGCCATGGACGACACGCTGCTCACCCGGGTCCTGGCCTACGCGCGCCGACACCTGGCGGACCGTGAGCTCACGCCCGAGCGGATCGCGGCCGAGCACGCCGTCTCGGTGCGGGGGCTCTACCTCCTGTTCAGCAAGGCGGGCATGAGTCTGGAGCAGTGGCTGATCACGGAGCGGCTGACGAAGGCGCGGCAGATGCTGGCCTCCTCGCGCTACGACCGTCTCACGGTCGCGGCGGTCGCCGCCCGGTGCGGGTTCCGCAGCCCGAGCCACTTCAGCCGCCGCTTCCAGGCGGCGTACGGACTGTCACCGAGCGAGTGGAAGCGGCAGCGGGGCAGCCTGTCCCCGGACGGTCCGGCGGCCGACGCGAAGTGACCGCCCGGGCGGTGCCGACGGGCCACCGGGCGTCCGGCGCGGTCAGACGGCGTGCAGGGCGGCGTGCAAGGTGTCCGTCACCTGGACCCTGGCGGCCCGGGAGGCGTGCGTGTCGCGGAGCAGGTCGAACAGCACGAATCCGTGGATCGTCCCGTGGTAGCGCACCGACACGACCGGGACGTCGGCGGCCCTCAGACGCGCCGCGTACGCCTCGCCCTCGTCGCGGAGCACGTCGGCCTCGGCGATGAGGACGAGGGCCGGCGGCAGTCCTCGGAGCCGGCGGGTGGGCACGCGCAGCGGGGACACGGTGCCCTGCGTCCGGGTCTCCGGGTCGGGGGCGTACTGCTGCCAGTACTCGGACATGGCGGCGCGGGTCAGGAAGTACCCGTCCCCGAACTCGCGGTAGGACGGGGTGTCCATCGCCGCGTCCGTCACCGGGCAGACCAGCACCTGGTGGCGGAAGCCCGGCCCGCCGCGCTCCAGCGCCACCAGGGTGAGGGCGGCCGCGTGATGAGCGCCCGCGCTGGCACCGACGACCGCCATCCTGCTCCCGTCCAGCCCCCATTGCGCGCCGTGGCGGGCGATCCACCGGGCGACGGTGTGCGCCCGCTCGACGGCGCTCGGATGCCGTCCGTCCTCCGGCACGTCGTACTCGGGGACGACCACGGCGGCGTCCGCTCCGAGGACGAGGTCCGTCACCAGGAACCGGTGCGCGTACGCGTCGGTCAGCATCCAGCCAAGACCGTGCAGGTACAGCACGACGGGGAGCTGTTCGTCGCTGCCGGCGGGGCGGAGGATCCGCACCCGGATCCGGCTGCCGTCGCTTCCCGGCAGGGCGAGCCACTCCTCCTCGACGTCGGGCTCCTCACCGCCGCCGCCGTCCCACAGGGCCGCCATGCGCGCCCGGGCCGCGGCGGCGTCGCCGGTCCGGGACGTGGGGCACGCGTACGCTTCGGCGAAGGCCCGCGCCCGTCGTTCGAGGACGGGCGTCGCCCGGTAGGGCGGGACATCTGCTTCCAACGGAACTCCTGCGCGGGGGGGCGGGCCGAGGGCCGGCAGCGGAGCGGCTGCCCGTCCGCGGCCGGGCGGACAGGCATCCGGTGCCGGAGTTCGCCTGCCGGCACGCGCCACCCACCCTAGGGGCCTCCTGGCGGCGCAGGGGCGGAGCCACCGTACTGACCCGTGCCGCTGAGTGCACACTTCGGGTGCCGCCCGGGCCTTCGCCCTCCGTGCGCAAGTGCAGTCAGATGACCTAACGCTTCTGTGACGCAGCCCCGGAGCATGGAGGTGGGCCGAGAAGGGTGCCTCCGTTCCCCCTCTCGCGCACCACGCACCGATACGGACGGCTGAGGGGAGTCCTCATGAGCGCTGCACCAGGAAGGGCCGCCATTTCCGGCACCCGGGCGACCGGAGATGTCGCGAGGGCGCTTTCGCGATGGCTGGCGCCCGTCCTGGAGCGGACGCGGCAGGACGGGCCCGCGAGCGGTTCCGTGGCCCTGCGTCACTTCGGCTACCTGCGGCTGATCATCTGCGAGTCGGGGCCGCTGCACCTCACCCGCGGCGAGGAGTCCGTCGCCAATGACGCCGGGGACGCCATCGCCGTGCTGATTCCGCGGAGCGGGTCCGTGCGTCTGGTCCAGGACGGCCGTGGTACCCGCGTGGAGAGCGGGCAGCTGGCGCTGGTCGACCTGCGCCGGGCCTTCTCGGTCGAGCAGCGGGAGCGGGCCCGGATCCTGTTCTTCCGCCTCCCGGCCCACGCCCTGCACCTGCCGGTGAGTGCCCTGCGCACCGTCACCGCCCGCCCCCTCGCCCTGACGGACGGAGTGACCGCGCTGCTGGCCCCCCTCCTCCTGGGCCTGGACGAGTCGGCCGCCCGGATGCCGGCCGCGGCGGGCGAGCGGCTCGGGGGCATCGTGACCGAGCTGGTGGCCGCCCTGGTCCACGAATTCACCGAGGCCGCCGCGGCGGAGGACCGGTCCGATCGCACGGGACGCCGCCGGCTGATCGGCAAGGTCCGGCAGTACATCGACCGGCACCTCGACGACCCCGACCTCTCGGTGGAGCGCATCGCCGCCGCGCACCTGATCTCGGTCCGCTATCTGCACCGCCTCTTCGAGGGCGAGGACGTCACGGTGAGCCGGCTGATCCTGCGCCGGCGGGTCGAGGAGTGCGCCCGGGAGCTCGCCCGGCGGGCACGCGTGAACCCGTCCGTCTCCGTGGTGGCGTCCCGCTGGGGCTTCCGCAACGCGGCCCACTTCAGCCGCGCCTTCAAGGCCGTCCACGGGTACCCGCCGCAGGAGTGGCGGCGCCGGGTCGCCGGAGCCGGGTCCGCCGCGCTCGCCGAACCGGGCCCGGCCGGCGTCGAGCCGCCCGCGGCCGCCTGAGGCAGGGCCCGCCGCGAAGGTCCCGTCGCCCGCGCGGGCGACGGGACCTCCGTGTCACCCGTCAGTCGTCGGCGTTCCGGGGCTCCCGGGCAGCCGGGTCCGGTCGTCCCGCCACGCGCTGGGCGGGACGCCGTACGCCGCGCGGAAGCTGCGGCTGAAGTGCGTGGCGCTCGCGAACCCCCAACGCCTCGCGACCGCCGCCACCGTGATGTCCCGCGACCCCGGGCGGCCCAGCTCCCGCCGCGCCTCCTCCAGACGGCGGTGCTGGATCCACCGGCCGATCGTGCTGCCGTGGCTCTCGAAGAGCCGGTGGAGATAGCGGACCGAGATGTGCTGGGCCGCGGCGACCGACGCCGGGCTCAGTTCCCTGTCCCACAGATGGGCGTCCACGTGGGACCGGATCCGGCGGACCAGGTCCTGGCGGTCCTGTCCGCGTTCCCGGGGCCCGGAGTCGACCTCCTCGAGGGCCAGCAGGGTCACGAACTCCGCCACGCCGCCGGCCAGATGGAGTGCCGTCCGGGGCAGGTACCCGGGCGTGACGCCGACCAGTTCCCGCAGGAGGGGAACGAGCAGCGGCGCCACGGCGCCGCCGGCGAACGGCGCCCGCCGGCCGAGAGCCCGTGTCTGGGCGTCGGTGAGCGTCAGGGCGCGGCGCGGCATCCGCACCAGGTGCAGCTCGAAGGCCTCGGACTCGTGGAGGGTGAAGCGTTCCGCCGGGTCGCACACGAAGAGCTCTCCCGCCCGGCAGGGTTCGGCCGCGTCCCCGCGGATCAGGGTCGCCTCGCCGGAGGTGTGCAGGCCGAGCAGCAGCCGCGGTTCGGCCGCGTCGTCGTCCGGCTCGCAGACGTACGACCGTGCCGCTCCCCGGATCGTGCTCACCTGGAGGAAGCCGAGTGCGGTGCGGGTGGTGGCGGGTGCGGGTGCCGGGCGCATGGGACCCCCTGGTCGGAGCGTTCGTACGGGTGCCGGAAGCGTCCCGGCGGGCGGGCCCCGCGCGGCGGCACGCGGGTCCGGACGTTCAGCCTGGGGCGCGTGCGCAGCCCGGCAGAAGGCCGTTCGGCCCTCTCTGCGCACAGGGGAACGGACCGTGCGCACGGGGGCATCGCGGCGGTGGCACGCTGGCCGGGCGGCACGAGGAGGCGACATCCGTGGAGAACGGCCTGGACGACGCGGCACTGGTCGGGCGTCGGCGCGAGCGCACGCTGCTCGAGCGGTCCCTGGAGGGGGCACGCTCCTCGGCGGGCGGCTCGGCGATGGTGCTGCGCGGCGACGCCGGCATCGGGAAGACCGCGCTGCTGGACTGGACGGCCGCGCGCGCCGAGCACAGCGGATTCACCGTGCTGCGGGCCAGGGGAAGCGAGGCGGAGGTCGGTATCGCCTTCGGAGCGCTGCACCAGGTGCTCGGCCCCCTGCTGGAGCGGACCCACGCACTTCCCCCGCCGCAACGGGCCGCTCTGGAAACGGCGCTGGGACTGCGGGACGGGCTGCCCTCGGGCGGATTCATGGTCGGCGCCTCTGCCCTCGCCCTGCTCGCGAACGAGGCACGCCGGCGTCCCGTGCTCCTCCTGGTGGACGACCTGCACTGGGTGGACTCGTCCAGTGCCGCCGTCTTCCTCTTCCTGTACCAGCGGATCACCGGCCTGCGGACGGTCATGGTGTGTTCGAGCCGCCCCGGCGACCCCGCGCTCGACGGCTGGCCCGCGCACCCGGTGGACGTCGAGGCGCTGTCGGGCGAGGAGTCCCGGGCGCTGCTGCGGCGCTGGCACCCCGCGCTGGCGGCCGGCACCGCTCGGCGGGTGATGGCCGAGGCCGCGGGCAATCCGCTGGCCCTTGCCGAGCTGCCCGGCCAGTTGGCGGGCGAGCACCGCAGGGGCGTCGTGCCGCTGCCGGAGCGGCTGCCGCTCGGGCAGCGGCTGGAGGCGCTGTACGTACGACGGCTGCGCACGCTTCCCGCGGAGGCGTCGAGGGTGCTGCTGCTCGCCGCCCTCGACACGGCCGGCGGCGCCATCCGGGAGCCCGCGTCCGGCTCGGACCGTGCGGAGCAGGTCCTCGGGCCCATCGAGGCCGGCGGGCTGGCCGGCCTGGATCACACCGGGCGGCTGGTCTTCCGGCATCCGCTGGTGCGCAGCGCCGTGCTCGCCGCCGCCTCGCCGGACCGGCTGCGGGCGGCCCACCGGACGCTGGCGGGGCGGCTGCGCGAGGACGACCCGCGCCGGCTGCTGCACGAGGCCGCCGCCGCCGAGGGGCCGGCCGAACCGCTCGCCGCGCGGCTGCAGGAAGCCGGCACGCGCATCGCGCTGCGCGGCGGTGACGCGGAAGCCGCCCTGCTGCTCGACCGCGCGGCGGCCCTCAGCGCCGACTCCGAGGCGCGGGCGCGCCGGCTGACCTGGGCGGCCGTGATGTCGGCCCGGGGCGGGCGTCTCGCGTACGCCGCGCGGCTGGTGGAGGAGCTCAAGCGCGGGCCGGTGCCGCAGGACATCGCCCCGCTGTTCGCCTACGCGGTCGTGTACGTCGACCAGAGCCACCACGTCGACTTCGCCTCGTCGTTCTCGCTGCTGCCGCGGGCCCTGGCCGCGCTGACCGCCCCCGGCGCGGCGGGGGTGCCGGGCTGCGGGGACCTCGTGGAGCAGATGTTCTTCAAGCTGCTGCTGGCGTCCACGTACACGGGCGACCCCCGGGGCTGGGAGACGCTGGAGCGGCATCGCGATCACGTCTCGCCGGCCGCCCGGCTGTGCCACCGCGCCTGGGCGGACCCGCCGCGCACCGCGCACGGCGCGGAGAAGGAACTGCGGGAGACCGTGGCGCGCATGACCGCCCGGCAGGAGACGGGCAGCGCCTGGCTGCTGCTGTGGGCGGCCGCGGCGGTGGACGGTGCCGATCCGGAGCTGTGGCGCCTGTTCGGCGGGGAGCACGCGTACGCGACGCAGGGGTCGGTCGCGAAGGCGCAGTGCTACGCGGCGTTCCAGCACGGCCGTTGGGACGCGGCGGAGGACTGCCTGCGGAAGGCCGACGCCGCCGAGGAACTCGGCTACCACACCAACGCCCTGCTCTTCCGGCACTACTACGCCCACTTCCTGGCGGGCCGCGGCGACGAGCGGGGACTGCGGGAGGTGCGGGAGCGGATCGAGCCGATCGCGGCCCGGGCCCGGCTGCGGTTCGTCACGGACCACCTGGACCACCTGGAGGCGCTGGCCGCTCTGGCGCACGGCCGGCACGAGGAGGCGTACGTGCGGCTGCGCCGCATGATCGCGCCTGGCGAGCTGCCCGGCGAACCGGCCTGGTTCCACCTGCCGTTCTTCGATCTCGTGGTCGCCGCCGTGCGGTGCGGCCGCCGTGCGGAGGCGCGCGCGCAGGTCGCGGCGGCACGGGCGGCCCGGATGGACGAGATCTCGGCCCACCATGCCTTCCTGCTGGCCGCGGCGGCCGCGCTGGTGGCCGACGGCGACGAGGCGGACGCGGCGTACGCGGCGGCCTACGCGGTGCCGGGCTCCGGCCGGTGGGTCTTCGAACGGGCGCGGTTGCGACTGGCCCACGGTGCGTGGCTGCGCCGCCGGGGGCGGCGGGCCGAGGCGGACGAGGTGCTGCACGCCGCGTTGCGGACCTTCCGCGAGCTGCGGGCCGCGCCCTGGGCGGAGCAGTGCCGGGCCGAACTGCGGGCCGTGGGCGGCCTGCCGGAGGACGCCCCGGCGGCCGAGGCCGGCGCGCTCACCGCCCAGGAGCTGCGCATCGCCCGGCTGGTGGCAACCGGACTGACGAACAAGGAGGTCGGCGCCGTGCTGCACCTGTCGCCGCGGACGGTCGGATCGGCCCTCTACCGGATCTTCCCCAAACTGGGGATCACCTCGCGGGCGGCCCTTGCCCGGGCGCTGTCGGGCCTGCCAGAGCGCGCGCCACTCCGGCACGGGTCGTGATGCCCAGCTTGGGGAAGATCCGGTAGAGGTGCGCGCCGACGGTACGGGGCGACAGCCCGAGCCGCTCGCCGATCTGGCGGTTGGTCAGGCCGTCGGCGGCCAGCGCGGCGATCCGCGACTCCTGGGCCGTGAGCAGCGGATGCGGCCCGGCCGCGGAGCCGGGCGGTGCGGTGCGCGCGACCGCCGCGTCGTGTTCCCGCGCGGCCTGTTCGGCCCAGGGGGTGGCCCCGAGGCGGGTGAAGCCGGCGAGCGCGCTGGCGCAGTGCGCGGCGGCGGCCTCGTCCCGGCGGTGTCGCCGCAGCCGTCTGCCGTGCGCCAGCCGGGCCCTGGCCAGGAGAAAGGGCCGGCTGTCGGCGCCGGGCGCGGCGTACACGGCCGCGTAGCGCTCCTCCGCGTCCTCGTCGTCCGCGGCGAGCGCCTCGGCGACGGCGACGAGGAGGGCGTGGTGAGGCGAGACGCCGGCGATTCCGGCGGCCCGGACCGCCCGCAGATGGTGCCGGGCCTGCGCCTCGCGCCCGCTGTCGACGGCGGCCTGCACCCAGTCGACCAGCGAGAGGTGGAAGCCCGGGCGGCGGGACGGGACGACACCGGGCAGGGCGAGGGTCCGTGCGTGCTGCCAGGCCTCCTCGGTCCGGCCGTGGGCGAGGGCGCACGACAGCGTCGAGGCGGTCAGCCGCTCGGTGACGGCGCGCAGCCGCCGCACGCCGGCCGACGCCCCGAGCGCGGCCTCCAGCTCGGCGAGCCCGGCCCGGTCGCCGCGGGCGGCCAGGACCTCGGCCACGTTCATCAGGAACAGCGTCTCGTTGAACACGTGCCCGCAGGCGGCCGAGGTCTCCGCCCCCTGGCGGGAGACGGCGAGGCACGCGTCCCAGCGGCCGTGCAGGAAGTCGTCGTGGGCCCGGACGACGTCGAGGAACGCCTGCGTCGCGTACGCGCGGGGCCGCGCGAAGCGGCTCCACAGCTCGTCGTGCTCGCCGACCGCGTCCAGGGCGGCGGCCGTCCACATCAGCAGCCAGGCGGCGGGGGTCTCCCGGTCCCGCGGCAGCGCGGCGATCTCCGCACGCAGCCGGTCCCGCACGTCGTGGACGGTGTCGTACGGCCCTGCCCAGGCGCGCCGGCACAGCACCGCCGGCTCGGACCCGTCCGCGGCGCGGTGCTCGACGGCGTCCCACGCCCGCTCGTCCCCGGTGAACACGGCGACGACGACGAGCAGGAAGAACACCGCGTCGTGCAGGGCCGCGGACGGCGACCCGGCCTCCGGTGCGGCCGTCTCGTCCAGGGCTCCGGGGAGCAGTTCGATCGCCCGCGCCGGGTCACCGTCGAGCTGGAGCCGGGTGTAGGCGAGGGCGAAGGAGTGCGCGGCGGCGGGTTCGGGCCTTCCCGGGCGGGCCTCGGCCTCGGCCTCGGCGGCGAGTTGCACCGCCAGACGCAGCTGTCCGCTCCGTGCGGCGAGGGCGGCGGCGGCGAGGAAGCGCGCCACGCGGCTCGCCGTGTCCGGGCTGAGGCCGGCCGCCCGCGCCATGGTGCGGGCCGCTTCCGTCTGCGCGCCCCCGGCGGCCATCCGGTCCGCTTCCTCGTGCAGCAGCGCGGCGAGTTCGCCGTCGGTGCCGACGGCGGCGGCCGCCAGGTGCAGGATCCGCCGGGGACTCGTGGCGGGCAGGACGTCGGCGAGCAGCCGGTGTGCCGCCCGGCGTTCGGCGGGCGGGGCGAGGTGGACGAGACCGGCCCGCACCAGCGGATGGCGGAACACCAGGCGGTCGGAGTCCGGATCGGCGTACGCCAGCCCCGCGGCCTCGACGTGGCGCCGGAACTCCGGCCAGCCGGCGCCCTCCACGCGGTCCGCCGCGTCCCGCAGCACCGTGGTCCGCCGGGCGGAGGAGCCGCCGAGGGCCGCGGCCAGCAGCAGACGGCGGCTGCTGCCCGGCAGCGCGCACAGCCGGTCCTCGTACAGACGCCCGAGGCGTTCTCCCAGTGGGAGTTCGCCGAACGGCCCGGTCATGCCGCTCGCCGACGGTTCCTCCAGGTGGGCGGGATCCTCGGCGACCGCCGCGCGGATCCGTGCCGCCAGCTCATGCAGCGCGAGCGGGTTGCCGCCGGCCGTGTGCAGCACCCGGCGGCGCGCCTCGTCGGGCAGCCATGGCTGGAGGGTGCGCAGGAGCCGTTCGGCCTGCCGCTCGTCGAGCGGCTCCAGGTCGATCACGCGTCCCGGGAGCGCCTGCCCCGCGTCCGGGTCGTAGGGGCCGGCGGCCCCCGCGTACCGCGTCGCCCCGATGAGGACGACGGGCAGCCGGGACAGGCGCGCCTGGAGGTGTCCGAACACGGCGGCGCTGGACGGATCCGCCCACTGGAGGTCGTCCAGGAGCACGACGACGGGGCGGCGCGCAGCGGCCTGGGCGAGCAGGGTCAGCGCGGCGCCGGCCACGGCGGGTCCCGCGGGGGGTGTGCCCTCACGCAGACCCAACGCGCCGTCCAGCACGTCGCGTTCGTCCTCGGTGAGCGTCCGGACGTCGTCGAGCAGCGGCCAGAGCACCTGGTGCAGCGCGGCGTACGGGAGGCGCGACTCCGCTTCGGCGCCGGCCATCCGCAGCACGCGCAGCCCCGCGCGCCGGGCCGCCGCATCGGCCGCCTTCAGGAGCGCGGTCTTCCCCATGCCGGGGTCGCCGCGCAACAGGAGGGATCGGCCGGTGGACCGGATGTCCGCCAGCGCCGAGTCGATGACCGCGAGGTGCGCGTCCCGCCCGGTCAGGACCGGTACGGCCCTGCCGTCGTCGGGCATGCTCACGGCACTCATGATCCCGTTCCCCGCCCTCCGCGCCGATCGTCGCGGCCCCCGCCCTGTCCTCCGGCCGCCTGACCAGTAGACCAGACGGGGAGAAAAGAGCGGGAATCACGCGGCCCGGGGCCAGGGCGTCACTTCGCCAGGAAGGCGAGGAGGGCGGTGTTGACCTCCTCGGCGTGGGTCCACAGCAGGCCGTGCGGGGCTCCCTCGATCTCGACGTAGTCCGCGGAGGGGAGCGCCTTGTGGAAGGGGCGCGCGGTGCCCTCGGCGGGCAGGATGCGGTCGGCCGTGCCGTGCAGGATCAGGGCGGGCACGTCGATGGCGGGTATGTCCGCGCGGAAGTCGGTGTACCAGGTCGACGGCGCGGCGGAGGCGGCGAAGGAGCCGCCGCCGGCCGCGGTGTTCCAGCTGTTGCGGACCGCTTCCTCGCTGATCCGGGTACCGAGGTTCTCGTCGAGGTTGTAGAAGTCGCCGAAGAAGGCGGTGTAGTAGGCGTAGCGGTCGGCCTTGACGGCGGCGACGACCCCGTCGAAGAACTCCTTCGGGGCGACGCCGTCGGGGTTGTCGTCGGTCTTGAGCAGGCAGGGCTCCAGGGAGGCCAGGAAGGCGACCTTGGCGACGCGGGCGGAGCCGTACGCGGAGACGTAGCGGGCGACCTCACCGGTGCCCATGGAGAAGCCGACGAGGACGGCGTCGTTCAGGTCGAGGGTCTCCATCACGGTGTTCAGGTCGGCCGCGAAGGTGTCGTAGTCGTAGCCGGTCGTCGGCTGGGAGGACTGCCCGAAGCCGCGGCGGTCGTACGTGATCACGCGGTATCCGGCGTCGAGCAGCGCGGCGCTCTGGCGCTCCCAGGAGTGGCCGTCGAGCGGGAAGCCGTGGATGAGGACGACCGGCTGTCCGGCGCCGTGGTCCTCGTAGTAGAGGTCGATGGGGGTGGTGTTCTCCTGGCCCACGGTGATGTACGGCATGGGTGTTTCCTCGTTTCGCAGTGGATGGTCCGTGACTTGGTGCGGTACGGAACGCCCCGACGCTACGGTCGGGGACGGACCGCCGGTTGTCGTGCCGCGCACGACGTCTTGCCCAGGAGTGCAGCGTCCTCACGAGCGGTGGTCGGCACCGCGACGCGCCGGACGCCCTGGCTGTGTGTCAGGAGGCGGTGGACCGGACCGCCTCCTGGATCAGCTCGGCCACGGCCTTGGGCTGGGCGAGCATGACCAGGTGCGACGAGTCCACCTCGACGGTGGTCATGCCGGCCCGCTCGTAGCCGTAGCGCTCCACATCGGGGTTGATGGTCCGGTCGGCGGAGGCGACCAGACCCCACGAGGGCTTGCTCTTCCACGCCGCGACCGGCGCCGTCTCCGTGAAGGCCCGTGCGGCGAGGGGCCGCTGGGAGACGGCGAGCACCGCGGCGAGCCCGGGTTCGACGTCCGCGGCGAACAGGGCGGGGAAGCGGTCGGCGGCCACCGAGACGTCGGTGCCTGTCTCGGTGGAGCCGGGCACCGGGAACGGCGTGTAGACGAGGGCGTCGGCGAGACCGGAGTCGGGGAAGCGGCCCTGCAGCTCGCCCAGGCTCTCGCCCTCCTCCAGCGCGTATCCGGCCAGGTAGACCAGCGCGCGGACGTTGTCCTCCGCACCGGCGAGGGTGATGACGGCGCCGCCGTAGGAGTGCCCCACGAGGATCACGGGGCCTTCGACGGCACGGACCACGGAGGCGATGTACGCGGCGTCGTCGACGAGGCCGCGGTTGGGCACGGCCGGAGCCACCACGTCCAGGCCGGCGGCGGTCAGTTCGGGGATGACGCGGGCGAAGCTGGAGGCGTCGGCGAAGGCGCCGTGGACCAGGACGACGGTGGGGCGGGCGTGTCGGGGCATGGGTGAACTCCTCGGTGAGTGGGTGCGGAAGGTGGTCAGGGGTCGGTTCACAGGCCGAAGCGGGCGCGGCGCCCCTCGGGCACCAGGTCGGCGTACTCGGGGTGCCTGCCGATCCAGCCGCGGATGAAGGGGCAGTACGGCAGGACGCGCAGGCCGCGGTCCCGGGCGTCGTCGAGGGCGCCGCGGGCGAGCAGCCCGCCCAGGCCCCGGCCGCCGAAGCGGGGGGCGGTCTCGGTGTGGATGAAGGCGATCTCGCCCTCCGAGAGGTGGTACTCGGCGAAGCCGGCGGTCTCGGTGGCGCCGTCGCCGGCATCGGCGTCGACGACGATCTCGTAGCGGGACTTCTCGGGCCGGTCGATGACCTGGGGTTCCATGGGCGTTCCTGTCGGGTCGCGGTGGTACGGGGCCGGGGCCGGGGTCAGAGCGTGCGGCGCACGCCCGCCTGGCGTTCCAGGTTGCGGAGCTGGACGCCGAGGTCGCCCTCCACGGCGAGGTGGGCGGGGCCGCTGCGGCCGATGGGCAGGACCTGCTCGCTGCGCATGTCCTCGAGCATCAGGGCGAACGCCGTGTACATCGCGACGAGCGCCACCACGAGGCCGAGCGCCCCGGACGTGCGCGTCAGCCAGTCGGCCCCGGTGACGCCCGCGAGGCCGGTGGCCGCCCAGCGGGGCAGGGAGACCGCGAGGACGAGCCACAGCGCCCGCTTGGGCCCGGTCACGGCGGTCATCAGCGCGCCGAAGCAGAGGAGCGCCAGGTTGAAGACGCCGAGGACCTTCGGGCCGTCGGCCGCGCCGCTGAGCATGATGAGCGCGTAGGGCAGCCAGCTGCCGGCGAAGACCGCCATCAGGGTCGCCGCGATCACGTCACGGGCACCGAAGGCCAGGTAGCTGACCAGGAGTTGGAGGACGAAGGCCGGCAGCACCGTGAACGCGACGGCGGCACGGGCCTCCTCCCCGAGGATCCCGAGCTGGAGGCATCCCGTCATCACGGACGCGAGGGCGATCGTGAAGAAGCCGAGCGGCATGGGCGAGGCGATGGGGCGCAGGTTGATCCGGGTCATCGACCGGAGGTCCGGCTCGAAGCGGCGTCCCGGTGGCGCGGCCGGGTCCTGTTCGCCGCCGTCGGCGGCCGGGGAGGCGGCAGTCATCGGATGTCTCTCTTTCAGTGATCGAAGCAGGGGTCGACGAACGACGGCTGGGCGTCGGGAACGGAGCCGCGCGCGACGCGCCACCGGCGGTGCTGCTCGGACTCGGCGACGGCCTCGGCCACCAGCGAGGCCTGACGGGCACCGCTCTGGTAGCCGCCGAAGCGGGCCACGGGGCTCCACTCGGGACTCACCGGCGGGACGGCCTCGTCGAGGCCCTCGTACTCCCCGGTCGCGTAGACGATCCGGCCGCCGACGACGGTCAGGACGGACTCGATGTCGGGAATGACGTCCTCGGGCACGGTGAGGAAGTCGTCGGAGAGGATCGCGAGGTCGCCGTAGCAGCCCTCCCGCAGGGTTCCCTTGACGTCCTCCTCGCCGGTGAGCCGCGCTCCGCCCCGGGTATAGAGGCCGAGGGCGGTCTCCCGGTCGATCAGGTTCCCGGCCGGGTAGAGCGCGGTGCCGCCGACGGTGCGCCCGGTGACCAGCCAGTGGAGCGCGACCCACGGGTTGTACGAGGAGACGCGGGTGGCGTCGGTTCCGGCGGCGACGGGCAGGCCGCGGTCGAGCATGGCCCGGACCGGCGGGGTGTGGGCGGCGGCCTCGGCGCCGTAGCGGTCGAGGAACGCGGCGCCCTGGAAGGACATCCGGTTCTGGACCGAGACGGCGCCGCCGAGGGCGGCGATCCGGTCGAGGCTGGCGGCCGAGACCGTCTCCGCGTGGTCGAAGAGCCAGCGGTTGCCGCCGGGGAAGAGCCCCTCCGCGGCGAGCTTCTCGAAGACGGCCAGGTCGCGTCGGATCGTCTCGTCGTAGGTCGCGTGGAGCCTGAATCCCCAGCCGTGCTCCAGGAGGAGCCGTACGGCCTGCTCGAACTCGGTCTCGTAGCCCGCGGCGAGCTCGGGCCGGGGCTCGGAGAAGTTCTCGAAGTCGGCGGCGGACCAGGTCAGGTTCTCGCCCGCGCCGTTCAGCCGGAGCCACTCGTCCCCGTCCCCGGGCTTGACCATCTCGGTCCAGCGCCTGAGGTCGGCGAGCTCCTGCCCGGCCGTCTGCGGGAAGAGGTGGTAGGCGATCCGGAGCGTCAGCTCCCCCGACCTGGCGAGGTCGACGACCGTGGCGTAGTTGTCGGGGAAGTTCTGGAACCCGCCGGCGGCGTCGACGGCGGACGTCAGCCCGAAGCGGTTCAGCTCGCGCAGGAAGTGGCGCGTCGACGTCCTCTTGTCGGCCTCGTCGAGGGCCGGCGCCTTCGCCAGCGTCGAGTAGAGGATGAGCGCGCCCGGCGCCGCGAGCAGCACACCGTTGGGTTCGCCGTCCCGGCCCCGGACGATCTGCCCGCCGCGCGGGTCGGGGGTGTCGCGGGTGAACCCGGCGGCCTTGACGGCGGCCCGGTTCATCAGCGCGGACTGGTAGAGGTGCAGGACGAAGACGGGGGTGTCGGGGGCGGCGGCGTTCAGCTCGGCGACGGTCGGCATCCGGCGCTCGGCGAACTGTTCGGCGGTCCAGCCGCCGACGACCCGGATCCACTGCCCCTTGGGCGTGCGGCCGGCCTGCTCGCGCAGCATCGCCAGGGCCTGGCGGAGGCTGCGTACGCCGTCCCAGCGCAGTTCCAGGACGTAGTTGAGGCCGCCGCGGATGACGTGGAGGTGGGAGTCGTTCAGGCCGGGGATCACCCGGCGGCCGAGCGCGTCGACCACCCTGGTGCCGGGCCCGACGAGGTGGGCGAGGTCGTGGTCGTCGCCGAGGGCCGCGACCCGGCCGTCGCGGACGGCGACGGAGCGGGCCTCGGGACGGTCGGGGTCACCCGTGAACACCTTGGCGTTGCGGACGAGGAGATCGGCGTGTGCGTGCTCCCGCCGCGGGGCGGGGACGAGGCCCGCCACCGGCATGCTGGTCGACGGCCCGGTCATGCCAGCGCCTTGCGGAGGACGTCGGTGGCGAGGCCGATGGCGAGGTCCGCGGCCCACGTGTCGCGCAGCGCGTTCAGCATCACGAAGTCGTGGATGGTGCCCTGGACGCGCAGGGCGGTGACGGGGACGCCGGCGGCACGGAGCTTCGCCGCGTACGCCTCGCCCTCGTCGCGCAGCACGTCCGCCTCGGCCGTGATGACCAGGGCCTGCGGCAGGCCGGTGAGCTGCTCGGTGGAGGCGCGCAGCGGGGAGGCGGTGATCTGGGCGCGCTCGGCCTCTTCGGTCGTGTACTGGTCCCAGAACCACTTCATGGCGTCGCGGCGCAGGAAGTAGCCCTCGGCGAAGGCGTGGTACGACTCGGTGTCGAAGCTCGCGTCCGTGACCGGGTAGAAGAGGACCTGCTGGACGAGCGTGACGTCGCCGCGCTGCTTGGCCATGAGGGTGAGGGCCGCGCTCATGTTGCCGCCGACCGAGTCGCCCGCGACGGCGATCCGGGTGCCGTCGAGGTCCTTGTGGTGGCCCTCGCGGGCGATCCACTGGGCGACGCCGTAGTTCTGCTCGATCGCGACGGGATAGCGCGCCTCGGGCGAGAGGTCGTACTCGGGGAAGACCACGGCCGCCCGGGTGCCGACGGCGAGTTCGCGGACGAGCCGGTCGTGGGTGTGGGCGTTGCCGAAGACCCAGCCGGCGCCGTGGATGTAGAGGATGACGGGGAGCGGGCCGGTGACGCCGCGGGGGCGGACGATCCGGGCGCGGACGTCGCCGGTCGGGCCGCCGTGAACGGTGATCCACTCCTCGTCGACCTCGGGCAGGGGCACGCCCTCGCCGCTCTGGACGTCGTCCACGGCCTTGCGGCCTTCGGCGACGGGGATCTCGTAGAGGTACGGCGGCTGGGCGGTGGCGTCGGCGAACGCCTGGGCGGCGGGTTCGAGGACCGGACGACTGCTCATGAGGGGCTCTCCTTCGGGAGGTTCGGGAGACGGGAGAAAGATGGGAGATCGGGGGGAGTTACGGGAGGGGCAGGTCCGAGGGCTCAGCGGGTCGCCCGCGCGGCGGCGAGGATCACGTGGGTGACCACGGCCGGGCGGGAGACGGCCACGGCGTGCGACGCGTCCACCTCGGTGACGTGCGAACCGGCGCGCCAGGCCATCCACCGTTGGGCGGCCGGAGGGATGTTCCTGTCGGCGGTGGCGATCAGCGCCCAGGACGGGATCGTCCGCCAGGCCGTCTCGCCGGCCCCTTCCTCCAGCGCGGCGGCGGCGACCGGGCGCTGGGTCACGGCCATGACGGCCGCGTCGGCGGTGGGGACGTCGGCGGCGAACTGCCGGTGGAACTCGCTCCGTTCGATGACGAGCTCGGTGCCGGTGCCACCGCCGGGCAGCGGGTACGCCTGCGGGCGCACGGTGTCGCCGAGGGTGGAGCCGGGAAACCTGGCGGCGAGTCCGGCCGCGCTCTCGCCCTTGGCGGGGGTGAACGCGGCGATGTAGACGAGGGCCTTCACCCGGCTGTCGCCCACCGCGGCGCCGCTGATGACGGCGCCGCCGTAGGAGTGCCCGACCAGGACGACGGGTCCGTCGACGACGGCCAGCACGCTGCGCAGGTAGGCGGTGTCCTCGGCGAGACCGCGCAGCGGGTTGGCGGGGGCCAGGACGGGGTAGCCGGCGTGCTGCAGCCGCCGGATCGCGCCGCGCCAGCTGGACGCGTCCGCGAACGCTCCGTGGACCAGGACGATCGTGGGCTTGGGACCGTGCCGGTCGGCGCCGGCGGGGACGGGGGCCGGGGCGGGGCGGCTCGCGGGTCCGGCGCCGACCAGGGCGGCGAGCGTCGCGGGCAGGGCGAGACCGAGGGCGAGGGTGCGCCTCGTGGGATGCATGGGGGTTTCCTTGTCGGGAGGTGAGCGTTGGGGTGTGCCCGGCCGGGTGCGAGGGCGCGGGCAGAGCGGGCGCGGCGGTCGGGCGGGATAGTGCGTCGGCCGGACCGAGCGGGTGCGGCGGCGGTCGGGCGGCAGGTGCGGGCGGATCGGGCCGAGCGGGCGCGGCGGTCGGGCGGGAGGGTGCGCCGATCGGGCCGAGCGGGTGCGGCGCCGGTCGGGCGGGGTCTGGCCTCGGAGGCCGTAGGGCTAGGCCGTACGCCTCCAGGAGGGCGGCGCGGGGTCTCGCCTCAGAGGCCGTACGCCTCCAGGAGCCGGAGCCAGACCTCGCTCACCGTCGGGAAGGCGGGCACGGCATGCCACAGCCGCTCCAGGGGGACCTCGCCCACGACGGCCACGGTGGCCGTGTGGATGAGCTCGGTCGCCATCGGGCCGGTGAGCGTGCAGCCGACGACGACCCCTCGGGTCTCGTCGACGACGAGCTTGGCGAGGCCGCGGTAGTCGTCCGCGTGGAACGCGGCACCGGCGACGTCGTCGACGCGGTACTCCACCGTGCGCACCGCGAGTCCCGCCGCCCGTGCCGCGCGTTCGGTGAGACCGACGCTCGCGACCTCGGGACGCGTGAAGACGGCCTGCGGGACGGCGACGCGGTCGGCCTCCGCGCTCCACGCCCGCCATCCGCCGATGTCGGCCGGGCGGCCCGCGGCCCGCTCGGCGATCGCCGCGGCACAGGCGCGGGCCTGGTACTTGGCCATGTGGGTCAGCGGCGCACGGCGGTTGACGTCGCCGACGGCGTAGAGCCAGTCGCCCTCGACCGCGGTGACCCGGCAGGTGTCGTCGACCGGGAGCCAGTCGCCGGCCGGCAGTCCGACGGAGTCGAGGCCGAGGTCCGCGGTCCGCGGGCGCCGTCCGACGGCGGCGAGGACCTCGTCGCAGACGAGGGTGGTGCCGTCGTCGGTGTCCACCGTCACCGTGCGGGTGGCGTCGTCGCGGGCGACCCGGACGGCCGACACCCCGAAGCGGACGGTGACGCCCAGATCGCCCAGCCCTCGGGTGACTTCCTCGCCCGCGCACGGTTCCCAGCCGGTCAGCAGGGCCTGATCGCGGACCAGCAGGGTGACGGAGGAGCCGAGCGAGCGCCAAGCGGTGGCCATCTCGCAGGCCACCACTCCCCCGCCGATGACGACGAGCCGCTCGGGCACGGCGTCGGCCGTGGTGGCCTGCCGGTTGGTCCACACACCGATCCGGTCGATCCCCTCGACCGGCGGCAGGGCGGGCTCCGTGCCGGTGCAGACCACGACCGCGCGCCGGGCCCGCAGCGTACGGACGCTGCCGTCGGCCCTCGTCACCTCCACCCGGCGCTCACCGGCGAGCCGCCCGTGCCCCCGTACCAGCGCGATGCCCGCGGCGCCGAGCCAGTCGGCCTGGCCGGTGTCGTCGCCGCGCCCGGTGAAGCGGTCGCGGCGGGCCAGCACCCGCGCCGGGTCGACGGCCCCCGTGACCGCCTGCCGGGCGCCGTCGACCGATCGGGCCTCCGCCCGGGCGGCGCCGGGCCGCAGCAGGGCCTTGCTGGGCACGCAGGCACGGTAGGAGCACTCGCCGCCGACGGCGTCGGCCTCGACGAGGACGGCGGTCAGCCCCGCCCGGACGAGCCGGTCGGCGACGACCTCGCCGCCCGGCCCGCCGCCGACCACGACGACGTCGTACGTGTCCTGGTACGTGTCGGCCATCAGCCGCGGACCAGCGGGGTGTCCACGAGGTGCTCGGCCAAGAACCACACCTGCGCCTCGCCGGTACGGATGACATCGGAGACGAGCAGGTCGGCGCTGCCCTCGTCGCCCTCCCCGGAGAGTCGGCCGGCGGCGTCCCGGGCGTCGATCAGGATCCGCTCGTGGGCGTCGAGGAGCCGCGACAGCATGACGGGCACCGGCTCGACGCCGTCCGGCGGCCGGGGGATCACGGTCAGCTCCGCGACATGGCGCGGGTCCCCGACCGCGACGCCGCCGAGGCTCTGGACCCGCTCGGCCAGCGCGTCCACGAGGGCCAGTTGGGCCTCCGCGTGCTTGTCCAGCATCAGGTGGAGCGCGTAGAAGGTCGCACCACGCATCAGCCAGTGGTGCTTCTTGTAGAGGGAGTAGAGGATCTGCGTGTCGGCGAGGACACGGTTCAGCCGCTGGCAGGCGTACATGCGGGTGTCGTGGCCGAGGCCGATCGGCAGCTGCTTGAGCGTGCCGAACGACTGGGTCTCGGCGCCCTTCTGGTGCAGCAGCGGCTGGCCGCCGCCGTGCGGGGATGTCGCGATCGTGGTGTCCATCGGTACTCCTGATGAGGAAAGAAGGGGGGCCCGGCCGTCCGGGCGGGGGCGCGGGGCGGCCGGACCCGGTCTGCGTGGCTCGCGCTCAGCGCCCGCCGTGGGCGGCGGTCCGCGAGGCCGCCGGCGCCGGCCGGTGCAGGACGAGCCGGGTGAGGAGCCCGCTGCCGAGGCCGGCCACGAGCGCGAGGGCCGCCCACCACAGGGGGTACGGGGTGAGGCCGAAGGCCGCGTCGAGGGACCAGGCGCCGGGTCCGGTGGCGGCGAGGGCGGTGGCGGTGCCGATGAGGACGAGCGGGTACTCGTACCCGTCGTTCTGCACCCAGAGGCCGTGGTGCCACTTCACGGTGAGCGCGACCGTCATGACGCCGATGGCCCCGGCGGCGGCGAGCGGGGTCAGCAGACCGGCCGCGAGCAGCAGACCCGACCCGATCTGGCCGCCGCCCGCCGCCAGCGCGGTGAGGGCCCCGCCCCGGAAGCCGTCGGCACGGAACTCCTCGGTGCCGCCTTCCAGCCCCCTGCCGCCCAGGTGCGTACTGACCTTCTGCACACCGTGGCCGGCGACGAGCAGTCCCACCAGCAGTCGCAGGATCAGAATGCCGGTGTCCACCCGGGTCAGCCGGCCGCGTGCTCGCCGATGACGCTCTGCGCGTATACGACGCCCAGGCCATACGCGCCCGCGTGGGCCTTCACTATCTCCATCACGGCGGGGTAGGTCTCCTGACGCGCCCAGTCGCGCTGGAGCTCCAGGAGCACCTGGACCCAGGTCACCGGCACGGCGCCGGCGGCGATCATCCGCTGCAGCGCGTGCTCGTGGGCGGCCGGGCTGACGCCGCCGGACGCGTCGGAGACGACGTACACCTCGTATCCCTGCTCCAGCGCCGAGAGCGCGGGCAGCACCAGGCAGACCTCGGTCCACAGGCCGGAGAGGATGATCTTCTTGCGCCCGGTCGCCCTGACCGCCGCGACGAGCGCCTCGTCCTCCCAGGCGTTCATGGTCGTGCGGTCGATGACCTCGTGCTTGGGGAAGACCTCGGCGAGCTGGGGCATCAGGGGCCCGGAGAACGACTCGGCGGCCACCGTGGTCAGGACGGCCGGCACGTCGAACGCCTGAGCCGCCTTGGCGAGACCCACGGTGCTGTTGATGATCGCGGCACGATCGCCGCTGCCGGTACCGAAGAACATCTGCGGCTGGTGGTCGACGAAGAGCATGACCGCGTTGTCGGGCGTCAGGAGGTCCGCACTCGGGGCGGCCTGCACCTTGGCGATGTCGAACATGAGGGGTGTCCCTTCGGAGCGATGGTTGTCGCGCCCGCCGCGTCCGCGGCCGGCACACCCCGAACCTACGAGCGGGCCGCCCACCCGACTTTGCTCCCTGTGCCCAGGAGTTGGCACGACAGCGCACTACCCCCGCCCCGAGGGAGGGTGGCCTGTGTGGTCACGCCGGCCGCCTCCGGCGTTCGGTGCCCAGGCGGGCGAAGTGGTCGATGAGGTCGGGGGCGTCCACGGCTGCCGGGTTGACGACCTGCTCGACGGGGGCGCCCTGGAGGAGGCGTTTGACGGGGACTTCGAGTTTCTTGCCGGTGCGGGTGTGCGGGATGCCCGGCACCTCGATGATCTCGTCGGGGACGTGGCGGGGTGAGGCGCCGGTACGGATCGCTTCCTTGATTTTCTCTCGGAGGGCGTCATCCAGGGTCACCCCGTCGGCGAGGACCACGAACAGGGGCATCCAGTAGCCGCCGTCGGGTTCTTCCGCTCCGATGACGAGGGCTTCGGTGATCTCGGGGAGGCGTTCGACGACGTCGTGGATGTCGGCGCTGCCCAGGCGTACGCCGTTGCGGTTCAGGGTGCTGTCGGAGCGGCCGTGGACGATCACCGATCGTCTCGTCGAGGGCGGTGATCGCCACGGTCTCGTCAGCGAGGTTGCGCAGGGCGTGATGGGTGTAGTTGAGGGTGGCGCCGGGGAACCACCGGGCGCCGGGCATCCGCTCCTCGGCCAGGACCTGCTCGTACGGGGTGTCGGACGCGATGTCGAAGTACTCCCACACCGCGCGCCAGAAGCCTTCCAGGTCGGTGACCGACCAGCGGTGCAGGGCGGCGTAATCGGTGCCGTCCATCCCGGCGTGGCGGGCGAAGTCCATGATGCGGCTGTTCACGACGGCCTGGGGGTCAGGGGTCGTGAAGGGGTCCGGCCCGGTCATCGTGTGGCGCTCCTCAGCAGGCTCTTCTCGGCGGTCTGTCGGAGGGGGAGGGTGCTGCGCGTGGTGTGCAGGAGGGCCGCCCAGGTGGCGGTGTCGGTGAAGTCGCCGCCCCCTGCCGGGACGACGTCCGCGACGAGGCGGTCGGGGCGCAGCAGTACGGCGTCCACCCGGCCACTGCGCAGCCAGTCCGCGAGGGTGCCGTCGTCACCGAGGCCGGTGACAGGGATCGTCCGGGCGCCGAGCGCGTGGGCGAGGGCGTTCAGTGCGGGCCAGGGTTCGGTGGCGGTCAGGATGGTGAAGGAGTCGCCGAGCAGCTCGTCGAGGCGGGTCCGCCGTCCGCCGGTGGTGATCCATGGTTGCGGGCAGTGGGTGCCCGCGAGGCCCCTGCGGTCGCGGCGCCGGACGAGGGGTCCGGCCGTGAGGGGCGGGCTGAGGTCGCGGCCGGCCAGCCGTGTGAGGCCGGGTACGCGGCAGGCTGCGGCCAGGACCCTGCGGCGCAGTCCTGCGGCGCTGTCCTGGCCGCCGGTCATGGCCCATCCCATCGCGACCGCGAGCCGTATGACGTGGCGGGCGTGCGGCTTGCGTTCGCTCTCGTACGTGTCCAGGAGCCGCTCGTCGCCGCCCTGGCCCAGGACGCGGGCGAGCTTCCAGGTGAGGTTGTAGGCGTCCCGCAGTCCCGCGCACAGCCCCTGTCCGATGAACGGAGGGGTGAGGTGGGCGGCGTCGCCGAGGAGGAAGACCCGTCCGCTGCGCCACCGGTCGGCGATGCGCGCCCGGAAGGTGTACCGGGTCTCGCGGACGACCTCGAAGTCACCGCCGTAGGAGGGCGGCAGCCATGGCGCGACCAGCTCGCGGACCGGCTCGTCGCCGCCGTCGAGCCGGAACTCCCAGCGGTAGCGGTCCTCGCCGACGCGCATGAAGGTCGCCGGACGGTGGGGGTCGCAGACCTGGTCGACGCCTTCCCAGCAGCGGACGTCGGCGTTCGTGCGGACGTCGACGACGGTCCAGCTCTCCTCGAAGCGGAGGTCCTCCCATACGGCGCCGATGGCGTCGCGGGTGAGGCTGTTCGCCCCGTCGCAGCCGAGGACCGCCTCGGCCCGCAGTTCGTACTCTCCGTCGTCGTCGCGGCACGTCACGCGCACGGGGCCGGCGGGGTCCGGGGTGACACCGGTGACCTCCACGCCGCTGCGCAGTTCGCACCGCGGGTTCCCGGCGAGGGCGTCGCGGAGCAGTCGCTCCAGCTCGGGCTGGTCGAACATGCTGGTCTGCGGGTAGCCGTGACGGCCGTGCTCGGTACGGCGGAACTCGGCCATCACCCGGTGCCGGGCGTCAAGCAGCCGCAGTCCCTTCGCCGGGCGGGCGATCGCGGCGAACTCCTCCCCCACGCCCGCGGCCTGGAGGATCCTGCGGACCTCGTCGTCGGTGGCGACGGCGCGCGGGAGCGGGTAGACGTCCCGGTGGCGTTCCAGGACGACGGTGCGCACTCCGCGCCGGGCGAGGAGGAGGGCGGCGGTCACGCCCACCGGTCCCGCGCCGATGATCACCACGGGTACCTGCTGTTCGGTGCGGCTCACCTCAGGTCCCTACTTCGCGTCCGTGACGGAGGTTCGCTGCTCGCCGAGGTCGATCCGGCCGTCCGGGGTCGCGATCGTCGCTGTGATCACGTCTCCCGCGTGCAGGTAGTGCGGGTTCTTCGCCTGGGACGTGAAGAACGCCTTCCACTTCATGGCGGGCGGCAGCAGCGCGCCGATCTTCTCGACCGGCTTCGGCGGGGCCTTGAGGGCCGTGCCGCCGGGCGTGCCGGTCAGCAGCAGGTCGCCGGGGTCGAGGGTCTGGAAACGGGCCAGCAGGGTGAGGGCCTGCGCCGGGCGGACGATCATGTCGGCGAGGGTGCGGTCCTGGCGCAGCTCGCCGTTGACGGACAGCTTCAGCCTGAGGTCGAGGAGATGGGCGAAGTCCTCCGGCTCCAGCAGGGCGAGGTACGGGCCGGTCGGTGTGAAGGTCGGGTAGGACTTGCTCTCGTAGAACTGCGTCTTGGTCAGCTGGACGTCGCGCGCGCTGACGTCGTTGGTGACGACGAGCCCGGCGACGTACGACGGCAGGTCCCGCTCGTCGACCGTGGTGCCGATGGGCAGGGTGGCGCCCATGACGAGCCCGAGTTCGACCTCGTAGTCGAGGAACTTCACGTGCGAGGGCCGTACGACGGTGTCGCCGGGTCCGCTGACCGAGCCGGACGCCTTGCGGAAGAAGGCGGGCGGGATGTCGCCTGTGAAGCCCGAATCACGGGCGTGGCTCCGGTAGTTGACCATCTGGGCGACCACCCGGCAGGGGGTGGTGACCGGCGAGAGGGCGACCAGGTCGGCGACGGGCGTGCCCGCCTCGGTCGAGCGTGCCGCCTCTCGTACGGCGTCACGGTCGGCGATCAGCCCGGCGGTGGTGGTGGCCTTGGTGTCGACGGGGATGGCCCGCTGGATGGGGGCCTCCCCCGCTCGAGCGGAGTCGAGAGCTTGGGGACGGACGACCCACCATCCGTCGGCGGTGCGCAGGACGTTGGTGCTCATGTCAGTACCTTCGTGAGGGGGTTGGGCATGCGGGGGTTCAGGACCTGGCGGCTTTGAGCAGGCCCAGCAGGCGCGCCGGGTCCATCTCGTTGTCGCCGCGCAGGGCCTGGATGACGTCGCGGACCCGTTGCGGGGAGGGACTCGCGCCGAGGAAGTCGCGCGTGGCCGGTGGACCCCACTGGGCGAGACCGCTCGTCGACATGGGCGCCCACCCGGGCTCGATGTCGCGGGAGAACAGGTCGCCGTCGGCGAAGTGCTCCAGCATGAAGCGGTCGGGGTCACGCCAGTAGTCAAAGAGCTGGCTGCCCTGGATGTGCCGGCCGATGCCCCAGCTGCGCTGGTATCCGCGTTCCTTGAGGTATTCGCCGCCGAGGGCGATCGAGTCCAGGTCGGTGACCTGGTAGGCGGAGTGGACATAACCGGTCCCCGGTCCCAGGTGCATGGCCAGCGTGTGGTGGTCGGCCGGCAGGCTGCCGAGGTCGCAGCGGATGAACGCCATGGTCGGGCCGCGGTCGCGCTGCCCGTCCAGGAAGAGGAAGTCGGACACGATCATCCCCAGCGTGTCCAGGTACCAGTCCAGGGCCCGGCCGAAGACGCGGGTCTCCAGGACGACATGGCCCAGGCGCTGGATCCGGGACGGCTCACGCGGCGGGCGCTGCGTGGTGTTGGTACGACGGTGGTCCGTGCCGAAGTTGAGCAGCAGCGGTCGCTGCTCGGGCAGGGCCGGCAGTTGCTCGCCGCAGTGCACCACCCGCACCGGGAAGCCGGACGGATCGAGCAGGTCGACCGCCTTTCCGCCACCGGGTACGTCCGCCTCGCACACGTCGGACCCGGTGGCCCGTGCCAGCCGGTCCAGATCGGGACGCTCCGCCGCACGGAACGCCGGGCCGATGAAGCGGGACGTACGGCCGCGCCGGATCACCATGCACGGCGGGCCGGCGAACGTGCCGCGCAGCCACAGCTCACTCTCGGTGCGCGCGGCGACCTGGAAGCCGAAGTCCCGGGCGAAGACCTCGGCCCGCCCCAGGTCGGGCTTCTCGAACTCCAGCCAGGCCAGGTCCGCGACCTTGATCACGGGATCCCGGGAGCGGCCGGGATGCTCGCCCCCCAGGGCTCCCTGTTCGCTGTGCAGGTCCTGGTGGGCCGTCCTGGCATCGGCCTCGTGGACGCGGGTCTCAGACATGGTGCCCTCCGAGCGACATTGCCGTACTGAGGAAATCATCAACTTTGACAGTTCCGTCGTCAAGACGCTCTCGGCGAGAAATGATGGATTCATCAGAACTGCAGTCGTCATCGCCTGCGCGGTTAGACTTGGCGCATGCCCACGTCAGCCCCGCCCGGCAACCGATTCGAGCGACGTCGCGCCGAGACCCGTGGCGCGCTCATTCGCGCCGCCCGGCAGATACTCGCCGACAGCGGGGACACCGGCGTCAGCATCCAGGCGATCGCCGAGCGCGCCGACGTGGGCTTCGGCTCCTTCTACAACCACTTCGAGTCGAAGGCCGAGCTGTTCGAGGCGGCGGTGGTGGACGCCCTGGAGGAGTACGGCCGGAACTTCGACCAGCGCCTGGTGGAAATCGACGACCCTGCGGAGCTCGTCGCGGCGGGCTTCCGCCTCAGCGCACGCATGGCCGACTCCCACCCGGAACTGATGCAGGTCCTGCGCCGTCGGGGCCTCGGCCACATCCACTCGGACAACGGCCTGGCCCGGCGGGCGCTGCGTGACATCGAGGTCGGCACGGCCTCCGGCCGCTTCACCGTGGCCGACCCGGCCGTGGCGCTGTCCGCACTGGGCGGCACCCTGCTGTCCCTGGTGGAGCTGAGGTTCGCGCGCCCCGACCTGGACGGTGACGAGGCCGCGGCGAACCTGGCCGAGATGGTCCTGCGCATGCTGGGCGTACCACCGGACGACGCCCACGAGGTAGCCCGGCGCCCCCTCCCCGACCCCGCCTGAGACGACCACTCCTACCCGGCGGAGGACGAACCCCGCCGAAAGGCGACCGAACGGCCGGCGAAGGCGGCGCCGATGCCGTCCCGCGGATCGTCAAGAGCCACAGCGGTCCGGAGTTGGAGAAGTGGCCCTCCCGCGTCGCCAAGCACGCATGACGGCCCATCAGAAACCACCCCGCCCGTGCGTCACACGTGCGTCACGTGCGTCAGTTATGCGTCAAGATATCGCGCCTGACGCACGTAACGCCCATCACGCACACTCGGAGAAGCGGCAGGTCAGCGGCCCTTGTCAGCAGGCTCCAGGATCGCCACGCACTCCACGTGGTGCGTCATCGCAAACATGTAGAGCCAAAACAGGTCAAAGAAATACGCAGGTCAGGGGTTCGCTCGACGCAAAACGGGCGCAAGATCAATGTGCATTGCGTGCGGGACGGGCGCTACGTGCGATCCCCGACGCGCGACGGGACGGCATCCAGAGCTCCTCGCCACCGAGAATCTCGCTGTATGGCATTCGAAATGCCATACTCGTGTCATGGCTGACGACGACACCGATTTCCCGCCCGGCGACGGCCCCACCAGCGGCATCTCCGTCTCCCTGACCGCCGGCACCCTGCAAGCGATCCGTGAGCGAGTGGGCAAGCGAGGCGTGTCCGCGTACCTGGAGAAGGCGGCGCAACGGCAGATTGAGCGGGACAACCTGGACGAGCTGATCGCCGACTTCGACAAAACCCACGGCCCCGCCGACCCGGAAGCCGTCGCAGCCAAACGAGCCAAGCTCACAGGCGGCACCTCGTCCGGCGCCGGGGCGGCCGCGTGAGCGGCGCCCTCATCCTGGACAGCGAGGGCCTGGCCAGGGCCGTACAACGCGACCGCCAGGTCCATGAGTGGCTCACGGCCGCTCGCGACGCCGACCTTCCGGTGATCACCTCTGCCGCGGTCCTCGTCGAGGTGATCCATCCCCGGATCAATGACGCTGCGCTGAAGTGGACTCTGTCCCGCCTGCGAGTCGAGCCGGTCACCCAGGCCCTCGCCCAGTCCGCCGCCACTCTGCTGCGCGCGGCCGGACTCCACGGCCACAAGTACGCCATCGATGCCATGCTCTGCGCCGCCGCCCTCGCCCAGCCGGGACGCGTCACGATCCTGACGTCCGACGTCGAGGACATCACCATGCTCACCGCCGCGCATCCCCGCGTGACCGCCGAGAAGGTCTGAGTCGTAACACCGCTCCAGGCCATGCAGCCTCGGGGTGCCCCGGCAGGGGGGCGGTGCAGGACGGATCGGCTGCGGTCGGTCGGTATCGACCGTCGCCGCAGTGTGGGCGCCCGCCCAATGCCGAGAAGGATGCTTACCGGAGGGCGGGCGGGCCGCGTGGCGTCGTGGGCCCCGCCGGTGGAAGTGCCCCTGGCGTCACGCTGTGCGGCGGTACTACCGTGCCGGACCACGCAGGCCGCCACCCTCTTCGGCGCGCTCGTCTCGTGCTCGTCGATCCAGGGCGCCTCATGGCTCCTCGCCTCCGGCCCCGTCGCCGCCGAGAACCAGGTGCTGCGCCTGCTCGCGGACCTCGCCGACATGCCGGCCGCCGCGGGTGACTGCTTCGTCTCCGGCGGTTCGGCCGGGAACATCTCCGCCCTGGTGACCGCGCGCGACACGACCCGGCGCCGCCGGGTCCTCGCCCCGTACGACCGCGCCAGGTTCGCCGTCTCCGACCAGGCCCACTCCTCCATCGGCAACGCCCTGCGCATCATCGGCATCGAGCCGTTCACAGTGCCGACCACTGATCACCGCCTGACCGGTCCCGCACTGCGCGCGGCGCTCCTCGCCGACGCGACCCCTCCGACGTCATCGCAGTCGCGGCCACCGCCGGCACCACCAACGCCGGAATCATCGACGACCTCTCCGGAATCGCCACCGTAGCCCGGGAGTTCGGCCTCTGGTTCCACGTGGACGGCGCGTACGGCGGCGCCGGCCTCCTCGCCCCGAGCGTCCGGGACCGCTACCGGGGCATCGAGCATGCCGACTACCTGGTTTCTTCACCCCCACAAGTGGCTGTCCGCCCCCTTCTACTGCGCCACCCTCCTCTACCGCGACCCTCGCCCGGCCAGGGCGGCCCACACCCAGAACGCCTCCTGCCTCGACGCCCTTCACACGGACGACGACACCCAGTGGAACCCGAGCGACTACGCCCACCACCTCAGCCGCCGCGCCCGCGGCCTGCCCCTGTGGTTCTCCCTCGCCGTCCACGGCACCCGCGCCTACAGCGAGGCCATAGAGAAGGCCCGCACCACCGCCGCACTCATCCGCACGGCCCCCTACCTCGAACTCGTCCGCGAACCCGAACCTTCCGGCGTGACGTTCCGCCGGAGTGGCTGGACCGCCGAGGACTACGCGGAATGGTCCGCCCGCCTCCTCGCCGGCCAGACCGCCTTCGCCGCGCCGACCGGCTGGGAGGGCGAAACCGTCGCCCGATTCACCTTCCTCCACCCGGAGACCGCTCCGGAGCTGGTCGAGGAGATCCTAGGAAGCATGGCCCGAGCTTCCCCTGCCCCCTCAGCGGGAAGCCGTCATCGACCGCTCCTTCAAGGGCCGACCGCTCGAACAGCCGCTCGCATCAGGCAATCCCGAGCTCGCCCTCGGTCCTGGACATGGAAGCCTGGGCGGGCGTCGGATCGTTCGGCGATCCCTGAAGGGCAGCCGCGGACGCCGGTGCGGCCTCAGCGACCTTCCGGAGGTCTTCATCGGTCAAGTACCGGTAGCTCTGCGGCGGGTGGAACGATCCAGAGGCTCGCAGCGCGGCCGGCGGCACCGGGTCCTCGAAGGTGATCGGTTCTTAGTAGCCGGCATGTGCGGAGCGCGTGTGCGGGGGCGGCACGTGTGTGCGTGCCGCCCCCGCCGGTGGGTGTCGGGATTCAGTTGAGGGTCAGGAAGGAGCCTGCCCCGTTGCCGTACTCGATCCAGGCGCCGGACCGGGCGTTCGCCGGGACGCCGGACCAGGCGGCGGTCAGGTCGGTCGGCACGCCGGGTGTGACGCGGGCCTGCTCGGGCTTGACCGTGACTTCGCCGGTGACGGGGCTGTCCGCGGTGACGTGGTTCGCCTGGTAGGTGTACGGGGTGACGGTCTCCCCGTCGGCCCCCATGGCGACCAGGGACACGAAGAGGGCGTCGGCCGCGGGATGCGGCACGGTGATGGTGACCGTTCCGTCGCTGTCGGGGACGGCGATCTGGACGTCCTGGAGGACCCCGTCGACCTTGCTGCCCCACAGGACGCCCGTGATCGTGTCTGCCGCCGCGTCGAAGCGGACCGTGATCTGCGACGCCTTGGCGCCGGACGGGATCTCGGCGTCGTAGGAGACCTCCTGCATCTGGGTCAGGGTGCCCTTGGTGACCGGCGAGGTGACCGGTCCGTAGGCGGTGGCCGTCAGGGTGCTGGTGGCCGGGGTGACCGAGAACTCGGTCGAGCCGCTGGAGCCGGAGCCCTTGACCTCGGCGGGGGCGCGGACGATCTGCGGGGTGACGACGATCGGGCTGCGGACGGTGGTGCGGCCGGAGGTCCAGGTGAGGGCCCCGGTGTCGACGCGTCCGGCGGGCGCGGTGGTCACATCCAGGGTGAGGATGAAGGTGCGCTTCTGACCGGGGTGACTGAAGTGCAGTACGGACGGGCTCACCGTGGTCTTGATGCCGGGGAGGTCCACCCGGGCGCGGTAGGTGCCGGCCGTGGTCGCGGTGACGGTGCGGGTGACGGTCTGGCTGCCGAACAGGTCGCCGATGGCTATGGACGGGTAGTTGAGGTCGCTCGGGTCGATGGCCTTGACGCCGCTTCCGGTGGGCACGCCGGAGCCCTCGAGGTAGGCGAGCCAGTCCCTCTCCCCCGAGTCGTAGACGAGTCCGGGCCGCAGCATGGCCCGTGCGTCCACCTCGCCGGCGCCCTGCGCGAAGGCGTCGTCGCTGTTCTTGCCGTCCGCGGTCTTCGTCGGCGTGGCGGTGGTCATCATGGCCGACTTGATGCTCATCGGGGACCAGGTCGGGTGCTCCGAGAGGTAGAGCGCCGCCAGGCCGCTGATGTGCGGGGTGGCCATGGAGGTGCCGGAGTAGTAGTCGAAGTCGCGGCCGTGGTTGCCGTCCGGGGACACGGCCGCGAGGATCGTGACGCCGGGCGCGGTGATGTCGGGCTTGAGCAGGTCGCCGTTGCCGACGAGCGAGGGGCCGCGCGAGGAGAAGCCGGCCACCTGCGGGTAGGCGTCCGAGGCGCCTCCCTCGGTGAGGGTGGCGGTGGCTCCGCTCGTGGCGGCGTAGGTGCGCACGGGGGCCGCGTCCGCGTGGTCGAGGTGGACGGCCGGCACGCTGTGCAGGTCGCCGTCCGTGCTCTCGTCGCCGGGGTTGACCAGGACGAGGCCGATGCCGCCGGCCCGCTTGACCTCGGCGGACTTGTCGGAGCGGCCGTTGACGCCCCGTTCGCAGACGACGATCTTCCCGGCCGTGCGGGCCGGGTCGAGGGAGTTCGGCATGCAGTAGTCCGCGTAGACGTCCACAGTGTCGGGGACCCGGACCGCGGAGCCCAGGACGAGCGGGGCGGGGCCGACCTGCCGGTGCACGGTGGTGCTGATGCCGGTGTAGCTGGAGCCGTTGCCGAGGGTCACCGTGCCGGTGTGCGACTTGACGGTGCCGGCGGCGACCGTGGTGGTCCAGGGCGCGGTGTTGGAGAGGCTGGACGCGCCCGGGCCGGAGTTGCCCGCGGCGGTGGCGACGAAGACTCCGGCCGCGGCGGCGTTGCGGAGCGCGACCTGCGCCGGGTCGTTGTACGCACTCTCGAACGCGGCGCCGAGTGAGTAGTTGATGACGTCCACGCCGTCGGCGACGGCCTGGTCGATGGCGGCGACGAGGTCGCTGGTCAGACCGCCGTCCGCCTGGCCGTCCTTGCTCTGCCAGAGGGCCTTGTAGACGGCGATGGTGGCTGCGGGAGCCACGCCGGAGACGGTGCCGAGGTCCTCGCCACCGGCCGTGGCGCGGACGTCGGCGTTGCCGGCCGCGGTGGCCGCCGTGTGGGTGCCGTGGCCCTGGCTGTCGCGCGGGGAGACGTATCCGGCCCGGTTGGACTCCGGAACGGCGTCGAACCATGCCTTTCCGAAGTAGCGGGCGCTGATGACCTTCTCGTTGCAGGCCGCGGCGGTGAAGCTGTCGCCGGTCTGGCAGGTGCCCTTGAAGGTGGCGCCGTCCGCCTTGTGCATCACGGTGGTCGTGCCCACGCGGTAGGGGCGGTGGCGGTCCTTCGGGCCGGGCTTGCGTGAACTCAGGGCCGAGGCTTCGAAGGAGGGGTTCTCGGGCCAGATGCCCGTGTCGATGTCGCCGATGACGATGCCCTTGCCGGCTTCGGCGGTTCCGCCGAGGGCCTCCCACAGCCCCTTGCGGCCGGAGAGTTTGAGGAAGTCGGTGGAGTTCCGGTCGTCGGTGGCCTGGTGGAAGCGGTCGGGGGCGATGTGCAGGACGCTCCCCGTGCGGGCGAGGCGCACCAGTTGGCGGGCGTCGAGCCGGGCGCTGAAGGTGTTGGTGGTGACCGCGTAGTGCTGACGGACGGTGGCGCCTACCTTCTTGGCGACGCGGTTCTGCTGGTCCGTCAGGTGGGCGCGGTACCGCTTGGCGGCGGCCGATGCGACATCGAGCTTGCCGCCCTCGGCGGGCTTCGTGGCGGGGAGGTCGCCCACCCCGCCGTCGTAGGTGACCAGAGGCTCGTCGGCCAGGGTGACCAGGTAGGTGCCCGTGGCGGACTCGGCGATCGGAGCGGCGGCGGGGTGGGCCGTGGCGGTCGTGGCGAGGGGAAGGCTGAGCGCGGCGAGGGCGGTGGTGAGCAAGCCGGCGAGAGCGGCTCGCCGGTTGCTCGATGTTCTGCGCGGCAGGAGTGACACGGACTCTCCTCATGGATTCCACGCACGCCGGAGAGACGAGCGGATGCTCGCCTGAGGCGGGCGTAGGGGCGGGAATCTCCGAACCGCCTGGCACCAGCGGTGACTGACGGGCGGTCCGGGGCGGGTGAACGCTGCTTCTCCCCCGTACGAGGTGGTTTGACCTGCTGGGAAGACATTCGCGATCACATCTGTCATGCACGGGGCAGGTGGGTGGACGGTTGAACGCACCGGAAATCCCGCGGAGCGGGAACCAGGCCGCCCCGGCGCATGTGGTGGCTCCCAGGGGGAGGGGGCCCCCGGAGGGGTTCCGGCGCAGGGGGACGGGGGGTGGGGGGGGGCGGTCCGGCTAGGGGTGGTTCTGCTCTGCCGGAGAGGGCGGGAGAGGAAAGGTTTTCCTC